>NZ_JBEPMA010000001.1:0-332814 GCF_040545475.1 Peptoniphilus olsenii | reverse complement strand
ATCTACTGATTCATTAATTATGTTTTGAATTTCTTCTTGATTAATTGTAAAATGTAATTGGGTCATTTGTTTCCTCCTGGTTGTTTTATTTTTTGGTTAAAAACATTGTACCAGTTTTGGTTTCAAATGACCTATTCTTTTTACACAATTATATGGACTTTATCTTTAGATTTTTTATTATTAATTGTCTTTATAAGTTGAAAATATATGTGTTGATGTTATAATATAAAAAATAATAGTTGGAGGAATAAATTGAAACGAGCTTTAATAAATATTGATTATTCTAATGATTTTGTACATGATGATGGAAAGTTATCTTGCAAAGAATCTGCACAATTATTGGAAGAGAATATTTTAAATCTCACTAAAGAATTTTATTATAATGATGAATATATAGTTTTTGCTATAGATTTACATAATTCAGAAGATAGCTTGCATCCAGAGTCTAAACTTTTCCCAGAGCACAATATTCAAAATAGTTGGGGAAGAAAATTATATGAATCTTTGGAAAATTTTTATCAAGAAGTAAGAAATTCTAAAAACATATATTATATGGATAAAACTAGGTATTCTGCTTTTGCTGGTACAAATCTTTTCATTAAACTTCAAGAAAGAAAAATTGAAGAAATTCATTTAACAGGTGTGTGTACGGATATATGTATTCTCCACACGGCAATAGATGCTTATAATTTAGGTTTTAAAATTGTAATTCATGAGGACTGTGTTGCAAGTTTCGATAAGAATGGACATGAATTTGCTATCAATCATTTTAAAAATATATTAGGAGCTAGTTTATTATAATATTTAAAGTATTTTACGTTTACAGGTGACTTTATGAAATATATAAAAAAATCTATATATTCTGGTTTTATGGGGAATGGTTTTCGTTTTATTTCTTCTAAACAACTGCCTCAAAATGCGTATAATTGTAACTTTTTAATTAAATCCTCAAATATAAATTGGATTACTACTATTGAAACTAACAGGATTGCTAAAAATCATTGTGCTGCTGTAGCTGCTACTAATATCTCTCTATTTATAAGTAATTCTTTTTTAAATGATAATATCAATAAATATTCTTTATTTAAGCTTTTATATTCAGACATTGGTAATGGACCTGTTTTTAGTATCAATAGAGATATTAAGAAATATTTTTTAAGTAGAAATGTATTTCTGAAATCTGAAAAAGTCAAAAACTTTAATGAATTTAAATCTGAAATTGACAAGGGACACGTAGTAGCTTTTTTATTAGCAAGAGGAATTGTCAATTGGCATTGGGTTATTGGTATTGGTTACCGCCAATATATAGATGGGCAATCTTTTATTCAAATTGTCACAGGTTGGAATAACACGACGGATAGGTTTTTTGAAGTTAAAGGAAGAAGACCATGGATAAGTGCAATTTCTTATTTCATATAATCCAAAATATTACCGCATTAATGTATTGACATTATGTAAATTAAGTGTTATCTTTAATCAAAGCTTTATTGATATATTAATTTAAAAATCAGTGGCTTTTATCCTAGAAAGCATTGTACTCGATCCTTTTTGGGTCGAGTTTTTTATAGGGAGGAATATTATGAAAGTTTTAAAATTTGGAGGTAGTTCGTTAGCTGATTCGAAACAATTCATTAAAGTAAAAGATATTGTTACAGAAGACATGGATAGAAAATATATTGTTGTATCAGCTCCAGGTAAAGGGATAAATAATAAACACAAAATAACTGATTTGCTTTTAATGTGTTACGAACTTGCTAGTCATGGTTTAAATTTTAAGGAAATTTTTGAATTAATTGAAAATACTTTTTTACAAATAGTAAAAGATTTAAATTTAGATTTAGATCTTAAAAGTATCTTAAATGAAATTTTTATAGATATTCAAAATGGCGCTTCACGTGATTTTACTGCAAGTAGAGGTGAATATTTAAATGCTATTTTATTATCTAATTACTTAGGATGGAACTTTGTGGATGCTAGTGAAATATTTTTTTTTAGAGACGGAGAAATAGATACTAATAAAACTGAAGAAAAAATTGAAGAAACATTAAAAAATTTAGAATTTAGTGTTATTCCCGGATTTTATGGCACTGATGAGAATAGTAATATAAAAACTTTTTCTAGAGGCGGATCGGATATTACTGGTTCATTATTAGCAAATGCGTTGAAAGCAAAAATATATGAAAATTGGACAGATGTGTCAGGTTTTTTAATTGCTGACCCTAAGATTGTGCCTACTTCAAAGACGATTGATTATATTACTTACAAAGAATTACGTGAGTTATCATATATGGGAGCACCTGTTTTACATGAAGATGCAATTTTTCCAGTAAAAAAACATAAAATTCCTATAAACATAAAAAATACGAATTATCCAAAGGATAAAGGTACTACAATTATACCAAACTATGATAATGAGCATGTAGCAAATAATATAACAGGTATTGCTGGTAAATTAGGCTTTAGTGCCATTACCATTGAAAAAACTTTTATGAATTCTGAACTGGGTTTTTTTAGAAAAATTATGTCTGTACTTGAAACCAATGAGATTCCAATAGAGCATATGCCTTCAAGCATTGATTCGGTATCTTTAATTGTTGATACTGGGAAAATCGCAAATAAAATAAATAAAGTTATTGAAGAAATTAAAATTTATACGAACCCTGATTACATTAATGTAGAACATGGAATTGCACTTATTGCAATAGTGGGAAATGGAATGGTCAACAAGAAGGGTACTTCTGCTAAGGTGTTTTCAGCACTAGGAGATAATAATATTAATATTAGGATGATAAGTCAAGGATCTAGTGAGTTAAATATAATAGTTGGAGTTGCAGAATCAGATTTTGAGAAATCTATTAAATCGATATATGAAATTTTTAATTGAGGTGTTATTTAATGAGAGAGTATAATGTTGCTGTTGTGGGCGCTACTGGTCTTGTAGGTAGAAAAATAATTGATATTTTAGAAGAGCGTAATTTTCCAGTTAAAAATTTTTTCCCTATGAGTTCTTTTAGATCGGCAGGTAGCAAAATTATTTTTAAAGATAAAAGTTATGTCGTTGAGGAATTAAAAAATGATTCTTTTTATAAAGATATAGATATAGCATTATTTGCAGCTGGTGGAAGTGTAAGTGCTAAGTATGCGAAAATTGCTGCAGAAAATGGAGTTGAAGTTGTAGATAATAGTTCTCATTTTAGAATGGATAAAGATGTTCCTTTGATAGTTCCAGAAATTAATCCAAATGATATAAAAAATGGTTATGGAATATATGCTAATCCTAATTGTTCTACTATTCAATCTGTACTTCCGTTAAAGCCAATTCAAGATAAATACGGTATCAAAAGAGTTATTTATTCTACTTATCAATCTGTTTCAGGTTCTGGTATTGGCGGGTTAAAAGACTTAGATAAAGGTACACATGATAAGTATCCCTTTCCAATAGAATATAATGTAATTCCTCATATCGACGATTTTTTAGATAATGGATATACTAAAGAAGAAATGAAAATGATAAATGAAACTAAGAAAATTTTGCATGATGAATCTTTGAGAGTTACTGCTACAACTGCTAGGGTACCGGTAAAATACGCTCATTGTGTTTCGATTAACGTAGAACTCAAAAGAGATTTTGAAATTAGCGATATTAAAAATATTTTAGCAGAATATGAGGGGATACAATTATATGATGATCCAAAAACTTTGACTTATCCAATGCCTATTGTAGCAGAAGGTAAAGACAATGTGTTCATTGGCAGAATTAGACGTGATATATCTACACAAAATGGACTGTCACTTTGGTCTGTGGGTGACAATATTAGAAAAGGTGCTGCCCTTAATGCTGTTCAAATTGCTGAACTTTTAATCAGGTGAATATTATGAAACTTGCAATAATTGGTTTTGGAAATATTGGTTCGGGAATTGAGGAGTTAGTATATATAAATCGTGAGAGATTAAATAATGTTACGGGCAAAAACATTGAAATAAAAACTGTGCTTGTTAAAAACATAGAGAAAGATAGAAAATATTTTGACAAAAATTTAGTTTTTACTGATGACTTTAATGTAATTTTAAATGATTCTGAAATAGATACTATCGTAGAAGTTACAGCCACAGAGGATGAAGCTTACGAATATATAAGTAAAGCTTTTAAAGCTGGTAAAAATGTAGTTACAGCAAATAAGGCAGTGGTTTCTAAATATTATGAAGAACTGAGAGAGCTCTCATTAAAAGAAAATGTGAATTTTTTATATGAAGCTTCTGTTGGTGGAGGTATACACATAATAAAGTCTATTTTAGAAGATTTGCCATTCAATAATATTACAAAGGTTAACGGAATACTAAATGGAACTTGTAATTTTATTTTGACAGAAATGGCTTCTAAAAAAATGAGCTTTGAGAATGCTTTAAAAAAAGCACAAGAATTAGGATATGCTGAACCAGATCCAAGTGCTGATATAAGAGGTATGGATACTCTTAGAAAGATTAGAATATTAGCTACATTAATTTTCAATTCTAAGGTAAATGAGAGTAACATATTTTCTTTTGGTATCGAGAAAGTTATTTCAAAAGATATAAAGTTTTTGTCACAAAATTCGTATTATTTAAAACTTCTAGGAGAAGCAGAATATATAAATAATAAGTATTACTGCTATGTATTACCTGTAGCAGTAGATATAAATTCTAAATTTTTTAATATAGAAAATTCAACAAATATTATTTCTTACCAGGGAAGTACAATTGGAGAAGTTTCATTTGTTGGTGCTGGAGCGGGAAAGAAACCAACAGTGGATGCGATTCTTAGAGATTTACTAGACATTATGAATAAAACAGCTATCAGTAATAATATACTAATTACAGAAAATTTACCTCTTTCAAATATGGATCTGGTTTCAAAGTTTTATTTAAGAATATCTAAAAAGTATTCTTCATTAGTCACTGGCATAGAATCACAGAAAATAGAAGATGAAAATAATTTAT
The DNA here is from genome assembly GCF_040545475.1 of Peptoniphilus olsenii. Classification (NCBI taxonomy): domain Bacteria; kingdom Bacillati; phylum Bacillota; class Tissierellia; order Tissierellales; family Peptoniphilaceae; genus Peptoniphilus; species Peptoniphilus olsenii. The sequence continues at coordinate 327,837 of NZ_JBEPMA010000001.1, read as the reverse complement.
ATATTTTTACAAAAAATATTAAATTAAAGAAAGTTTTAGATATAATTTCAAATCTTGATGATAAAAATTATTTCTTTGCGAAGTTGGAAAGCGAGGTATAATCATGAAATATCATTCAACTAGAAATTCTAAAATAAAAATTAATTTTAAAGATGCAGTTTTACAAGGTATAGCAAAAGATGGTGGTTTATATGTACCTGAATATTTCCCACAGGTTGATATAAAAAAATTATCTAAGCTATCCTATACAGATTTAGCTTTTAATATTTTAAATATGTATTTAAATGATTATACAAGTGAACAGCTTCAAAATATTATTAACAAAGCCTATAGAGATGAATTTCCAGAAAATCCAGCTCCATTGACAAAAGCTGGAGATTATCATTATTTAGAACTTTATCATGGAAGGACTCATGCATTCAAAGATTTCGCATTAAGTATTTTGCCATTATTTATGGAAGAGGCTATCAAAGATAAAAATATTAAAGAAAAAATTTTGATACTCACAGCTACAAGTGGTGATACTGGCAGTGCAGCATTATATGGGTTTAAGGACTTAGAAAACATTGATATAGCAGTTTTATTTCCTGAAAATGGAGTAAGCTTAATACAAAAATTACAAATGACGACTATAAGTTCTTCCAATACAATAGTTATCGGCATAAATGGTAATTTTGATGATGCTCAAAAATCTGTCAAAGATATTTTTACAAATAAAGAAATTTTGGATAATATTAAAAGAAAAAATTATATTTTATCTTCTGCTAATTCAATAAATATAGGAAGACTATTGCCGCAAATAATTTATTATTTTCATGCCTATAATCAATTATTAAAAAACAAAATAATAGAATTGGGAGAAAAAGTATCGTTTGTGGTACCTACAGGAAATTTTGGCGATATATTAGCAGGGTATTACGCAAAAAATATGGGATTGCCTGTTGAAAAATTAATAGTTGCCTCTAACGAAAATAAAGTTCTTACAGAATTTTTCAACTCTGGAATTTATGATGCTAATAGAGAATTGCATATTACAAACTCTCCATCTATGGATATTATTATTTCAAGTAATTTGGAACGATTATTATATCATAAAACAGAAGATACAGAAATTGTCAATAATTTACAAAATAATTTATTTTTAAATAAGAAGTATGAATTTGAAGATAAATTTGATGAATTTTATGCCAGTTTTTGCAATCAAGAGGATACACTTTCTGAAATAAAAAATGTTTTTGAAAAATATAAGTATTTAATTGATCCTCATACAGCAGTTGCCAAGAAAGTTGCTGATGAATATAAATTAAAGTTTAGACCAAAAGAAACTATTGTAATTTTATCCACTGCCAGCCCATTTAAATTTGCAGACATAATAATGGACCAATTTGAAGATATTGAACGCAATGGATTTATATTAGAAGATTTAAAAATTTTTGAAGAACAGACTAATATTAAAGTACCTTTGGATTTGCTAGATTTGAAGAATAAGACAATAAAGCATAAAAAGTTTATAAATGTCGAAGATATTTTAGATACATTAATGGAATTTATAGGTGAAAGAAATGAAAGTTAAAGTTCCAGCAACTAGTGCAAATATGGGTCCTGGTTTTGATGTATTGGGACTTGCATTAAATTTATATAACACATTTAGATTTTCATTAAGTGATGAATCTAAAATAATTGAAAGAGATGAAATTTTACCAATTCAAGACAATCTAATTTATTTATCTTATAAAAAAACATTTCAAAAATTTAATATGGATTGTATTCCGGCTGAAATCACAGTAGAGTCCAATATACCTAGAGCTCGAGGATTAGGTAGTTCCTCTTCATGTATAGTAGGAGGTATAGTAGGTGCCTATTTAATTATGAACAAAAAAATTGATAAAAATGAAATTTTGCAAATTGCTGCTGAATTTGAAGGACATCCTGATAATGTAGCATCTGCAATTTTTGGAAATGTGACAGCTACTTTAAATAAAGATGGTGTAAATAAATCGTTAAAAATAGTTCCCAAAAATCATTACAAATTTTTAGCTTTAGTACCAGATTTCGAATTATCTACTAAATCTTCTCGTGAAATTCTGTCCAATAGTTTTGAAATGAAAGATATTACTTTTAATTGTTCAAGGGTTGCTTTTTTAATTAGCTCTCTTATTTATGGAGAAGATGATTATTTAAAAATTGGTCTAGAAGATAATATACATCAAAAATATAGAGGTAAATTAATTCCTGATTATACAAGTATTATGACATTTTTAAAATCTAGAACATTAGGTAGTTATTTAAGTGGAGCAGGCCCAACTATTATGGCTATTGTAAAAAATACTTTCCAAATCAAGAAAGAATTATATGATTTTACAAAAGATTTAGAACTAAATTGGGAAGTCTTAGAACTCGAACTTGATAATGTAGGTTTTAAAATAGAGGGAATAGATTGATTATTAAATTTCGATAAAAAACTCGACAATATTGTAAATTTATCTTATAATATTTATTATAACTTGCGGAAGTGCTGGAATTGGCAGACAGGCATGTTTGAGGGGCATGTGCATTAATTTGCGTGGGGGTTCAAATCCCCCTTTCCGCACCATCAATATCCACACTTTCAAGCATTTTAAGTTTTATATTGACTTTGCCCCTTTTAAATTCAATTCTGTCGATAAAAGTTTTTAGAACAATAGTTTGTTCTTGTTGTGTAAAGCTATATATGCTATCATATTCATATAAAAAGTCTCTAATTTTGTTTTCTAACGTTTTTATAACGTTGTTTTCTTTTTGATATTTTAACATTGACAAAGTCAGAGATTCTTTTTTATTTTCTAATTCTTTTAATTTTTGATTTACACTTGTTGATGATATTCCATTTATAATTGCATCTAATATATTGTCAATTTGATTTTGTGTTTCTTTTAGTTCTGATTTTAATTTATCAATTATATTATTTTCTTTTTCTGATTTTTCTAAAAAAACTATCATAGATTTTATTATTTTCTCCTTGTTAAATTCTGTAAAAATTAAATCGTCAAAGCAATCTAGTACTTGTTTTTCAATTTTTTCTGCTCTTGCTGATAGTGATTTACATTTTCTTGTCCTAACTCTATCGTTACATTTATAGTAATGATAAACTTGTTCTGAGTTTTTTCTTATTGTGTTTCCGCACATTGGTGCTCCACATTCTGCACAAAATATTAACCCAGTTAAAATATAATATCTTCCATTTTTGTTTCGTTTTTGTCTATGTTTGTTATTTTTTAGTCTTTCTTGCGACATATTCCAAACCTCTTTTTTTATTATTGCAGGTACTCCATTTTCAACGATTATCATATCTTCTCGATTTTTGTGTTTGTGATAATTTCTTTTTTTTGTAAAACCGTCATAATCTTCTTTCGAGTAAACATAAGTTCCAATATATTTTTCGTTATTTAATATTTCGTAAAAACTATTTCTTGTAAAGTTTTTTCCATTTTTTGTTTTATAACCATTCTCATTTAAATAATCCATTATTTCTTTGTATGTGTGATTTTTACTATACATATCAAAGATTATTTTAATTATTTCCGCCTCATAAGCGTTAATAACATAATTGTTGTCTTTATCTATATTATAACCGAGTGGAGGTGTACCACCGTTAAATTTTGCTTTTAAAGCATTCTCTTTTTTTCCTTTTTTTACCTCGCGTGATAAGTTACGTGAGTAATATTCGTTCATTCCCTCTAAAACCGATTCTAAAATCAAAGATTCGGGCGATCCATCTAAATTTTCTAAAACTGATATTAATTGCACATTACATAGCTTGAGTTTGCGTTTATATATTGCACTGTCATACTTTGACCTACTAAACCTATCTAGTTTATGCACTATTATATAATCAAAAACGCCACTCTCAGCATCAAAAATCATTTTTTGGAACTGGGGTCTATCATCAGTCGTTCCTGATATCCCCTCATCTGCATAAGTTTTTAATAATGTAATATCGTTACGCTCGCAATAATCTCTAATCGCTCTAAATTGAGCGTCTATACTTTCTTCCCTTTGCATATCTGTTGAGTATCTTCCGTAAGCTACTGCTGTTTTCATTTTTTTACCTCCGTAAATTGTGGTATAATACACTTGAGTTTTGTTAAGGTTGTATTATACCTTAGGTAGGGGATGTGTTTTACACGTCCTCTATTTTTTTGTTCAATCATTTTCTGAAATAGTGTTTAAAAATAAACTTTCATTCATAATTATTAAGTCTTGACCTTCAAGTATAAGTTTTTCAGCTTTCTTTAATTTAGTAGATTTATCTTTAATTGTTGCATTATAGTCAAAATTACCTAAAACTAAAATGTTGGTTTTTTTAGTAACATTATTATCACAAATAGCGCCTAAGTTTACACATATTTGAGCCGCATCTTTTCTTTCAAATGTTTCTAATTTTCCTGTAAAACAAATGTGTTTTTCATAAAAATAATTATTAACATCAATATTTTCGACGGTGCATTTTATGTTTTTCATATCTGCATTGTAGATATGAGGCAATGTCAGATAGTCAATATTATTATCATCTGCATAGATTTTTAAAAGTTTCATAATATTAAGTGTAGTTTCGCAGTCGTTTAAGGATCTGTGTCCCTCATAATTGATGTCAAAAAATTCTGCTAAATCTTTCAATCTATGATGCTTTAAATCCCTTAAAATTCTACGAGCAAGTTTCATTGAGTCCCAATAATCATTATTTACTTCTTTAAATCCATTTTCTCTTGCAAAGTCGTATAAAAAATTAATATCGAAATTGATATTATGACCAACGATTACGTCATCGCCAATAAAGTTTTCAATATCTTTAAAAACATTTTTCAATAAAGGTGCTTCTTTAAGCATTTCATTTGTTATACCAGTTAATTCAACTATAAATTCATCAATATAACACTCTTTACCGTCAACAGTAAAAGTGCTTTCAGGCTTAATCAATGATTGATAAGTATCAATAATTTCATTATTCCTTACTTTGATAATTCCTACTTCTATAATTTCATCAAAATATGGATCTAATCCAGTTGTCTCTAAATCTAAAACACAAAAGTCAGTTGGAAATTCGTTTAAAGATTTTCCTTTATTTCTTGGATTGGAAATTCGTTTTCCATTTTCAATTTTAAAAAAATGTTCCATAATTGCTCCTCATTTCAAATAAAAGAGTGCTTACGTACTGCACTCTTTTAATCTTTGTTGCTAAACACGCCCACAAGCTTTCCTAATATAATTATATTACCCGTGGTATAAATACGAGGCCAGTCTTTTAATTCTGAATTTTCAGCTTGTAAAATAACACTACCGTCAGTCCTACTAAACCTTTTTAAAGTTGCCTCGTTATCTAGTAATATTGCTCCGATTTCTCCATTTTCTAGTGATGGTTGTTTCCTGATAAATGCAATATCTCCGTTGTAAATGTCAGCATTTATCATACTATCGCCTTTTATTTTTAGAGCGAAATCAGCACCAATCCTTTTATCAATTATAAAATAATCTTCAATATTTTCCTCCGCTAAAATTGGTGTACCTGCTGCAATTGTACCTATAATTGGTACTCCTTTGTTTTCGTCATCTCCTACCATAGGCACATCAAAACCCATTAACCACGCAGGATTTACATTTAAAGCCTCCGACATAAGATAGGTGTTTTCTTGTTTAGCCTCATATTCGCCCGACAAGTATTGACTTATCGCTGATTTGCCAATCCCAGTTATTTTTGATAATTCGGATTGTTTCATATTTCTAAAGTCTAAAGCATACCTTAAACGGTTTGTAAATTTCATTTTAATCACCCCCTTTGTTATCTATATTATAACACAAAAATACAGAAAACGGAACACTAAAATTAAATTTTATAAAAAAAGTTTAGAAACGTGTTGACATTAATTTCAAAATAGGGTACTATATAGGCAGTTCAGAAATCAAAACTTTAAAAAAGAAAGGAAGTGAATATATATGTTTGATTATTCAAAATTAAAAGGTAGAATTGTAGAAAAATTTGACACATACAAAAATTTTACAAGATATCTAGATATGGGTAGTACCACATTTTATTCAAAAATGCATAACCTATCAGATTTTACTTCGCAAGAAATCTTTCAAATTTGCAACTTGTTAGATATACCTCACAAAGAAATACCAATTTATTTTTTCACAGTAAAAGTTCAGAAAAATGAACAGTACAAAGGAGCGTAATCATGAAAAGAGAATTAATTGTGGAAACAGAACAAACTGAAAACAAGGCAGATTGGGACAGTTTTATTGGATTAATGGTCGATAAATTTTTGGAGTATGTAAAGGAACAAGAAGATGAGATTGAGTTTTAAAAATTTGAATTTAACTATAAGACGTATTGCAGGTCTTATAATACTTGCGACAATAAACTATTTATTAATTGTAACACTAATAAAAATAGCTTGTTTAGCATTGTATAAAGGCACAATGATTATAGATTTATTAATTAAATCTTTGATATGAGGCACAAAAATGACTGGCAATAAAAAAGGTCTTGCACCGACTAAAGTATCAAGACCAAACAAAAATTATTATTATCTTAATTATAACACGAAAAGAGGATAAACAAAAATGAAAATAAATATAAATTTTGAATTAGAAATAAACGAAAAACATTTAAACAAAGTTTCACATTTTAAATCAAAAAGTGAAATATTGATAGATGGCTATACGTATATAATCAACAAATTAATAGACAACTTTATTATTAAAGACGTGCAAAAAATTAACGGTATAAAAATAGATATTTTAGAGGAGGAAACAAATGAAATTATATGAATTAACAGAAATGTATCAAAATTTAATGGATTTAGACATAGAAGATGAAGATTTACACATTGCTTTATCAAATATTGATGATGAGATTGAAGTAAAAGCTGATAATATTGCAAAACTTTTAAGAGATTTTGACAAGGAAATAAACGGAATAAAAGACGAAGAAAAAAGATTATACAACAGAAGAAAAGCTTTAGAAAATAGACAAAAAGATATTAAAGAGTATTTACAATCATCTATGATAGCACTTAACAAAAGAAAGTTTAAGACAAAACTATTTAGCTTTAATATACAAAAAAATGCTCCAAGTTTAAAAATAATTGACGAGACTAAAATACCTGAAGATTATTTCAAAATTGAGAAAAAGTTGTTAAAGAGTGATGTAAAAGAGGCAGTTAAAAATGGTCTTTTAACAGGTGCGGTAGAACTTGTACAAAGCGAAAGTTTAAGAATTAGATAAAGAGGTGCAGAACATGGAAAAAACAACAACTATTTACGAAAAGCTATTGATTATACAAAGTAGATTAAAAGCACCAAAAAATCAATTTAACGAGTTTGGGAACTATAAATACAGAAATTGTGAAGATATTTTAGAGGCGGTTAAACCGTTGCTATTAGAGACACAAACAGTACTTTTAATCAATGATAAGGTTGAATTAATCGGCGATAGATACTATCTCAAATCAACTGCGAGATTGTATGATACACAATCGCAAGGGTGTATAGAAAATCATGCATATGCAAGAGAGGCTTTAGAAAAAAAGAAAATGGACTCGGCACAAATAACTGGGAGTACATCTTCATACGCTCGAAAATATGCTTTAAATGGTTTATTTGCCATAGATGATACAAAGGATAGCGATTATACCAATAAAGATGATTTAGGGGCAAATAAAACGACTACAAAGGAAACTAAACAATACCGACAAGAGATAGCACAAATTTTAGCAACTAAAAAAATTAGTTTTGATACATTTGTAAATTGGCTACAACAAAATTTAAAAGTCGACAATTTGGACGGACTGACAGATGCACAGTTGGAAAAAACTAAAAAAACAATAGCTACTTGGTAAAGGAGTTTGAGTATGGATAGAGGGTACTATGCAATAATACCTGCAAACGTGAGATATGACAAAGATTTAACGGCTAATGCAAAATTGTTATATGCAGAAATAACAGCGTTAGCAAATGAAAAAGGGTATTGTTGGGCTACTAACGGCTATTTTGCCGAACTTTATGGAGTAAGTAACCGCAGTATTATCAACTGGATTAATAATTTAGAAAAACAAGGCTATATTTGCACAAAAAATATTTACGAAGAGGGAACAAAAAATATTAAATGTAGGTATATTTATTTAAATAATAACCCTCAAACTAATGGAAACAATTTTCACGGGGTAGTGAAAAAATCTTCCGAACCTAGTGAAAAAAACTTCACGGGGGTAGTGAAAAAATCTTCCGAACCTAGTGAAAAAAACTTCACAGTTAATAATAAATATAATAATACAGTTAATAATAAATATAATAACCCCCCTATATCCCCCCGAGGGGAAAATGGAGGCGAGGTTTCCAAAAATAAATCTAAAAATAAAAAGGTTGATGACGTTTTAAAAGAATTTGATTTTTTAGAAAGCGATAACGAAATGATAGACGCTTTAAAAGAATTTGAGAAAATGAGAAAACTAGTCAAGAAACCTTTAACTGCTAGAGCAATGAAATTAAATATAAACGCTCTTATGAGATTATCACAAGATAGAGACGAGCGACTGGCGATTATAAATCAGTCTATACAAAACAGTTGGCAGGGTTTTTATGAGTTAAAAAACAAACAATTTAATAAAACGCCTTACAAACAAAAAAATGAAGATGACGACCTTCCACATTGTGGGATATGGCTATAGGTGGTAGCTATGGACAGTTTAAAAGAGCAAAAAAATATTTGGACTGACGAAGAACAAAAAAAGTTAGCAATTTTTGAAATGAACGGCTTTAACTCGGCAATTGGCTCAGAAACTAACTGCACTAAATGTAGAGATAAGGGCTATATTATGCAAATTAAAAAAGAAAATGGAATTTACTATCCATATGTGACAGAATGTTCATGTATTAAAAGCAAAAAAGCCGAAACAAAAGCAGAAAAAAGTGGTACTAAACCTTTATTAAAATTTAGTTTTGACAACTTTTTTGTTACCCATGATTGGCAAAAAAACATAAAAAATTTAGCAGAAGAAAATGCAAAAACTAAAGACTGGTTTTTTATCGGTGGACAAAGTGGAGCAGGCAAAACACATATATGCTCGGCAATTTCAAACTATCAAAGTCGCAAAAACATAAGAGTTAAGCACATTGTTTGGACTGACGAAATAGACAAACTCAAAAATTTTGATGACACAAGTTTAATAGACGAGTTAAAGCGTGTTGAGTGTTTATACATTGATGATATGTTTAAAAAAGCAATAAGCGACAACGGTATAAGTTTAACTAATGCTGATATTACAAAAACGTGGGAATTACTAAACTTTAGAGCAAATAATAAACTAAAAACAATAATATCAACAGAGTTGACACATGATGAGTTAGTAAAAATTGACGAATCTTTAGCAGGCAGGATAAAGGCTAAAGCAGGCAAATTTGTTATAAATTTATATCGTGATAAAGACAAAAATTTGAGGTTGCAATGACTTACAAAGAGGCAGTAAAAGCAATGCGAGAGCGACAAAAAGTAAAACTTGGTGGCATTGTTTATAAACACATAAATGCGATTATTTTTAGAAAAACAAAAACGGCTGAACTTATACAAGTTGAGTTACAGGACGATAGCAATTACAACGCAGTTACGGTCGCAAAAATTGAAAAGGTTGAAAAAATATGAAATTAACTGGAAATTTTAAAAATTTAAGCTTTAACGAATTTGGGAAACCTATCATAAGCTTTGAGGTTAACAGAACACTTGATGTGAATGAGATTGAAAAATTAAATCAAGATGATTTTTACAACATCAAAATATCAAACGTAAAAAGTAGTAGAACTTTAAGACAAAACAATTTGTTGTGGGCGATTATCGGAGATATTGACAAAAAAATAAATGGAGTACCCACGGAAGAAAATAGACTTGCACTGTATATAGACGGTATAGAGGCAGTGGGGGCAGAATATGAGGATATTATCATACCCAAAAAAAGCATAAATATTTTTAAAAGTGCTTTTAGGAGTTACAAAATCTTAGAGGATTTTGGAAACTCGGTGCTTTTGAGGTGTTTTGTCGGCTCTAGTAAGTTTGACAAAAAACAAATGGGCAATTTGATTGACTATTTTTTAAAAATAGCAAGTGAAAATGGAGTGACAATCATAGATTATCGCTCGGAATACGAGGAGCTGTTTTGGAAATAAAAGAATGCGAAATATGTGGTAGATTTAGGAAACTGGAAGAACACCACTTGATTTTTGGTAGAGGGTTAAGACAACTGGCAGATAAATATAAATTGACTATAAAAATTTGTCGTGAGTGTCATACACGACTACACAAAAACAAAAAATTAATGGAGTGGAGTAAAAGGCGAGGACAATTAGAGTTTGAAAAAACACATACTAGAGATGAGTTTATAAAAATATTTGGAAGGAGTTATCTTTGAGGAGAGGCAAGTATAACGCAGTAAAAACTTTAGTTGACGGAATAAAATTTGATAGTAGAAAAGAAGCTGCAAGATACCGAGAATTAAAAATTCTAAGGAGAGCAGGGGAAATTAGAGATTTGGAATTGCAGCCGAGATTCTTATTGCAAGATAAATTTAAATTAGACGGAGCTACCCACAGAAAAATCGAGTATGTAGCAGATTTTAAATACTGGGATAACGAACAGAAAAAATGGATAGTGGAAGATGTAAAAGGGGTAAAGACCCAAGTTTACATGATAAAAAAGAAATTATTTTTGAAAAGATACGGTCAAGATTATAAATTTTATGAAATTTAAAGGAGAAATTATGATTGAGGTTACTTTATATTATCAAGACGAAACACTAGATTATTGTAATCCTCCAAGCAAAGTTGTTTTTGCAGAAAGCGAAGCTAAATTTTGGAGTAGATATTTTAACGGCAACGAATATATAAAATGTGAAGATGAACTTGAGGGGGCATATAGCGTTTATTTAAAAAAAGATAAGATTATAGAAATTTGGGTTGAAAATAGAATGGGAGATTGAAAAATGAATAAGGTTATATTAATAGGACGTTTGACTAAAGATATTGAATTGAGATACACAAATTCACAAATGGCGATAGGTCGATTTACTTTGGCAATAAATAGAAAAATGACAAAAGAAAAAAGACAGGAAGCAGAAAGAAACAATTTACCAACTGCAGATTTTATTGGTTGCATAGCATTTGGTAAAACTGCTGAGACACTTTCTAATTATGTAGGCAAGGGAAATCAGCTTGGAGTAGAAGGACATATACAGACTGGAAGCTATGAAAATAAAGAAGGACAAAGGATTTATATAACAAATGTTATAGTCGATGGATTTACTTTTATAGACTCTAGAGACAAAAATGGTGGAGATAGTGAAGTGCAAGACCAAAACTATGACGGATTTTTCCCAGTAAATAATAATGACATTCCATTTTGAATAGGTAGGTGTATAGAGTGGAAGCAGTAGCAAGAAAGAGTAATCAAGAAATAAAATGTGAACTTTATAGGGATAATTTTCAAAATTATAAAAGGTACAACATACCTAAAGCACAGTTAGTTATTGCAGATATACCTTACAGAATAGGGGTTGATGCTTATGCGAGTAATCCAGTTTGGTATAAAGACGGAGATAATAAAAACGGAGAAAGCAAACTAGCTAAGAAATCATTTTTTAAAACGGATGAAACATTTAGAATTGCAGAGTTTATGCACTTTTGTTCAAAGATGCTTATAAAAGAACCTAAAGAAAGAAATAAAGCACCTGCAATGATTGTATTTTGTAGCTTTGAACAAATACCAACAGTAGTTGAATATGGTAAAAAATATGGATTTATGAAGTCATATCCAATATTTTTTATAAAAAATTATTCAGCACAAGTTTTAAAAGCAAACATGAAAATAGTTGGAGCAACTGAACACGCAGTAGTTTTATATAGGGATAAGCTACCAAAGTTTAACAACGGAAAAAAAGAAACAGGTAAAGGAAAAATGATTTTCAACTGGTTTGAATGGAAAAGAGATAATTCAAAGAAATATCCTAAAGTACACCCGACACAAAAACCTGTAGGAGTGCTTAAAGAACTAATTGAAATATTTACAGATAAAGGCGATGTAGTTATAGATCCAGTAGCAGGAAGCGGAGCAACATTAAGAGCAGCGTTAGAACTAGGTAGGAATTCTTACGGATTTGAAATAGAGAAAGATTTCTATGAGAACGCATTGGAAAAGATGCTAAATAAGAATGATATTTGGGAACTATCTCAATTGACAGTAGATAACTTTAACTAGGAGATAACAATGATTTTTAAAGTAGAGAGAACATCAGAATGGAGCGATGATATCCAACCAATAAAAGAAGCATACCAAGGTAGTTGTATTGAAACTGAATGTTACTTATTGCCAAGCTTTGAAGCGTTTGATGAAAGACATAATTGCAATTTTAAAGCAAAAGGAACTAATCATAGAGTATTGCCAGATAAAACTATAGTTAGAGATGTTGAAGTAAATTGCTATTTAGTTGAAATAAATACACTTGAAGATTTGATGAAATTACAAGAAAAATATGGAGATATCATTATTAGGTATTCAAGTTATGAATATCCAATTTTAGAAATTTATGATACTTGGAGAGAGTGAAAAATAATGAAAACACAAACCTTTATAAAGGAAGTAGAACAGTTAGGATTTTACACATTAACAGATGGCAAAGATATATATATTTGACAAAGAAATTAGTGAAGAGGAACTATATTATGAAGACGATACTTATGCTATAGCGACAATAGGAACAGATGAATATAGAGACTTTGTAATTGAAGGAAAGTTTATTGATAAAGATACAGATGTTACTAAAATATATAATTTATTCAAGTTAATAATGGAATATACAAACACACCAGTAGAAGAAAGAAAAGAAGAAAAGAAATATTGGTTGGAACATAGATTCTTAGAGAGCAAACCATTAAAATATTTGAACTTTAATAGTGAAATTGGTATTTTCAAGCTTAACACTATTACACAGAGTGAAAACTCACAAACTCAATTTACCCAAGTAGAAATAGATGAAATAAAGGAAAGATACAATACAACTCTAGATGATTTTGAACAAATTGAGGTGGAAGATGAGGAATAATCCCGACCATTACAAAATTAATGGCGAGGACACTATAAAAACTATTATTGCAATAGTCGATAACAATCACTTGGAAACGGAAGAAAGTATTTATTTAACGTCCTCAAATATTTAGTTAGATTTAACAATAAAAATAAGGCTGATGACTTGATGAAAGCAAAAGATTATTTAGAGAAATTGATAGAAATTTATAAAAAAGATGATTCTGAAGATAAAAACAATGCTAAGAGAATGTTGGAATTAAAGTTGAGTAAAACGGAGTAGAACGGAGTAAAAAATGAAAATTAAAGAATTAATAAATAAAATTGAGCAATGGGGAAAAGATAGAGAATTAGACAAAAAAGGAACTGTAAAAAGTCAACAAGTAAAGACTTGTGAAGAAATATCAGAACTAATTATTGGAATTTCCAAAAACAAAATTGATGTTATTAAAGATTCAATAGGAGATATTTTTGTGACATTAGTTATAGGAAATATGCTTGATATGAAATTAGATGTTTTTGAAGATTATTATAAAGAAATAGAAAAAAACATAAAAACATACTTGGAAGAAGACAAAAAAGAAGAGATTGATTGCTTAGCACAAGGGATAACAGATGTAATCAGAAACGGATATTATGAGGATACTCTATATTATGGATTAGCAAATTTAATGGCAATAGCAGATATTTATGGTTTAGATTTTGTTAAATGTGTTGAAAGTGCATACGAGGAAATCAAAGGTAGAAAGGGCAGAATAATTGACGGAACTTTTGTAAAAGAGGAAGATTTAAAATAAGCTGCACAAGCAGGCTCCTCATTTGGAGGAAAAATGAAAAAGACAGTTTATTTAGCAGTAACACCCGACAAATACCAATTGCCCCTTTATGTTGCTGACAGTGTTGGCGAGATGGCAGAAAGATTTAACACAACAGTAAGTAGTGTATCGACAAGTATCAGCAAAAATAAAAGTGGAAATAGAAAGGGTGTTAAATTTATTAGAATTGAAATTAAAGTAGATGAGGTAACAGATGAGTAGATTAGTAGTAGTGTATGATAGTTTAATAAAAGACAAACAAAGAGATATATATTTAAATAAAATAAAAAAAGAAATAACAAATTTAAAGATTATAGATTTAAGACAAAAGAGGGAAATACCTCAATTTAATAAAACAAAAGATAAAATCTTGTTATTAAAACCTCTAGGGTACAAGCACGCAAGACGATTTAATTATGATTTATTAGCTGACAATAAACAAGTGGACATAGAGGGTGCATATAGTAATCAACTATCAATAACCGCAGAGGCAATAATAAAAACACTAGAGTATGAGCTATTTAACTTAGATAAAAAGATAATAATGGTTATCAATCAATCAAAAACAGTTGGTCAATCGCTCGTGCTAGAATTAATGCGTAAACACTCAAATGTAATTAGCTTTAACAGCAGTGTAACAAAAACGGATTTATCTAAAGTTGTAAATGGTGGTAAAGTAGATGCGATTGTAACTGCGAGCGGAAATAAAGATTTTAAAATATGTAAATCAGTAGCTAAAAATGTAAGATTAATAATTGATTTATCAAATGATGTAGATAGCACCACAGATGCTTATATAATACGCAGTATACCCACAATAGATATCCTTAAAAAAAGACTGGAGGATAAAAATTGGGGTTACAAAAATGTTTATTAATACCCTATAAAAACTTTAAACAAAAAATCAAAATAGTAAAGTATTATACAAAAAAAGGATATCATGTAGAGGTGTGGGAAGGTTGGATATATTGTTGGAGGGGCAAATGACAAAAGAGACTCTATCACAGTATTTATTTTTAAAAAAAGAGATTGACGATTTAAACTTTCAGATTGCGAAATGTCAAGATATAGTTGTTACTGATATAACAAAAGGCTCAAATACAGAGTTCCCTTATCAAGAGATACACATTCCGATTACAGGCGTTGTAGAAAACAAACAAAAAAGGAAACTTTATAAGATCTTAAATAAGAGACTACAAAAAGCTAGAGATATAAGACTAGAGATAGAGGACTTTATAAGCGGTATAGATGACAGTTTAACTAGATACATTTTTGAAAAAAGATATGTAGATGGTTGGGACTGGAAACGCATAAGTAAAGAGTGTGGCAGTAAGCATGAGAGCTATGCACGCAAAGTACACGACAGATACTTAAAAGATACTAAAGCGGATATATAAAAATTGGGCGTTGGGGGCGTTAGACCCGTGGTATAATAATAGTGTAGGAGTATATCCTAATTTATAATATATTTTAAATATAATCACACTATTAAAAGGAGTATCTAGGCAAAGTGTTTAGGTACTCTTTTTATATTAAAAAATGGTAGCCTTTTAAAAAAGGTGGGGAGTGCTACAAGCTGACATATAAGGCACGCAGGGGTGGGACATAAAGCTTGTACTGGAGGTATGGCAGAGTATGGTTTAATGCAACGGATTGCTAATCCGTCACACTTAAAAGGTGTCAGAGGTTCAAATCCTCTTGCCTCCACCAAAAAACAGGAGGACAAATTGAAACTAACAATAAAGTATTTGCATAATCTAGATAGACCCTGGTTATTAAAAAGAGAGCATGGCAAGTATAGACAACACGCACATATGAGGACCAAAAAAGATGCTATTAAAGTAAGACAACTAATAGACTTAAACAAGTATCCATTGTGTCGTGATTATAAAATAGCTATGCAAAGACTATTGACTGAGGAGGAATTTAAATGACTAGATAAAAAGCAAAGATACTTTAATGTTAACAAAGGTATAAGGCGTTGATAATATTCTAAAAAAGTTATGTAAATGTGGTAAGGTCATACCCATTACACAAAAACAATGTGATGATTGCAAAAATAAATATCAAAAAAACTATGATAAATACAAGAGGACTAATCACGATATATATACAAGCAAAGCATGGTCATCTATAAGGACGCAATGTAAAAGCAGAGTACATGGAGTTGACTTATACCACTACCACAAAACTGGTAAGATAGTAGCAGGTACTCTTGCTCATCATATAGTAGAGGTGAGCGAGGATATAAGTAAGGCGTATGATATCGACAATCTATTTTGGTTATCAGATAAAAGCCATAAGGCTATACACGCTTTATATAGCCGAGATACCGACACAAAGATATCTACCCAAGCATTGCTATTAGATTTAAATAAAAAAGTATGTGGGGGTGGGTTAAAATGTTTTAGGTGATGATATAGGGACCAGCGCGGGACAATTGGTGCGAGAAAATGCCAAAAACAAAAATTTCTAAACTGGTTAAAAATAAAGATAGTTTATAGATGCAAAAAATAATAACTAGTTATAAGTGTAAAAAATTAATCACGAGTTATAAGTGTAGGTTAACAATAAAATATTTATATTATAACTGTAAGATAAAAAATAAAGTAAAAATTATAAGTGTAGGTTAAAAATAAAGTATTAATGTTATAAACACAAAAATACAAAAAGTAAGTGTAAAAATGTACGAACGAAATATAAGAGTTAAAATAAAATATTGATATTATAAGTGCAAATGTTAAAGATAAAATATTAATATTATAAACACAAGACAAGAAATATAAAAATAAAATATTGATATTATAAGTGCAAATGTTAAAAATGGAATATTAATATTATAAGTGCAAAGACACCGCATATTGTTGCGGTGCTTTTTTATTGTGTAGGTGAGAGAGATTTTAAAACTCGATGAAAATAAAATCAGAAAAGGCAGGGCGGTAGGTCTACCTTATATCGGGAACAAAAAGAAGATATCTAAAAAGTTGATACAAATTATAATCCAAAATTTTGGTACTGATAAAACTATATACGATTTATTTGGTGGTGGCGGTGCGGTCACCATGGAATGTTTAATAAATGGGTTATCGGTTGTTTATAATGATTTGGACTCTACGCCTGCTCAAATTATAAATAAAATTTTAAAAGAGGATAGAGAATATCTAAAAACACTTATAGTGAGTCGTGATGAGTTTTTTAAAATCAAAGAAAAGATGAATAAAACTGAAACGGACAACTTAAAACTTTTGGTCAACTCTTTTGGTTATAAAAAAAAATAGTTATCTGTATAGTAAAAAATACTCGGATATAAAGTATAAATTAGCTAAAGCGATTATTAAAAATCATGACGTGTTTAGCGGATATAAACAAACAGAAACTTATAAAGATGCTATGCAAAAAATGAGAAACACAAAACAATTACAAAGATTACAACAATTACAACAATTACAACAGTTAGAGAGGTTGCAAGATTTAAAGGCATTTACAAAAACAAATAAATTAAAAGTTTTTAATAAAGATTATAAATATTTTACTGACGTTAAACACTCAATTATTTATCTTGATCCGCCTTACAAAAATACAACAAAAGGACTTTATAAAAAAGAACAACTTGATTATGATGAATTTTATAATTGGTGTATTTATATGAGT
This sequence comes from Peptoniphilus olsenii, assembly GCF_040545475.1. Taxonomy (NCBI): domain Bacteria; kingdom Bacillati; phylum Bacillota; class Tissierellia; order Tissierellales; family Peptoniphilaceae; genus Peptoniphilus; species Peptoniphilus olsenii. The sequence goes on along the minus strand of NZ_JBEPMA010000001.1, from coordinate 310,269 downwards.
AAAAACAACATTGTTTTAATCAGCGAATACGATATGACAAATAAATTTGAGCGTGTATATGAATTTAAAAAAGCAAAATCATCATTGCAAGGTGGACAACACAAAACAAAATACGAAAAGTTATTTATGGTGAAATGAAAAGAAAGGTGGTGGTAGTATGGCAAGACCAAGAAAAACTATGGCGGTTGCGACTGGCAAGATTGGCAAAGATAAAATTGAACAAAGACGAAAACAAGAGCAACAGTTAAAACTTGATAGGGACGGACTAACTCCACCACCTTTTTTAAATTTGGTCGGTAGTGCTGAATTTATAAGAGTAGTGGACGAGGCAGGCAAAGTTGATTTACTAGATAACTTGGACTTATCAGTGTTGGCAATTTACTGTAATGCTTACTCTCAATATACAGAAATTACAAAACAATTGCAGGAGTCGGAATTTGAATACAGATATATGACAGATAACGGGAAAGTATCGCCTTTGATAAATGCACAAGATAAAATTGTCAAACAAATTATGTCGTGCTCAACAAAACTTGGACTGGCAACAACTGACAGATTAAAGCTGATAGTGCCTACAAAAGAAGAAAGTACGACAAATAAATATCTAAAGTATTTAAATGGATAGGACAACTGAGTACGCTAAACTTGTTGTTAGCAAAAAAGTATTAAAAGGCGAAACTGAAATAAAGTGTTGTAAAAGACATTTAGACGACTTAAAAAGAAAAGACTTTGAATATATTTGGGACGCTGAACTTGCAGAAAAAGCAATAGATATAGCAAATGAACTGACAATTTTGGAAGGAGAGAAACCTCAAAAATTAAAGACGAGAGGTTTCCAAGATTTTATAATAGGCTCACTGCACGGGTGGCGGAAAAAACGCAGTAAAAAATTAAGGTTTAGAGAAGCTTATATACAAATGGCTAGGCAAAACGGGAAGAGTTTTTTGTCGGGTACTGAAATAAATACTCGTGCAACCTTTAGTGGCTACAATAAAGGTAAAATCTATTGTGCGGCGACTAAACAGGAGCAAGCCAATATTGTTTGGGACGAGGTGGAGAAATTTATACTCGCTGACAAAGAACTGGCTGAACTTTATAAAATTAAAAAGCATGAGAGAAATATAATATCAAAGGTAACGGGTACGGAAATTAAATCAGTCGGTAGAGATACAAAGTCGGCTGATGGCTTCCGTTCGATACTATCCGTTATTGATGAGTACCACGCTCACCCGACTAATCAAATGTATAAATTATTGCTTGATGGACAAATAAGTGTTGGTAATGCTTTAACTCTTGCGATAACAACCGCAGGCTTTAACATCAACAGTCCTTGTTATGAGCAATACGAGTTGGCAAAAAAGGTTGTAACTGGACTTGTAGAAAAAGAGTCGCTTTTTGTCTACATTGCAGAAATGGACGAGGGCGACGATATTTGGGATTATAAAAACTGGGCAAAAGCTAATCCGCTTTTATTGTGGAATGATGACAACACTTATAGCAAAGAAAAAATCAAAGACTTGTCAGAAAAAGCGATAGATGCAAAAGAAAAACAAGGTCAAGAACTTATTAACTTTTTGACTAAATCGTTAAATAAATGGGTTAAATACTCGGGGGCAGGCTTTGTTGATTTAGATAAATTTAAGGAATGCGAAAGTGATTTAACTCTTGATGACTTTAAAGGTCAAGAGTGCGTGCTTGGTATAGACTTATCAAGCGGTGGCGACTTAACGAGTATTGCTCTAGTTTTTAAATACGGGGAACAATACTATATTTACTCACATAGTTTTATGCCACTTTTAAGGCTTGAGGAACACGAAAAGACAGATGATGTGCCTTATAGGCTTTGGGCAAAACAAGGACTTTTAACTTTGACAGAGGGTGTTTTTGGACTAAAAACAGACTATAAGTTTATAATTGCTCACTTAAAAAGTTTGATTGAAAAGTACGATTTGAAAATAATATCATGCGGATATGACGGACACAACGCAAGTGCATTTTTAGCAGATTTAGAATTTTTAAATTGTGATTTAGTTGAGATAGTGCAAAGTGCAAAATCTTTAAATGATGCGACAGTAGATTTGCAACTATCAGTACAAGCAAAACAAGTGCAGTATGACAAAAACAACGCATTAATGATTTGGTCATTTATAAATGCTAAAACTACTCAAAACAGTTTTGGGGAAATAAAAATTATGAAAGAAACACAAACAGATAGAATAGACGTTGTGGATTCGGTTATAAATGCTTGGAAACTTGCAATGGCTACAGAAAGTACAATGTCATATGATGCAGAACAAGATGTGTCAGAGTGGTTAGACATTATGAAAGGGGGTGCGTGATGGGAATAATTAAGAGTATAAAAAACTATTTTGAGTGGGGGACACCTAACGAGGACTGGGAGTTTATAAATGTATCAAATGGTGGTGGTTATAAAAATAATATTGTCGCTGATACTGAGATAACATATTTTATTTGCTTAAAAGTTTTGAGTGAGTCGCTCGGAAAACTATCAATACATTTAAAAGACGGACATGGGGTTAAAATCACTGATAGTGATATCAACTATCTTTTAAAAGTGAGACCCAATCCATATATGAGTCCATCAGATTTTAAAATTTTGATGGAGTTAAACAGAAATCATTACGGAAATGCTTATGCATTGATAGAAACAAAAGGTGGTAAAAGAGTTGCTTTACACCCACTTGACCCAAGTAAAGTTAAGATTTTAATTGATGATGCAAAAATATTAAAATCAGATGCAACTTATATATACAAGTACAAAGCTAAAAACAAAACTTATTATTTTAAAGACAAAGAAATAATACATTTAAAAGGCGGTTTATCTAGAGATGGAATCGTGGGAAAAAGTATTGCGGAAGAACTTGCAAGCACTATAAAAGGTGCTAAAGAGTCTCAAAAATATCTAAATGATTTGTATGCGAGAGGACTTACTGCAAATGCGATACTGGAGTACACGGGCGAGTTAAATAAGGCTAAAAAGACAGAACTTGTGAGGACTATTACAGATTTTGTGAGAGATAAAGATAATGGAAATATTGTGCCGATACCACTCGGCATGAAGTTAACACCTCTTGACATAAAACTTACAGATGCACAATTTTTTGATTTAAAAAAATTTACATCATTACAAATCGCAGCTGCTTTTGGTATCAAACCTAATCATCTAAATAACTATGATAAATCTAGTTATAATAATTCAGAAATGCAAAACTTAACTTTTTTGATTGATACACTTTTAGTAATTTTGAAAAAATACGAAGAAGAATTTGATTATAAGTTGTTATTTGATGCCGAGTTAAAAAGCGGAGTGCATACTGAGTTTAATGTGGCAACAATACTGCGAGGTGATTTAAAATCACAAGCAGAGGCTTTACAAAAATATGTGTCGGGCGGTATATATACACCTAACGAGGCAAGAAACTACTCGGGCATGCCATTTATTGATGGTGGTGATGTCCTTATGGTAAATGGAACGTTTGTTCCAATCGAGGACATCGGAAAAGCTTATGAGAAAGGTGGTGAGAAAGATTGATAGAGGTAAAAAACAAAGGTGATGTAACACAAATATATGTTACTGGAGATATTGTAGATGACCGTTGGAAAGGTTGGTCATGGGGAGATACGGTTGAAACATATCCTGAAGATATCAGAAATCTTTTAAAAGATGCGAACAAAAACGTTGAGGTCTATATATCAAGTGGTGGCGGTGATTTATTTGCAGGTGTCGCAATTTGTAATTTATTACAAAGATTTGATGGACATACAAAAGCTATTATAGATGGCTTGGCGGCGAGTGCCGCATCTATTATCGCATTTGGTTGTGACGAAATAGAGATACCCTCTAATGCCTATCTTATGATACACAAACCGAGCGTGGGTATTTTTGGAAATGCTGACGAACTATTAAAATGGGCAGATACGCTCGACGAGTTGCAAAAAGGTCTTGTGGAAACTTACATGACAAAAGCAGTTGAGGGCAAGACGGAAGATGAAATAAATAGCTTAATAAACAAAGAAACATGGCTCACTGGCAAATCGGCAAGTGAGTTTTTTGATGTAAAAGTTACTGGTGCAACGACAGTTAAAAATGATTTTGGAAAATGTGTTATGAATTATCAACATACACCAAAACAATTTTTAAAAGATTACAAAAAAGAAAATGATAGAAAACAAAAAGAACTAGAAATAGCATTAAATTTATAAGGAGATGGGAAAATGTTAAAAAGCGTAAATATTAAAAACAAAATCGAAAAAATCAAAAATGAAATGAAAGAACTGCAAGCACAAGGAAAAATTGATGAAGCACACGAAAAAATCGAACTTTTAAATCAAGCTAGAAAAGAACTTGATTTAGCACTGGAAGAAGAAAAAGAAGAATTTAGCAATATTGTTGAAAATGCTACAGAAATTGACAACGCAAAAGATATTGATGTAAATAAAGTATTTAATAAGCTTATAATGGGAAAACCAGTTACCGAAAAAGAATACGAGGTTTACAATGTAGGAACGCCAGGTCAAGTAGAACATACGGACGAAAAGGGTGGATATCTAGTACCTGAAGAACAAGCAAACACAATCAAAGAGTTTAGACGACACAAAATCGCTCTTAAAGATTATTGTAATATAGTTGAAGTAAATACTTTGTCGGGTAAATTCCCAGTTGCAAAAGACCAAAAAGGCACTCTTACTAATTTTGAGGAGTTAACAGAAATTGGGCAATCTGAAATTACATTTGCTCAACAAAATTGGGAAGTAAAAGATTATGGGGACATTATACCAGTATCAAACACTTTATTAGAGGATACAAATTTACCACTTATAAGCGTGATTGGTAATAACTTTACTCAAAAAGCGGTAAATACAGAAAATGCTGAAATCTTAAAACTATTAAAAACTGCAAAAATTAAAGTGACTGGGAAAGATTATAAAGATATAATTACTGCTTTAAATGTTAAGTTAGACCCTGCGATTGCAAATAATGCAGTTATAATCACAAATCAATCAGGCTTTGACTATCTCGATAAATTAGAAGATGAAAATAAAAGACCTCTTTTAACTATAGATTTAACTGACACTACTAAAAAATTATTTAAAGGTAAAAAAGTGCTAGTTTTAACAGACGAGATGTTGCCACTAGATGCTAAAAAATATCCGTTTTATGTTGGGGATATTGCAGAATTTGTCAATTTTTATGACAGAAAAGGCGTTGAAATTGCACGCTCAACAGAGGCAGGTTTTACTAAAAACGCAACACTATTAAGAGTGATTGAGAGATTTGATGCTAAAACAGTTGATACTGAGGCTATGGCTTATGTAACTATATCAGAGGCTACTGCGACAGAGGCTTAATAAGGGGGTAAAAAAATGACCCTCGAAGAAGTAAAAAGCTATCTTAGAGTAACTTATGATGATGACGACAGCTATATTGATAGATTAATCGGTATAGCTGACGGCTATCTCGAAGATGGTATCACAAATTATAAAGAGAGAGCAAAAAAGAAAAAGTTTAGAGAAAAAGCTGAAATGGTACAACTGGCTATCATACAAGCGTTATATGACGAAAGATATATGTTAGGACAAAAACATGAAATGAACTATATTGTCAGAAGTATGATACATCAGCTTGAATATGGTGATTGACATGTACAACGCAGGAAGAAATAAAACAAAAGTGTTTTTTTATGACAGAGAAGAACTGGAAGAAGTTGTAAACGAAGTCGGCGAATACGAACAAAAGCCCAAACTTATTTGTGTAGATTGGGTAGAGTTGTTGCCACAGACTGGCAGAGAGTTTATCAAAAACAGAAAAGATGAACACGAAATGACCTATAGGTTTAAAATGCGAAGTCGTAAAGATATTGAGGTAAATGACTATGTAGTTTTTAATGACATCAAAGCTGAGATAATCTATATTGGTGCATACATGGACTATGTAACCCAAGGGCGATACATGGAGGTTGTTGTGTTATGGCAGAGTTAACTGACTTAAAAAGTTTGGATAAGTTTAGTGATAAGTTAAAACTTATCGAAAAAAAAGCACCTGGAAAAATCATCGAGAGATACGACAAACTTGGCAATAAAATCAAAAAAGAACTAAAATCAGTAACGCCAGTAAGTAACAGGAAAAAACCTCGAAACAAAAGGTTGAGCACAGGTTGGATTGCTGAAAAAACAACCAAAGAATACGGGGTTTATGTTAAAAGAATACGCAACAAAAGACCCCATTTTCACCTTATGGAAAGAGGACACAGAGTAGGTAGACGTGGCGATGTTGAAAATCCAAAGGGCAAAGATTTTGTTGAGGGCAAATTTTTTGCTGAAAAGAAATTAAAGGCTATGGAGTCGGATATCATAAACGAACAAGAAAAAATGATAGATGATTTATTAGGGGAACTGTTTGATGATTAAATCAAAAGATGTAAGAAAATCGATAGTAAAAAAAATACATGAAAATTTTGAGGATAAGGTTTTGAATAGTGAGGCAACAAGCGACTTAAAAAAATCTTATTTTTTTGTTTATATGGAAAACTTTGAAAGGGAGTCATACAGCAACAGTAATGATTATGTAACCTACACTGCGATAGTGCAGTACAGAAAAGGCGACAAAATAAAGCTTGCGGAAATCGGAGACAAATTATCGGAAATATTTAATTACAAAATTGATATAGATGGTTTGTCAATTTTGATTACAAACAACGCATGGAGTATTAAAGATGACTCTTTGTTTTTCGGTTTCCAAATTAGTTTTTATGTAAACAAAATCAAAAATGAAGTAAACAGAGAAATGATGAAAAAATTATTTATTAATTACGAAAGGGGAGATTTAATTGGCTAAAAAAGGACTACCTTACTTGCATATACGTTTTGAAGAACAAGGTATTGCAAGAATTGGCAGAAGTGAAAGAGGTATTGTAGCTTTAGTGTTGCAAGATACTAAATTAAATGGAACTTACAATATCTACACATTATCAGATATACCCGAGGGGTTATCGGAAAAAAATAGAGAACAGATTGAACTTGCAATGATTGGATATGTACAAACACCGAGAAAGATTATTTTAGTTGTAGAGCAGTCGGAAACTGCGACAAAACCAAAATTTGATGTGACTACAGAGGCTTTTAAAAAGCTTGAGACTTTGAGATGGGACTATTTGGCAGTGCCATTTGCTGATGAGGTCGATAGCGGGAAAATAGCGACTTGGGTTAAAACACTTAACGACAACAAAGACAAGCGTTGTAAGTTTGTATCGGCAAATATTAAAGGTGATAGCGAAAAAATCATCAACTTTACAATGCCGAGCGTGACGACGATAGAAAAAGAATACAAAACAAGCGAGTATACGGCAAGAATTGCAGGTCTTATAGCAGGGACACCAATGCAAATTGCTTGTACATTTGCACCGCTACCAGAGCTAACTGCTTGTACACACTATACAAACGAGGAGTTATCAGACAAAATCGGTCAAGGTGAGCTTGTACTACTAAATGACGGGGAGAAAATCAAGGTTGCAAGAGGTGTCAACTCCTTGACGACTACAAGTCAGATAAAGGGCGAGTCGTTTAGAAAAATAAAAATAGTCGATATCATGGATGCAATGGCTGATGACATACAGTGGGCGGCTCAAGATAGCTATATAGGTAAGTATGCTAACTCTTACGACAATAAATGTTTGCTGATGAGTGCAATACTAGGTTATATGCAAGTGCTTGAAAGAGATGGACTTATCGCAAAAGGCTCATCACATGTAGAAATTGATATGGAGGCACAAAAGGCATTCTTGCGTTCAATGGGTTACAAAACGATTGACGGTAGAACAGTTGACGAAATGGAACCTAAGGAAATTAGAGAGGCTGACACTAAAGACAAAGTATTTATTAAAGCATATTGCAAAATACTTGACGCCATCGAAGAAATCGAAGTTGCGGTTGTTATTTAAAGAGGTGATTTTGTGAAAGATATATTAGACGAACAGATAATCAACGGAACATACGGGGAAGTATGGATTGATGATGAATATTTAGCTACACTTAAAAAGTTTGAGTGTAAAGTCGCAATGTCTTATGCTGATGTTGTGAGACCTCGAGACTTGTGGAAAGGTAAAAAACTTTTAGAGTTAGAGGGGACTGGAAGTGTAGTTGTAGGCAAGTACTCTAGTTTGGGTTTGAGACTTATGCATGATAAATTGATGGCAGGGAGAACACCCGTTGTAAAAATAATGGGAAAACTTGATGACCCAACAGCACTTGGTGCTGAGCGTATTATAATCAAAAATGTAACTTTTACGGAACTTACACTTTTTGATTTTGAGCATGCAAAAGACACGGAAGAAAGCTTACCTTTTAACTTTAGACACTATGAGTTATATGATTTAATCGAAGAATAATGGAGGAAATATGGACACTTTACAAAAATTAATGCAATTTGACGAGGGAAAACTAGAACTGCCGACTGGCGAGGTAAAAATCAGACTTAAAAAACTTGGTGGGGAAGAATTTATTTTCCCCATACAAGCTTTGACACCTGCGCAAGAGGGCGAAATCATAAAAGATATGATGGATATTAAAATGGGCAAAACTGCTCATAAGGTCAATATTGAAAAATATCATGCACAACTTAGGACTATTGTAGAGGGTTGCTCTACAATCTTTAAAAATAAAGACCTAATGGCTAAATTTAGAGCAAATACGCCGAGTGAACTTGTAGAAAAGTTGATGCTTTCAGGGGAAATGGATATTTTATCGGGAGCAATTGAAAATTTATCGGGGTATGAAGATGAGGTTAGTGAGATAAAAAACTAATAGACTCCAATCCTGATGTACAGACGGCTTATTGGCTATATCGTAAAAAGGGTTGGAGTCCTTATAAATACCTAAAAATGCAGTATGGTGAGAAAAAAATCACTAGAGCGTTTTTTTTAAGGGAAATCGAAGATATAGAGGAAGAAATAAAGGAAATGGAGGCTCAGTATGGCAAAAAGTAAAATCTATGATGCGACTTTAAGGCTTGTGGACAAGTTTTCTGAGCCTTTAAAAACGGTGGACAAACACCTCTCAGGTTTTAAAGAACACTATAAAAGAGTGGGTCAAAGTTTGTGGCATACTGGTAAAAACATAAAAGGATTGGGTGAGGTGCTAACAAAAAATGTCACCGCCCCAATACTGGCTATCGGTGCTTTAAGTACTAAAGCTTGGCATGATGTGGATGATGCACTGGACACAATTGTGACAAAAACTGGTGCGACTGGCGATGCCATGAAAGGCTTTGAGGATAGCTTTAAAAAAGTAAGTAAAAATGTACCAGTTGACATGCAAAAAGTCGGTGATGCAATTGGCGAGGTCAACACCCAATTTGGACTCACGGGAAAAGAGCTCGAAGATGCGTCAGAATATATGATTAAATTTGCAGATATAAACGGTCAAGACGTGTCACAAGCTAGTATACAAGCTAAACAGGCAATGTCGGCGTATGGACTTGAGGGAGATAAGTTGACACAAGTTTTAGATGCGGTGACAAAAACTGCACAAGATACTGGACAAGGCACTGATAAGCTATTTGATATAGTGACAAGAGGTGCTCCTCAAATTAAATCGCTAGGACTGGAATTTGAGCAAGCAACGGCTCTACTTGGTAATTTTGAACAGTCGGGTATTGACTCGTCAAAGGCTATGTCTTATATGTCTAAAGCACAAGTGACATTTGCAAAAGATGGTAAAGACTTGAGTAAAGGACTAACTGATTTACAAAAAGAGTTAAATAGTGCGACAAGTGATGCGGATAAGTTAAGTTTGGCGAGCAAGTATTTTGGTACAAAAGGTGCAACTTTTATGCTTGATGCAATTGAGCGAGGTGCATTAAACTTTGAGGATTTTGCAGATGCATCTAAACTCGCAAGCGGTGCAGTGGGAAAAACTTTTGAAGAGGCATTAGACCCAATCGACAAACTACAACAGTTGATAAACAATGCAAAACTAGTCGGATATGATTTATTTGAGGCAACATCAGATATTTGGGCACCAATATTAGATAATGTTATTGACAAAATACAAAGGCTAACAGACTGGTTTGGTGGACTATCAGATGAGCAAAAACAAAACATTGTAAAATGGGCAGGTATAATTGCATCAGTCGGACCAATTTTAGTTGTTTTTGGTAACCTAATAATGCTTGGTGGTAAGTTAAATTTTAAATTATTTGATTTATCAGACGCGGTTGGAAAAGTAGGAGGTATGCTTAAATTTATAAAAGGACCTGGGTTTATTGCGATTGGCGTGCTTATGGCAATTATTGCGGTAGCGGTACTGCTGATTAAAAATTGGGATAAAATAAGAGATAAGGCTGAGCAAATATTTCCAGGTATAGGTAAAACTATATCCAATATCTTTAAAAATATAAAAATTATCGGCGGAGCAGTTTTAAAGGAATTGGGTCAGATGATAGTAGAGTTTAAAGGTGTTTGGGTAAATGTTTGGTCGGCACTTAGTCCTATTACTGAGGTAGTTGTTGGCGTAATTAAAGCGGTAATAAAAGGCTTGATTGGTGCGCTTGATGGTATAATCGAGTTTTTTGCAGGTGTTTTTACTGGCAACTGGCGTAAGGCTTTAAAAGGATTTGTAAATGTGTTTAAATCTATACTTGGTATTATTCCGAATGTCGCAAAAAGTTTGATGAATGGAGTTATTAGCTTTATTAACAAAGGTATATCGGGTCTTAATAAAATACAAATACCCGAGTGGGTACCGGGTATTGGCGGTAAAGGTATTAAGATACCTTTAATACCACAACTTGCCCAGGGTACTGATTTTTGGAAAGGTGGTATTGTACAGATACACGAGCGTGGCGGAGAGATTGTAGACTTGCCACGTGGCAGTAGAGTTTTGCCACACGACAAGTCGGTTAAAGAGGCTTATAAAATGGGCAAAACTGACAATAGTAGCAATGTTACAATCACGATACCAAAGCTTGCTGACCAAATAATCGTGCGAAAGAAAGCCGATATCGATAAGATTATGAACAGTTTAGCTAACGAGTTAAAAATTGCAAAATTGAACAGAATAGGGGGTAACGCTTGATGGAAATTTGGCTAACGCATGAGGGGGAGCGAATAAGACTCCCTATAACCCCCTTTTATCAAGTAGAAGAGCCTCAAAACAATAGTACAGAGCTATTAAACGAGGTCGGGAGCATAAATTTAAAAGGCAAAAAAGGACTTAGGACTGTTACAATTGACAGTTTTTTTCCGTCAAAAAAATACGATTTTTTGGAATCGAGCGATGTCAAGCTTGACCCTTTTTATTATGATGACAAAATCAGAGCGTGGGCAAATAGTGACGAGCCTATAAGGCTCATAATCACCGAAACACCACATAATTTTGAGGTATTAATCGACAATTACTCGACTGGAGAGCAAGATGGGACTGGAGATGTATACTACAGTTTGTCAATGTCAGAATATGTGAGAGTTAACGCAACTAAAACTGAACCCCCTGTGATAAACGGCAACATAAAGGCTGAGGATATAAAAAAATATGCTACAAACTCGGCTTTGGCTTTGCCACTTTTGACTATTGGTAAATACGACACGATATGGACTATTGGTAAAAGGATAACTGGCAATGGCAAAAATGGTCGTCAACTGCTAAAACAAAGTGGTTATAAAAAACTAAAAGGAGGGGGTGTCATCAAATTGTGAAATTAATTGCAAATGGTTTAGATATCTCAAAGTTTTATGACTCTATAAGTTGGAGTGGCGATAAAGGTCAAGCGGCTAGACAACTGGACTTTGGCGTTGTTGTCAGTGGTACTGATAAAAATTTACCAAAAATAAGTATACCGACTGGCTCGAGTGTACAAGTTATAAATGATGACGGTACTACAATTTTTGATGGTCTAGTTTTTGGGCGTGATAAATCGATAGATAGTAACTTTATGCGTATTACTTGTTTGGATAAATTGATACTTGCTAACAAAAGTAAAGGTACTTTTAATTTTGAGCAAAAAACACCACAGGCTATTGCACAAGAGGCATTAGGCAGTATTGGTTTAAGCGTCGGAAATGCCGAAAGTGGCAGTCCGATTGACAGAAAATTTGATATTGAAACTATATATAATATTGTTTTTACTGCATATAAAATTGAAAATGAAAAGACTGGTAAGCCTTATATGATACGCATGCGTGACGGTCAAGTGGATATTGTGGAGCAAGGTAAAATTGTTGCTAAATATGTGCTTGATGGTAAAAGCAATTTATACAATGCAAATTATGGGGAAAATGCTGAAAATGTAGTGAGCAAAGTAAAAATGTTTGACACAGACGGAAAAGAAATTGGCGAGGTAACAAATGACACGATAGTCGGGATTATCGAAATTTATCGTCAAGAAAAAGACGAGGACGCACAAGCAAGAGCAAAGGGTATGCTTAAAGATATTGATAGGACTGCGAGCGTGCGTTGTAAAGGTGATTTTGATTTAATCACGGGTAATGCCGTGACAATAAAAGAGCCTTTTACTGGCTTAAATGGTAAGTTTTATATAGTAAGTGATAAACATACATTTGCTAACAACTATCATGTTGTGGACTTAGAGCTGGCGTTTGAAAATATGATGGAGGATATTGATACATCAGTGCAAGAGGAGCAATCAAGCGACACTGTATCGGTTGATAACACTATATCTAGTAGTGGTGGCAGTTTAGCAACAAAGGTACTACAAATAGGTGAGACTGCTAAAGGTGCTAGATATAAATGGGGCGGTGTCAATCCAAAAACTGGTATTGACTGCTCGGGGTTTGTTACTTGGGCGTATAAACAAGCAGGTGCAAACACACGTGGCAGGATAACAAGTCACTCAATGCGTAGTAATCCAAAGGCACATGGTTTTGTAGAGATACCTTTTAAGGATAGGAGACCTGGTGATGTATTGTGGCAACAAGGACATTTGGCTATGCAATATGATGCTACAAGGATAATCGAGTCGGGCGGTGTTAGTAAAAGGATAATGGGATATAGTGGAGTGGCTATATCAAACCAAAGTGGCAGGTCTTTTAAAAAGGCTTATAGATATGTGGGGTGATTAATTGCAACAAAAAAATAATGGAGCACAAGAGATAGTTGATTTGTTTGACCCATCGCCCGAGTTTGAGTCGCTCCCATATTGCGAGACGGGCGAGGTTATAAGTCCACTGCCCGATCTGGAAATTAAAGTCCGTGATATTAATTATAAGAAAAAGAATATCAAACTTGATGAGTACTGGGTAAAGGGTCACGAAAGAGAGATAGAGATACCGAGTGCACCTTTTATTGGTGCAGATAGTAAGGGCGATAGTCATATAGCAGGTGGATATCCAAAGGCAAAAATTATTTTTAAAGATGAGTTAAAAGCAGGTGATTTGGTCGCTTGTTTGCAATCTAAAGATAAACAGACTATATATGTGATTTTTAAGATAGCGAGGTGGTAATATGGCAGATTTTTATCCTTTTATTGACCCTCACTTGGTGGGGGAAAACTTAAAAGAACCGCCTCTTGCTTGTGAGTATGCTTATGACATGGATACGGCTAACTTTAAATATAAAGACGGCAAAATGTATAAGGTTTATAAAAATGATGCTTTAAAAATAAAAATTTGGAAACTTTTTATGTCAGAAAGGTATAGATGGGTTGTATTTCCGTGGTCGTATGGGCACGAGTTAGAGACATTGATAGGTCAAGCTTATACACAAGGTTATGTAAACTCAGAGGCTGAAAGATATTGTAAAGAGGCAATAGAGAGAGCCTTAGAGGACTATATCATAAGGCTTGAGGAATTTAAAGTAAATTTTGACGAGGGTATTTTGTACATTAGCTTTAAAGCTATCACGATATATGGACAAATGATTGTCGATAACTTAATTGTGAGGGGGTGACGAAATGAAAGAAAGAACGCAAGAGGAATTTTTAAAGGTAATGCTTAACAATTTGAGCAATACCGAGGATAAGTCACCTAATAGCTTTAGTTATGATATTTTGTCGGCAACTGCTATAATTTTTGAGGAAGGACAAAGGGTAATACTAGAGTTATTTAAAAAATTTAATGTCGACAATTTGGAAGATGAGGAGTTAGAGACTAGGGTCTTACAAATAGCAGGACTTATGCGTAAACAAGCTACACAGTCAAGTGGATATATAACTGTAACTGGAGTACCAAAAACTTTAATACCTCGTGATACAATTTTTTATGCAGGTGATGTTGAATTTACTATAAGTAAAGATTATGAGATACCTGAAAGTGGAAATATTAAAGTAAAAGTTACATCAAAAGATTTTGGTGGTGATGCTAATGTATTACCAAGGGCGATAGACAAGGCAAAACCTTATATACAAGGTATCAGCGACATAAGCAATGAGCAAGAAATTATAAATGGTTATGACGAAGAATCAGATGACGATTTAAGGGAAAGATATTACGAAAAGTTACTCAATCCACCAAAGGCAGGTAATCCTGCTCATTATAAATTGTGGGCAACAGAGGTTGACGGAATTTGGAATGCTAAAGTGTTTAGGACTTGGGCAGGCGGTGGAACTGTTAAAGTGGTAGTAATCGGCTTAAATCGTAAAGCGGTTGGCAAAGATTTACTTGACAAAGTTAAAAATCATATTTTAAAAGAGGCACCAATCCGTTATGAGAGTTTAACTGTCGAGAGTGCGACTACTAAAAAGATAAGTGTTGATGTTGATGTAAGATTGACGCAAAACGCTAATTTAATTGATGTAAAAGCAGATATAAAAAAACGTATAGGGCAATATCTATATGATATATCTTTTAAACAAAACTTTGTGTCATATGCTAAAATTGGTGCTGAGATTTTAAAAGTTAATGGAGTGGCAGATTATAGCGATTTAAAGTTAAATAAAACAATGAAAAATGTGAAGATGGCTGAAACAGAAGTACCCGAATTAGAAATTGTGGAGGTGAATATTATTGAATAATATGCAAGTATACGAAAAAAACCGTATATTAAAAGAAAGTTTGATAAACAGAAAAGTTTATTGTGCTTTAGAAAACACGGAGGAATTAAAAGCAGGCAGTTATAAAAGGGTGCTTGTAAATTTTACTGAGCCGAGCAACGGGCAGGTGCAAAATATTTTGGATATTGAATTTCCCATTGCTAAAGAGGAGTGGGGAGCAGTAACTAAAATAAGTCTTTATGATGCAATTAAAGGCGGTCATAAAATTTGGGAAGGTACACCTGAGGTTGTAAAGACAATAGGTGTTGCATCTCAATACAAAATACCACGTGGCTACATGATAGTGAGACTTAGATAGTATGGGCAATTTAATTTTTGAGTCTAGTTATAACACGGTCAATAAGAGGACTTGGCAGAGTTTAAATAGTCATCAATGGCAAGACTTTGCACTGGTGTTACTGGAGCAAGACAATGATTTAAGCGTAAAAGGCATAAAAGTAGATAGGGGTAAAGTAGATTTAGAGACGGACACAGAAAAAGAGGTTTCTTTTTTATTGTCCGAAATTTTAAATAAATCACTTATCTTACAAAACGACACGGAGATGAGTGTAGCTATTTTTGTATCGGCTATCAATTTTTATGAGATGCTAATATACTTTTTGCCTTGGTATGACAAAATAAATCCAACTTTTGACAATTTATGTAAAGTTTTAGATACGAGTTTTAGATACCTGGAGGAGCAAGTATCTAGAGTCGACAGAAATTTAAATCTTGATACTGCAATTGAGTTATTGCCTTATTTTGAAAGTAGGCTTGGACTTGTAACTAATAAAGATTTGAGTTACAAGCAAAGACGCAGACAGATACAAACAGTGCTTAGCTTGATGCACAAACAAATTGACGAGCAAGCTATAAAAGACTTATGTAGTGCTTTTAGTAATAATGATGCAGGAGTTGAGGTAACAAGGACTGATGAGCCTTATATATTTGAGATAAAGTTTGTCGCAAATGGGTTACCTAATAACTTGGAGGACTTTGAGCGAGTGCTTGAGCGTAATATGCCAGCTGATTTAAATTGGTGTTTTACCTACACGCAAAACACGTGGGAAAAAGCGACAAAAGACGTGAGATGGCGTGATTTAGAGCCTATTACATGGTTAAAATTTAATGAGTACAAGGGGTGATTAAATGCAAAAAACAAAAAACTATAATTTGAATTTGCCTGAACCAGAAGACTATGTTATAGTCGGCGATTTAAATTATAATACAGATAAGATTGATGAGCTTTTAAAATCTATAAATGATGCTTTAAAGATTTTGAGTACAGACGGTGAGTCTTTAAAAGATTTGTTAGCTAAAAAAGCTGATTTAGATGACCACAAAAAAGTTATTATAGACCAGTTGCCTGACCTTGATATATATAAAGACGTGCTTATGTATGAGAAAAAGGGCAATTTTCCTGAAAAAGGTGATGTTAAAAAGCTTTATATTGATAAAACTGAGGGCAAGATATATCGCTACACGGGTTATGTCTATGTTGAGTTATCTAAGCAATTAGAAATCGGAGAGGTTAAAAATACAGCATTTGACGGTGCAAGAGGTAAAGCGTTGGAAGATGCTATGCGTGATAGATATACAAAACAAGAGATTGATGATTTTTTAAAAAAAATAAAGCAAGAGATTAAAACAGAAATAAGTAGCGATATCATAGAGCAAATTCTTGCTTATAGTTAAGGAGTGATAATATGGCAAAATTAAAATTTGATAGAAGTTTAAATATAAACATAAAATTAAGAGAAAAGATAACTGTTCCATATAATGAAGTTTGGAAAGGAACGATAACTTATTCGGAGGGTCTTTATATAAATGGTAATTATATGAGGAGTTCATCATCTACATTGGCTGATAGTAAATACGTAGCTAACCCGATATTACTCAATATTATATTGGGGGGAGGTGCAACTTTTCACGGAATAATCGATGACATTGGAGTGACTTTTACAGGGCTTGCATTTAAGGTTATCGGCTAATATCCTTGCTAAGGAGGTGTCCTTAGCATGAAACTAAAAAGAACAATTGCAGCATTATTAAAAAAAATGAAAAAATACAAGTACCAGACGGAGAATTATGGGTTGGTTATATTGATAACAACATGGTAGTAAATATTGTAGGGGCAGGAACACCGAAAGTTGCTCATTTAGGATATGGTTTTACGATAGCAACACATGATTATACCAAGGCGACAAGTGTTGACACTGGTAGGACCAGAAGGTTTTATGCAACTCCAGGGTCTCAAATTGCTGTAAAATTTAGTGATTCATTTACGGCAACTTTTGCCTTTACTTGCTTGGTATTTGATATTTCTGAGGAGGTATAAATGTATAAATATATACAAAGTGGTTGCGAGATAATTTGGCAACCTAGAGATAAAAATTTAGGGTTTGAAATAGTAAAAGAAGTAACGGGAATAAAAGGAGACGAAGAACATTTAACTGTTGTTGATAACGAGCAACGAGACAAAATACAAAAACTTTACGCTGAAAGGAATCACGATATCGTGGAAGAGACAGAAGAAATAACAGAAGAAAAAGCTGGTATTGCTGAAACTTTAACAAAGGAAATATCAACTCTAAAGATTGAAAGAATGAAAGATGATAAAATAAAAAACAATTAGGACAAGAGGTTACGAACTTAAAAATCGAGGTAATGAAACTGCAAGGGGGTAACAATTAATGGACTTTTGGGCAATGGCATATGGCTACAGATGGATAAGTATTGATGTTTTAAGACAAGCGGTGATTACAGAGGATAACCCATTCGGGGATATTACACCCGAAGAGTTTAAAGAGATATCGGGAGTAGAATTTTAATGGAGGCTTTTTAGCCTCCTATTTTTTTACAAAGTAGGTGACATATGGACGAAAGAGAATGCGACTTATATAGACAACATTTAAAAGAAAAAATCGAACGAAACGAAACACGAATCAATAATCATAGTACACGCATTGACAAACTGGAGCAATATAGGAGTGGTACTGAGCAACAAATAAAAAATCTTGTAGACCAAGTTCAAAATTTGGTTACAACTATGAGGTGGTTTATTGGCTTGTTAATCGGCTCTTTTGTAAGTTTCTTTTTTTATGCGGTACAAAACGGTGTTATAAAGTAAAGGAGAGCAAATGTTAAATAAAAATTTAGTAGAGCAATTTATAAAAGCAGTATTATTTTATGACGGTAATAGATACTCCCAAAGATACCGCATGACGGACAAAGCAGGTAGGGCAGGCTATAGCGATTGCTCTAGTTTGGTACAAAAGGGTTTAAATAAAATCGGCTTAAATACTAGACCAAATGTGGCAGTAACAACCCACAGAATGGGCGTTGAGGGTGATAGCAGATTTAGACAAATTGATATCAAAAATATACAACGTGGCGACCTTGTGTGGTATCGCAACGACAAAAATGGAAAGTATTTTGGTCATGTGGGTATTTATTTAGGCAATGGGAAAGTGTTTGAGGCTATCTATGCAGGTATCGGCACTTATAGCATTAATCGCATTAAGTGGCAACGTGGATATAGGATAGTAGCTTTGGAGCAAGCAAATGTTAAAGTTGATATAAAGCCTTTTAAATCAAAAGGTAAGGTAAGCACTAATGTTTTAAATGTTAGAGCGAGAAATCACGTTAACTCAATCCGACTTGGTCAGTTAAAAAGAGGTGCAGAGGTGCAAATAACGGGTAAGGCTGACAATTGGTTTGAGATAGATTTTAATGGGCGTAAAGCTTTTGTATCGGGAGCATATATTGATTTAATCAATAAAAAACCCGTGGAAAATGTGCCAGTTTTGATAAATGGAAAAGAGTTTAAAAGAGGCTATATTTTAAATGGTATAACTTATATACACGTAAACGGGCAAGATAGACCCGTGAGAAAACTTTTTGAAAGTATAGGTGCTGATGTGGCATGGCAAGACAAAAAGGTAAAAATAAGTATGTAAAAAGGCAAGATGGATTATTTAGTAAAAAAATAGTCCGTCAAGTGCTTTTTGTTGTTAATCTTTTTACTATAACGATACTTTTTGTGTCTTTTAAAACTGGTGGTATTGGCTTAGATACGCTGATTACTAATTGGTTTAGTTTTTTTAAAACCGAAGTTTTGGCGTTAGCAGGTATAAGGGTTAGTAAAGAGACTTTAGAGGTTGTGAGGCTTATTAGAGGCGACAAAGATGAGCCGTGCGATTTTGGATAAGGGGGTAACATATGAGTATAAATAATATTTTTTATGTAATTTTAAGTATTGTATCAATATTGGTAACTGGAGTACTAATACCACTTTTAAAACAAAAATATGGACAAGATAAAGTTAAAAGTGTAATGGATAGCGTGACAATTGCAGTAAGAGCGGCGGAACAAATTTATACAAAAAGCGGTCAAGGTAATCTAAAAAAACAATATGTATTGCAGTATTTAAACGATAAAAATATAAAAATCAGTGATGCAGAATTAGATACAATGATTGAGTCAGCAGTCTTAGAGTTAAACAGATGGAAAGACGAAATTGAAAAAGACCCTCCAGTGGTAAATCTAATTGAGACAAAGGAATATGTTGAGAAAAAATAATAAAGCTATGTATAAAGGGGTAGAATACAAAATCTACCCTTATTTTTTTGTTTATTTTAGAACATATGTATTTTGAGTTGTAAATATGTTAAAAATGTTTGTGAGGATTGGTTATATAGCGTTTAAATAAGTTGTTAATGAATTGTATTACTAAACTTAAAGTACAAAAAAAGAGCCGATTAAGGCTCTCTAATGCATTTTAGTATTTATTTATATTTTTTACCTGAAAATACTCAAATAATTTCAATCCACAAGCTTTAAAGGCTTGATAAAATACTAAAGCCATCTTTATGATGTATCTATATCTTAGTACGTAAATTAATATTTTTCAAGGTATATTTTATAAAAAATAAATTTGGAAAGGTGTTGACTTTGGTTACACATAAGTTACAATATAATTAAGTTAAAACAATACATTAAACGTAACAAAAATAAAAAAAGTTAAAAGAATCAAAAATAAAAGCAAGTTTAGTTTTATGCAATTTTTAAAGTAATTGTTTTTTGTATGTATGTTGTTGGGTTCGCACTTTCCGCACCAAGTTATCAATAAATGGCTATTTTATAACATTTAGGGAATTATATTTTTTAAAAGTTGCCTATTATTAATAATATGCTTAATTCAATATATTTATATATTTCCGTACTACATTAAAAGATATATTTCAAAAATAGTTTTGAGATATATCTTTTATTTTTATTTAAATTCTTTATTTGGTACAATTATAGTGTAAATTAAATGGAGGTATTTTATGAAATTACTTATTTTAGCTGACAACAAAAATGCTATTGCTTGTAATGGAGAACAGATTGTTTTTATCGATAATGATTTAGAAATGTTTAAAAATTATACAACTAATAATATTGTTATAATGGGTAGACTAACTTTTGATGCTATTGGCAAGCAATTACCTGATAGGATTTCTGTCGTATTTACAAGACAAAAAAGAGAAAATAAGAAAGATTTATTTTATGTTAATTCAGTAGAAGAACTAGATGAATTGCTTAAGAAATTTCCAGAAAAAGAAGCTTATCTAGTAGGTGGTGCTGAGATTATAAAACTCTTGTGGGATAGATTAGACACATTACTTATTACTAGAGTAGATATGGTTGCAGAAAAGGCAGATACTTTTATTCCAAGCTTTGAGGGCTTTAAATTGGTAGAAAAAACAAGAATTGAAGATCCAAAATACAATGTTTACCACGAAATATGGAAAAGAAAATAAGATTGGTGTAGCTATATGAATGAAAAATATAGTAAGTATATGCCTTATATTTTTTTGTTTCTATCAATATTATTTATTTCATACGGTTCATATCGAGGAGAGTCACAATCTGTGATTTCTAAGGCTATTAGAATATGTCTGGAGTGTATTGGAATTGGTTGAAAAGATATATAAATTTTTCATTAATTCTAAAAGGCATTTTATCCAACTAATGGTCACTTTTTTTACAAATTTTAAGATACAGAATTTTTTTAGAGGTAATATTTATTCTGGGAATTTTAAAAAATTTTGTGTACCAGGTTTAAATTGTTATTCTTGTCCTGCAGCTATAGGAGCTTGTCCTATAGGGGCTTTTCAAGCAGTAGTAGGAGGTATTAAATATAATTTTTCCTACTATGTTGCTGGAATGATAATGTTTTTTGGAACTTTGATTGGAAGATTTGTGTGTGGATATTTATGCCCTTTTGGATTTTTTCAAGATATTATTTTTAAAATTAAGACTAGAAAGTATTCTACTGAAAAATTACAGTTTTTAAAGAGTTTTAAATTTATCGTTCTTATATTTGTTGTTTGGATTATGCCTGTGTTTTTTGCAAATGAGTTTGGTGCCACTATTCCATATTTTTGCAAATACATTTGTCCTCAAGGTATATTAGAAGGAGGAATTCCACTTGCTATATCGAGTAAACCAATTCGAGCTAGCTTGGGTAATTTATTTATAGTGAAATTTTTGGTATTATTTTCAATTACAGCACTATCAGTGATTATTTACAGACCATTTTGTAAATTTATTTGTCCCTTGGGAGCTTTTTATGCTCCTCTTAATAAAGTTTCATTTTTGAAATATAGTTATTTAGTAGAGAAGTGTATTAATTGTGGTAAATGTAAAAGTATATGTGATATGGATGTGGATATGAGACTTAAACAAAACAGTTTAGAATGTATTAGATGTGACAAATGCAGGAAGGCTTGTCCAACTAATGCTATAAACAGAAATTTTAAATAAGAAAGGTGTTTCATGACATTAGCTTTAATTTTACTTAATTTAATCACATTCCTTTTATACGGGATTGACAAATTCAAATCAAAATTTAATTTTTGGAGAATTTCCGAAAAAACCCTCCTACTTTTTTCTATTTTGGGAGGGGGAATGGGTGGATTTCTTGCTATGACACTTCTAAGACACAAGACTTTAAAAAATAAGTTTTATATTGCAAATTTTATAGGTATCTTTGTGTTTATATTTATTGTTTATAAAAGTAGATGACTTAATCATTCTAAGTCATCTATCTCTTTTAATATATCTCTATTTTTCAACATTTTATTGATGTTTTTTACATCTAATATTATTACTTTTTCATTTTTAAGTTTTGTCTTAGTTTCTTCTCGCAGAAGAGAAGTATCAATAAACAGTACTGGAGTAATATTATTGTATAAACAACTAAAACTTTTTACTAATTTTTCGGCTTCATAATTTGGCAAGATTTCATATTCTTCATATTTTTTGATTTCCAAGGCATATTTTTTATCGCCTTTAGTTACAAATAAATCGAAGTCTGGTCCTATATCATTTCTTTTAAATCTCTCAACCTTATAACCTGTTCGCTGTAGAGCCACTTGTGCTAACATCTCAGATGTAATTTCATTTTTCAGACTAAAGAGAGCATCTAGTAGATTTTTTGGAAATATTTTAAAAATAGCCGTGCACTTTTTTTCGTCATTTTTACTATCATTATAATCAAAACCAACCAATAAGTTATCAACAATATTAAAATTGCCATGTGCCAAACAGTTTCGTATATGACGCAACAATGAATCTGTGAGTGACTCGTTAGATTGTTTTGTAAGTATAAGCTTTTGACTATGAGTGCATATCTTATGCGAATAAAACCTTACTATTTTAGGATCGATATAATCTAGAAAAACAACATCTTTATTTCGTAAATTCATATAATTTTTTATAATTCCAAAAACAAAATTTTCAAAATTAAGGGAGGAAGTTAATTCATTTTTTTTAGATTGTATTGAATTAATATTTGGAACATACCAAAGTAAATATTCTAATATTTTTGTCATTTCTTCAGATAACTCTAGAGGAATTTCTTTATGATAAATTGAATATTCTTTTTTATTTTGACATTTCTCAAATTCAAAACCAAATTGTGATAAGTTAGGTAACTCCATATTTTCCTCCTATATTCCTATTATACTGTATATAATAACATAAATAATTCTATTAATAAATTGAATTATAGTTTAAAATATAATAGGTGAGGGGGAAAATAATAATGGAAAATAAATTAAAAAAATTTGTGCCAAGTATCGAGACAGAACTTAGAAAAAGACAAGTAAGTGTGCCAGAAGTTACTTATAGAGCTAGCGGAATTAACTTTATGGGTAAGAGGATAAAATCTTTAATTTTTACTAACGATATTCCTGTGATATGTAATAATAACGCTCAGGCTATAATGTCGGTTTATCCGTTTACTCCGCAATTAAAAATAGTAAGTGCAGTAGTCGAAACTGCTTCAGTACCTGTATTTGTTGGAGTTGGCGGCGGAACTACTAAAGGACTTCGTTCTTTGAATATTGCTCTTCAAGCAGAGCTATTGGGTGCGATGGGTGTAGTAGTTAATGCACCTATGAAGAATGATAATATTAAACTTTTATCTAAATCATTAGATATTCCCGTTCTAGCTACTGTTATTTCATTAAATGACGATATTTTAGGAAAAGTTAATGCAGGGGCTAGGGTTTTAAATGTAGCTGGTGGCTTAAAGACTTCAGAATTAGTTCGAAAATGTAGGGAAATATTAGGTTCTGAATTTCCAATTATAGCTACTGGAGGTCATACTGATGATCATATCATGGAAACAATTCAGACTGGTGCCAATGCTATAACTTATACTCCACCATCAAGTTCAGAGATATTTTCTGAAGTAATGGCTAAATATAGAGACAATATGAGAGATTAAATCTTGAAAAATTTTTGTTTTTATCATACAATGATATTTAAATTAGAAAAAGGGGAGAAAAGATGGAATTTGGTATATTATCAATAGTACCACCAATTATGGCAATCGCACTTGCCTTAATTACAAAAGAAGTTATTACATCACTTTTGATTGGAATAATTTCTGGTGGACTTATTTACGCACATGGCGACATTATCACAGCTCTTGAAACAGTATTTCAGCTGATGGGTACAAAACTTGGTGATAATGCATTAATGATTGTGTTTTTAGCCTTATTAGGCTCTTTAGTTATGGTTATGAATATGGCTGGTGGATCTTTTGCTTATGGTAAATGGGCAAGCTCTAAAATAAAAAATAAAACTTCGGCAAAATTAGCCACTACTTTTTTAGGAATGCTTATTTTTATAGATGACTATTTTAATTGTTTGACAGTGGGTGCTGTTATGAAACCTATTATAGATGAAAATAAAGTTTCTAGGGCTAAATTAGCTCATTTAATAGACTCTACTGCTGCTCCAGTTTGTATAATAGCACCAGTATCAAGCTGGGCTGCATCAGTTATTGCTGTTATTGGTGATACTGGTGTTGCGAATCCAATGAATGTATTTTTGAGTACAATTCCTATAAATGCCTATGTATTGTTGACACTTATTACTGTTATTTATTTTGCTTTTTCAAAAGATGAGATTGGTATCATGCAAAAATACGAACTTAATGACACATCAAGAATTATTGAAAAAGAAAATGTTGGTTACAAGTATTCAAAAGATGGAAGGGTTTTTGATTTAATACTGCCTATTGTAACGTTAATTGCTATAACAATATTAATGATGCTAAGAACAGGAGGTTTATTCGAGGGCAAAAATGACCTTGCTACTGCTTTTGGTAACGCAGATGTTAATTTAGCATTAGTTATAGGTTCTTTTAGTGCACTTATAGTTGCTTTTTTATTATATATTCCAAGAAAACTTTTAACTTTTAATGGATTCATGGATGGTTTAGTTGATGGTATGAAGACTATGATTTCTGCAATTGTAATACTTAGTTTGGCATGGACTATTGGAGGTATAACGAGCGATGATTATTTAAATACAGGCTCTTATATTGCTTCTATTATAACCAATTCTACAATGCCTATGTGGATTTTGCCTGTAATTATTTTTATTGTTGGAGCATTTTTGTCTTTCTCTACAGGTACTGCTTGGGGGACTTTCGGAATATTGATTCCTATAATGGTTCCTATCTTAAATCATACTAATCATATGCATTATTTAACAGTAATTTTGGCTGCAATTTTTTCTGGTTCAGTATTTGGAGATCATTGTTCACCAATTTCGGACACTACAATACTTTCGTCAGCTGGAGCGGGTTGTGATCATATAGCTCATGTTTCCAGTCAATTACCATATGCATTGTCAGTTGGAATGGCTTCAGCAATTGGATTTTTAGTTTCAGGATTTTTAGATAAGCCACTTTTAACAGTGCCTGTGGGTTTTATGGCACTTGTGATAATTCTATTAATTTTGAAGAACTTAACTGTTAAAAAATATGGTAGTCGTGCATAAATTTTAAATGATGATTAATATAAAACTATCTCTTTATTAGTTATGATAAGAGATAGTTTTTATATTTTTATTATTAAATATATTTGCAAAAGTGGTATAAAAAGTATTATCATTAATATAAGATTATAAAGTATATTTTTATTTTGTACATAAGAGTTAATGATTATGGGGTGCATTATGACTCTTAAAATTGAGAAAAAAAGTATTATTGACTTTAATGTTGATGCAATTGTAAATGCTGCCAATGCAAATTTACAAAGAGGTAGTGGAGTTTGTGGTGTAATTTTTGAGGCTGCAAATTCTGATGATTTGCAAAAAGAATGTGACAAGCTTGCTCCAATTGAACCAGGAGAAGCTGTGATTACAAAAGGTTATAATTTACAAGCAAAATATATTATTCATGCTGTAGGACCTGTTTATTTTGATGGAAATAGAAATGAAGATGAAATTTTGAAAAAAGCTTATTTATCTTCTCTTCATTTGGCAAAAAAAGAAGGTTTAAAGTCTATAGTTTTTCCACTTATTTCATCAGGGATTTATGGTTATCCTAAAAGAGAAGCTGCCCTAATTGCAGTTAATACAATAAAAGAATTTTTAACAAATAATGATATGGATATAACTATAGCAACATTAGATCAAAATATATTTGATATTTTAAATGAAATAAATAGTAACTATTAAAAAAGCTCCCTTGGGAGCTTTTACATTTTACTTTAAGAATTTATTTCTAAATTTGATTCTAGATGCGCGATAAAGGATTTTTGAACTCGATAGCGGATGTTTCAAGGCTCTTTTTCGCATTGTTCTTTTAAATCTTCTCTTTTTTTTATTTTTTAATAATTTTTTCGCTACTACAAATTTTATAACTTTAGGCAATATTTTCATAAAATCCTCCTTTAATTGTTGTTGTTCATATTATTATCCTCATTATCTTCTTCTTGCTCTTTACTCCATTCTCGTGTATGGATATTACAGAAAGATTTTGGGATTTCCATATAATCATCTGGATATATTCCATAATGCTCTTTCGGGTTATATTTTTCTTTCCTTTCAAAACGGACAGTGTATAATACTGATTCGCTTGGGCAAAACTGTGTTGCAATTTTATTTGAGTCTTTGCATATTAAATATTTTTTAAACATATCGTCATCTTCTGTGGGTTCAGTTCCAGCTATATATTTTTCTGTATACCCTGAATTTGCATATTCAGTCAATTTATTCCCTAATTTTCCACTTTTTGTGGAAATATATCTTTTTACAATATAGTGAGGATCATCTGCAAAAACCGCATTGTCTTCAATATCTTGAGTCATAATGTTAAAAAGCTTTACTATTGATGATGGATTAGAAGTTAATGATATTTTTTGAGTATCAGCACCAAGCCACAATGAAACTGTTTTATTATTTGTAAATCCACTTATCCAATAGTCTGAATTGAATTTATTTTGTCCAACATATGCAGCAGTTTCACTATTTCCTATGCGAGCATTTTTTGCATTACCGTATTTTGTGTTTCTAATAAATGAATCTTTTAATAGATAAGATATTTTATCTTCAAATAATCTAGTTGATTTATTAGAATTGTCAATTATTATATTTCCACTAGCATCTTCGATTCTAATTATTGATGTTTGTTCCTTTTTTATTCCATCGTTTGCAATAGTAGAATACATATTAGAAATTTCAGCTAAAGTAGTACCAATTTGCATATTTCCAAGAGCTAGAGATTCTAAATTGTCGTCGTGTTTTTTTGGGTTTTCTGATTGTGTAACGAAGAAGTCATCACCATCTTCTTTTATTATTCTAAATTTTTCTAGTATTTCTTTTGATTTATCTTGTCCTATTTCTTGCAAAATTAGTACATTAATCACATTTGATGAATTTTCAATGGCTTGTCTAACTGTCATTAAACCTTTAAATGAATCATAGTAGTTATGAGGCCAAAACATTTCATCAATAGTTAGGGGGATGTCATCGTAAACATCTCCCAGTGTTTTTCCGTTTAATAAAGCAGGTAGATATACAGTAAAAGGAGTTATTATACTTCCTGGCTGTCTATGTGAACTTGTAGCTCTATTTAAAATTTTTGCGTTCTTAGAGTTTATATCTAGGCCACCTATAATTGCTTCTACAAATCCAGAAGAATTATCAGTTACAATCATCGAAGATTCAGGCTGGATAATTGGTTCTGGATTAAAAGTATAGTAATTATTTGAGATTATTAAATTATGATTATCATCTATTCTATAGAAATTATCTAATTCTTTAATATATGAACCGTCAATTATTAAATAGTCATTTTTCAAATCATAAGAATGTTCATCTATCTGCAAATCACCAATTTCATATGTTTGTAAAATTTTCTTGTCATTTATTATATATAAATCGATAATATCTAATTTATCGCCAGTTTTTTTAAAATATGAACTATTTATTTTCAAATCTCCGTGACTAGAGATATTGTAGGAATCTTTTGGAATTATAAAGTTAAAGTTTTCATCAAAATGAGAATTTCTGTTAAAATATAATATTTCGTCATTAAAAATAATGTTATTGTCAGCGTCAAACTTTAAATCTAACATTCTTGCACCTTTAGATGAACTAAAATCTAGAAGATATTCTTGAAAAAGAGAATATTTTTCTTCTAAATTATTTTGCAAATCCTCATCTATAGAAGAGTATACTTTATATCCACCAGTAAAGAGTTTATGTTCTCCCTCATTTAAACTTATTTTATAGTAATCGGCAAGATATTTAGAAGCCTCATTTTTAATATAATCTGTTGAGTAGGAGCTCATGGTGTGATTTTTAAAGTTTTTTGGTTTTAAATCTGCTATTATATCAAAATTTTTGGCCCTCTCATATTGGATATCATCTATATAACCAAGTTCTTTCATTCTATTTAGAACTATTTTTTGTCTGTTAAAAGCTTCTTCGTTTAATATAAGATAATATTTTTGTCCATCTACAATCCTAGTTCCAACAATATTAGAATCATCTTGTAGAAATTCTTGAGGAATAGATTTAAAAGGAGAATAGTTTGTAGGAGATTTTGGTATTCCTGCAAGTAGAGCGGCTTCAGCGATATTAAGTTCATTTACATTTTTTGAGAAATATGTTTGGGCGGCAGCTTCAATTCCGTATGCTCCTTGTCCTAAATTTATTCTATTTAGATACGCTTCTAGTATTTCGTCTTTTGTTAGCATATTCTCAACTCTCAGTGATAAATAAGCTTCCTGAATTTTTCTATCCATAGTTTTGGCATTTGAGAGATAAACTGAACGAACGAGTTGTTGGGTTATAGTTGAACCTCCACGAACTAAGGCACCACTCTTTATATTTGTGAGTACAGAAGAAGCAATTCCTATTGGATCAAGTCCTTTATGTGTGTAGAAACGGTGATCTTCAATTGCTATAAAAGAATTCTGAACATACTTGGGCATTTCATCAAGACCAATCAAAGTCCTATATTCTAGTGATTCAACTTTTTCTAGCAAAGTATTGTCTTTGGAATAAATATAGGAGGTTTGGTTAAATGAATTTGTAAGATTTTCTAAATTTGTCGCAGGAGTTTTTGTAACAATTGAAATAATTATTGTAATTAAGAGTGAAAATATAATCATTAATATTAATAAAAGTGTCAATAAAATTACTTTTATTTTATCTCTTTTATGTAGTTTCTTAAAATTTATTGATAAATGTGTCAATTTTTTCATACAGTCCTCCTATTTTTAATTATACCATTTTATATATTTAAATACTATTTTAAAGGATAAAAGGCATAAAGTTTTTAATTTCCGATTTTATTGGTATAATTAGAGTATGGATAATGTTTTTTTAGAAAATTTAAATTCACAAAAGAAAATTGAAAAGGTAATAACTGTTGGAACAAATTTGGGAGCTTTTCCTCATTCTCTAAAAACTTCAATGGAAGAACTAAGTGAGCTAGTTAAAGCTGATGGTGCTGAAGTTGTTGGGGAAGTTACTCAAAATATAGAAAAATTTAATCCTAAGTATTTAATAGGTTCTGGTAAAGTTTTTGAAATAAAAGACATGGCAGAAAAACTAGAAGTAGATGCTATTGTATTTAACGATGAACTTTCAGGAATCCAAGTGAGAAATCTAGAGAAAAAAATAAAAAAGAAAGTTGTAGATAGAACAAATCTAATTTTAGATATTTTTGGGTTAAGAGCAACAACATATGAAGCTAAATTACAAGTTGAACTTGCAAGGCTAGAGTATCAAATGCCTAGACTTTTAGGCATAGATGGATGGTCGAGAACAGGTGGAGGTATAGGGACAAGAGGTCCTGGGGAACAAATAATTGAAACAGATAGAAGAAGACTTCAAAGAGAGATAGATAAAATAAAGGATAAGCTTGAGAAAGCAAAAAAGACTCGAGATACTACTAGAAATAAAAGAATTAATAGTAAAATGGCAGTAGTATCCTTAGTGGGGTATACTAATGCGGGAAAATCTACAATTTTAAATAGATTAAAGCTTGAGGATTCTAGGGAAGTTTCTGTAAAAAATATGCTTTTTGAAACTCTTGATCCTAGCTCAAGAAGAGCAAGACTTATTTCTGGCAGAGAATTTATTATATCTGACACTGTTGGTTTTGTATCTAAACTCCCAACTAAAATAGTTGAAGCCTTTAAATCGACACTTGAAGAAATTAAATATTCGGACTTGATTTTGCATGTTATTGATGCTTCTAGTGAAGATATTGAAATCCAATATAAGACTACTATGTCAATTCTTAAGGATATTGGAGTTTTAGATAAGAATATTATAACAGTATTTAATAAATCTGATAAAGTTAATATTGAAAATGTAAATTTGCCGAGATATATAGCTCCAGACAAGAAAATTTTTATCTCAGCAAAAAAAGATAAAAATATGGATAAAATTTTAAAGGTTATTGAAGAAAATTTAATTGATGAGTACAAAGATGTAAAATTAAAATTTCCATACGATGATACCGACCAGCTTTTTAAATTAGTAGATGAATTTGAAGTTAGACCAATGTATCTTGATGATGGGATATACATTGATCTATCACTAAAAGAAGACGAGATTGAAATGTTAAAGGATTATGTTGTTTATGTATAATTCGGTTCTAAAAGAAGCTGAATCTACAATTGAAATAAAGAAATCTATTTTTATTGGTCATACTTTTTTTGTAAAAAATGAAGATGAAGCTTTACAAATAATATCAAATATTACGAGCGAATATAAAGACGCAACACATAATTGTTATGCGTATATAATTGGCGAAGATGCATTAATACAGAGATATTCCGATGATGGAGAACCTAGTGGCACTGCGGGTATACCAATGCTTGAAGTCTTAAAAAAAGAGAATTTGAGAAATGTTCTTGTAATTGTGACAAGGTATTTTGGTGGAACAAAACTTGGGGCAGGAGGACTAGTTAGAGCTTATACAAATGCCGTCACAACTGCTTTAGATATGGCTAAAAGGACTGTTCGGAAATTATTTAATAGAACTGCAATAAGCTATGACTATACTTCACATGGAAAGATAATTAATTTTCTAACTAATAATGAAGTTAGAGTTTTAAAAGAAAAATACTCAGATTTAGTAGAAATTGTAATTGACATAGAAGATGATAGTTTTGTAATAGGAGAACTGACTGATTTAACAAGTGGAAATATTGAATTTAAAGTTATAGAGCAAATTGAATTGCCTACTATAAAGAACAAAATAATATATGAGGAGTAAATATGGATTATAAAAAAGTTACACAAGAATTAATAAATTGGCTACAAAAAAAAGCTGAACAAACATGTGCTAAAGGTTTTATATTTGGACTCTCAGGTGGGATAGATTCTGCTGTAGTAGCAGCTCTTTCAAAAAAAGTATTCCCAAAAAATTCACTCGGCCTAATTATGCCATGTGAGAGTATTGAAAAGGATAAAGAAGATGCATTAAAAGTTGCAGAAGAACTAAATCTCGAAACTAAAGTTATTGACTTATCCGAAACTTACAGACAGTTAATTAAGTCATCATTTAGTTCTAATAATATTATGGCTAAGGCGAATATTAAACCGAGACTTAGAATGACAACTCTTTATTACTATGGACAAGACCTTGGCTATTTAGTATTAGGACCGTCAAATGCAAGTGAATGGTATTTAGGTTACTCAACTAAGTATGGCGACTCGGGCGCTGATATAATGCCAATTGTTAATTTTTTAAAGACAGATATATATGAAATAGCAAAAGAATTGGGAGTACCTAGCGATGTAATAAACAAAAAGCCTTCTGCTGGACTTTGGGTGGGTCAAAGTGATGAAGATGAGATGGGTTTTACTTATGATATTTTAGATTCATATATTAAAGGTGAAAAAGAACCAGAGGAAAATATAAAAAATAGAATTGATAAAATGCATAAAAATTCTGCTCATAAGAGAAGTATGGCTCCGCAATTTAAAATATCAGACTAAATAAATTAAGTTAATTTGAAAATTATACTTACTCATGATTTGGAATTAACTAAATATTTTACAAGAAATAATGTTTTAAATAAAATCAATGTATAAAAATATTGAAAAAGTTATTGACAAATTATTCTCGTGCTAGTACAATAACAACAATAAATAATAAAAGCGTCGATGGAGAAAAAGATGTCGTTGGTCTTTTAAAGAGAGCGGGGATGGTGAGAAACCGTGGAGATACAGATATTATTATTCACTCCATAGCTTAAAGGTTGAATTATTAATTATAGTAGATCTTTACGGCAGTCACCGTTATCAGAGACTAGAGATTGTTAGATCTTCAATTGAGATAATCTATGTGATTATAAAATTAGGTGGTACCGCGAATCCTTCGCCCTATATGGGTGGAGGATTTTTTTATTATTTAAATTTATTTTATTTATTGGAGGAAAAAATGAAAATGTTAAAAGATGTATTAAAAAATATAGCTATAATGATTTTAGCGATTATGATGGTAGGTTGTAATAATAAAAGTGCGGAAACACAATATGCAAAAAACAAAGAAAAAATTAAGATTGGAGCTATTCAATATGTTGAACATATATCTTTAGATAATGCACTTAAAGGTTTTGAAGACGGTTTAAGAGAAGAAGGTTTAGATGTTGAAATAGATAAAGTTAATTTACAAGGAGATCTTGCTTTGACCACTACAATGCCAAAGAAATATGAAGGGGAAGAATATTTTTTAGTTTATGCTATTTCAACTCCAGTGGCACAGGGAGTAAAGCAAGCACTACCAAATAAAAATATAGTATTTGCTGCAGTTACTGATCCAATTAAATCAGGAATTGTTAAATCAAAAGATGAAATTAAAAATATCACAGGAGTAACTGATGCAGTTTCGTCTAAGGAACAATTAGTTTCATTTTTAGAATATTTTCCTGATGTAAAAACTATAGGAACAATTTATTCGACATCAGAATCTAACTCAGAAGTACAAATTAAAGAATTAGAAGAGTCATGTAAAGAGCTAGGATTAAGTTTAAAAGTTGTTGGAATAAATAATATAAATGATATAGGTCAGGCAATTTCTTCTATGAAAGATGAAATAGACGCATATTATGCAATAACAGATAATACTGTAGCTTCTTCTATACCAGTAATATCAGAAACACTAATAAAAAATAAAATACCATCCCTTTCAGCTGAAGAAGGACAAGTAGAAAAAGGCCTTTTAATGAGTGAAGGCGTAAATTATTATGAGCATGGTAAACAAGCAGCATCGTTGGCAGTACGACTATTAAAAGGAGAAGATATTACTAAAATTTCAGTTGAAGAAAATAAACAAAAATCGAAAAAAATAAATCAAGAAACTGCTAAAAAATTAGGCGTAGAAATAAAATAATTTAATAAAGTATTTAAAAGGGAACAAAGATTTAAACCATAGCAATTTAAATTAATAAAGAATTTTTTGTATAAACACTTGACATTTATAAAAACTCTAGTTATAATGATTTCAATTTAATAGAAGCTGTGAAAGAGAAAAAAGAATTTGAAATGATTTAAGAGAGTTGTCGTTTGGTGCGAGACAATACATTTAGATTTAATATACACTCTTAAGCTTATTTGTTGAAATTAGTAGGCAAGTACGGATGCCACCGTTAACTTAGGCTAGAGGTTGTTAGACCTTAAATTGAGATAATCTATTTAGATTTAAATCGGGTGGTACCGCGTGAGTTTTGTCTTTCGTCCCAGTGTGGATGAAAGACTTTTTTTATTATATGGAGGTTTTTATGAAAATTAAGAAAATTGTAGTTTTGTTAGTTTTAAGTATGTTATTTGTTTCTTGCAGTAATGGAAAAATAGATAATAAGAATTTAGAAAATAGGCAAACAAAAGAGGAAGAATTAAAAGAAAGTAACACGAATTCTGATAAAAAGAAAATAGGTATAATTCAATTAGCAGATCACATTGCGTTAGAAAGATCGAGAACAAGTTTTGAAAAAGAAATTAAAAAACTTGAACCTGATACTGAAATTATTACAAAAAATGCC
Organism: Peptoniphilus olsenii; assembly: GCF_040545475.1. Taxonomy (NCBI): domain Bacteria; kingdom Bacillati; phylum Bacillota; class Tissierellia; order Tissierellales; family Peptoniphilaceae; genus Peptoniphilus; species Peptoniphilus olsenii. The sequence goes on along the minus strand of NZ_JBEPMA010000001.1, from coordinate 276,411 downwards.
AACGGAGATCTAACAGTGGTTCCTTCTATAATCCAAAACTTTGTAGATGAAGATGTTGATTTAATATACGCTGTTGCGACTCCTGCAGCTCAGGGAGCTAAAAATGGAACTAAAGATATACCCATAATATTTTCGGCTGTTACTGATCCTATAAGTTCAGATTTAGTTAAAAATATAGAAGAGCCTGAAGCTAATGTGACAGGGGTAAGCGATTATTTTTCAATTAAAGCACAATTAGAAGAAGCGATTGAAGTTTTTCCAGAAACTAAAAATGTAGGAGTTTTGTTTTCTACCAATGAAGCAAATTCTAAGTTTCAACTTGAAGAATTAAAAAAAGCATCTCAAGAATTAGGGCTTGAGGTAATGGAAGTTGGTATTAATAATATCAATGATGTCTCAACAGCAATGAAATCAATTGAGACAAAAATTGATTTATTTATAGGAATTCAAGATAACACCGTTTCTTCTTCTTCATCTATAATTGCAGAAACACTTAAAAATTCAAAAGTCCCTTCAATTGCTTCTGAACAAGGACCGGTTGAAAATGGAATTTTAATGAGTACTGGTGTTGATTATGAAAATTTAGGCAAAAAAGCAGCTCAAATGGCTAGTGACGCTCTAAATGGGAAAAAAATTAAAGAAATCCCAGTTGAATATTCAACAGATGTAAAAAAGATAGTAAATAAGAATACAGCTAAATCTCTTAATCTACTTGATAATAAAAAATTGATGGATAATGCTGATTTAGCAGAATAATGGAGGTAAAAAATTGAGTTCAGTATTAGTAGAGTCAATAGTAATGGGACTGATTTTTTCGGTTTTGACTATTGGGGTTTTCATAACATTTAAAATTTTAGATTTTCCAGATATGTCAGTTGAAGGTACATTCCCATTAGGAGCTTTTGTATTTTCAAAAGCTTTGTCTATGGGAATGAACTCAATTAATGGCATGGTTTTTGCTTTTTTAGCTGGTGCAATTGGTGGATTAATTACCTACGTTTTATATAGAAAATTTAAAATTCAATCAATTTTATCCGGAATTTTAACCATGACTTTTTTATATTCAGTTAATTTAAGAATAACAGGTACATCGAATATTACTTTTTTTGAATATAAAACGGTTTTTCAAATTTTTGAAAGTATGCCAAAGATACTAATTCTTTTGATAATTGTTTTTGTAATAAAAATTTTGATGGACACATTCTTAAAAACGGAAAAGGGATACTTGTTGCTTGCAACAGGAGATAATGAAAGTCTAGTAAAATCTCTTGGCAAAAACCCAGATAAATATATATGTCTAGGACTCATGATTTCAAATGCATTAGCTGCATTATCTGGAACATTAATGGCACAATCAAATGGATATGCAGATATTACAATGGGGCAGACGATAATTGTCTCAGCACTTGCTTCAATAACAATTGGAGATGCATTTTTAAAAAACTCGAGATTTATAAAAAGAACGACAAGAGCAATTTTTGGGGCAATCATTTATAGAATAATTTACGGAGTTGCTATTCACATAGGATTAGCACCGAGTGACTTAAAAGCAATTACGGCAATAATTGTAGTAATATTTATTTTGTATAATAATGCTTCATCTTTAGGAATGAATATTTTAAAAGAGAAAAAGAGGGAACAAAGTGTTAAGAATAAATAATTTATCTAAAACTTTTTACAAAGGAACGCCCGAAGAAAACCAAATATTTGATAATTTTTCACTAGAAATAGAAGAAAACACTTCTGTGGCATTTTTAGGACCAAATGGTTGTGGAAAGTCTACATTATTTAATTTAATTAGTGGTTCACTCGATTGCGACTATGGAACAATTGAAATTGGAAATAAAAATATCACAAAATTGCCAGAACAGCAGAGGGCTCTTCTTATTGGAAAGGTGAACCAAAATCCATCAATGGGAGTAGCACCAAGCTTAAATATCCTAGAAAATATGTCCATGGCATATAAAAAAGGGCAAAAATTCACTTTAAAAAAACTAATAGATATTAAAAATAATGATAAAATAATACAAAAATTGAAAGTAATAGGCCTTGGACTGGAAAACAAACTGAATACTCAGGTGAAATTTTTATCAGGAGGGCAGAGACAATGTCTATCTTTATTGATGGCAACAATTAGAACACCTCAACTATTATTACTAGATGAGCATACAGCAGCACTTGATCCAAAAACTTCTTCTATAATTATGAATAAAACGAATGAGCTAATTAAAGAAGAAAAGATTACTACTTTAATGATTACTCATAACTTGAGGCATGCATTGGAATATGCAGATAGAATTATTATGTTAAATCATGGGAAAGTAGTTTTGGATATATCACCGGATACAATAACAGAAAATGAGTTAAACGAGATATACCATGAGAAAGTTCTGATGTAATAACGTAAAATCCAGCACGGTACAATATAAATTATTAAATTTTATTAATTTATATGGGCAAGAAATACAGTTATAAATTTACCAAATTATATGTTAATATTATTGAGAAAACAAATAATGATAAAAGTCTGTCGGAGTACGAATATACTCAAACAGACTCTTATTTTATCTTATATTTATTATAAATTCATCACCAATTTTCTCTTCAGTTGTATTAATCTTTCCAGACTCTTCTGGGAATTTTCGTCTATAAAGTTGACATTTTATTTTTTTTGTTTTATTTAACATTTCATTCGCAGATATTTCGCTTATAACTGGGGAGAAATATAAGTTAGCACCGTTTTTATCACTGTCTAAGGTTTCAAAATAAATAAGTTTATTTTGGGAATCTGTCGCTTTAATGGAATATATATAATTAGATTCTGGCTTTGGGAATTTTAATGTTATTTTTTGAGCTACGGGACTTATAATAAATTTATCTATTATGATTGAATTTGTGTTAGGAATATTAAAATTCTGTAGTACAAGTTTTTTTGGTAGTTTAATTTTTTCGGTGTCAAGTTGTACTATTAGAGATACCTTTTTATTACTATAAAAATATTCACTAAAAATGAATTCTAATTCTGCCGTTCCGTCATTTTTAATTGCATCTTTCAATCTATGTTTTAAGGAAAGAACATTTATACTTCTATCTCCAGGTAAAGTATATTGTGTACCACTAGAACCAAGTATTTTATTTGTTTTTCCATTGACTTTAAACTCACTCAAGGCAACTTCTATCCTAGAATTATTTTCAGTATTATTATTTAAACTTGCTATAACCACGTATAAATCTTTATTATCAATTAGTATATCATTTAAAATATATTGTTTGTCCTCAATTTTAAAAGGTCGGCTTAATTTTACGCTATATTTTTCTACTTCGTCAGACATTCCCATTGCATCTTTTATACTAACTTCAATTGTATTTACAATTTCTTTTGTTTTTGCTAATACTAATTCACCGGAGTTAGAATTTGCAAGGGTAAATAAAAATATAAAAGTTGCTACTGCTGTAACGATAAATTTTTTAAAACTTTTATTTTTATTTTGTAATTTTATATTTTTAATTGTTTCTTTAAGCTTTTGTTTTTCTAAATCATTCAGTGGAACTTCTTCATAATTAATTTTTATATCATTAAATTTGTCATATATATTATTTTTCATACATACCTCCATACCAATTTCTCAAAAATTTTCTTGTTCTGCTTACTCTCTTATACGCGTTATTAACTGTAATGCCTTGGTTTTTTGCAGCTTCTTCATAAGATAACGATTTAAGAAAAATATCTTTAAAGAGGTTTTTATTTTCCTCGTCAAGTAGAGAAAACACTTCTTCTATTTCTAGTTTTGAAAGAAAATCTGTATTATCATCTGCTAAACTTTCATTTATACTAGTAAATTTATACTTAGACTCCTTTCTAAGTAAATCTATGGAATTATATTTTGAAATAACAGCACACCAATTTTTAAAAGAACTTCGACTTGAATCAAAATACTCAATATTATTCCAAATATTTAATAGTGTATCGTTCATAGCCTCGTCCCATAAATGCGGATATTTCGAAAGTGTTCGTGAAATTACACCTTTTAATATTGGACCATATTCTTCTACTAAATCATATAGAGCGTCTTCATCTCTTTTTCTTAGTCGTTCTATAATTTTTTCGTTGTCCATTTTGCCCTCCTTCATATATAGATACGTACAAGTGGAGAGTTTTCTGACAATAAATTATTTAAATTTATATTTTTTGATAGGTATATTTAGGTATAAAAGCATAATAAATTTGATTAGTTGTATACGTAAGATAAAAAACTACTTTGTATGTAACAAAGTAGTTTTTTAAATTAATATTTGAGTTCTTTATGAGAATATATTGTGTAAGTAAATACGACAAATAAAACGAAAAGTGCAATGTTAACTCCGACAGCAACTATATTTATATCAGAATTAATAAAAGAATAAGTTGCAAATGCTACGTTAGGGAAGAAAGAAACAATGTTTGCAAATGTAGAACCAATAGTCTTTCCTATGATTGTAACTAAAACTATTAGAAAAACAAATAATGCAGAAATTGCATCTTGATGTTCAGAAGTCTTTGACATTGCAGAAAGTAAAAATCCAAAAGACATAAACACCAAACCACTTCCTAATAAACTTACAAAAATTTTAATTAGAGCTTGAAATACTTCAAAATCTGTAATATCTGGTATAAATTTTGAATTGACACCAGATGCAGCTATTATAAATACGAAACCATAAGTGGCTATTGCCATAATAGCTAAAAATATTAAATATAGTACAATATTTGCACTTAACTTTGCAGTAACTATTTCAGATTTAGAAATAGGGTTTGAATAAATATATTCAATATTACCAGTGTTTTGTTCCTTAGATAGAGAATTAGCACCTAATTGCATTGCAAATATAAATATTAACACTGCTAGGTAGTGATATACGACAGATAAATAATCTCCAATATTTGTGATATCTGTAGATTTTGTGAAACCTAAAATCTCTTTTGTTGAATCATTAAAAGCATTTAGCATAGAACCAAATAATGAATTCATTTGAGGTTCGGCAAGGAATGGATAGAAAGCCATTAACAAACCAAGTAATACTATTAACACAATAGCCCAAGCAATTGTTTTGCCGAAATTAGATTTAAATTCCATATTAAAAATCATTCTGGTCCTCCTTTATTTCATCATGAGGAGTTGATTCTACATTTTCACTAGAGTTTTTCTGAGCATAATCAACATTTTTACTACTTAAAATGTCAGTGTAATTCTTAGTTGATCCGATATCTTCAACTTTATCAGTTAAATCATTTTTAATAATTACTGTCTCATCAACCTCTGGCTCTTTATGGTAGTCAGTTGTATCAATTTTTTGAGGATTTTCATACTCAGTCATGTCCCCATTTATTATATTGTCTTTATATTCATCTTCGTCAGCAAATAGATTAGTCTTAGTGTTATGGATATTATCTCTTTTATCATCATCTAAGGTAATCTTTTCAGTTTTTGAATTGACTTTTAAATTATCCTCACTAGATTCTTCTTTAATTACTGTATTTGTAGAAGTAATTGGATTTTTTATTAGACTTTCTTCTTTCAAAGTATCTTCTATTTTATTTAAATTCTTAGAATCTGTTCTTGTACTCATATTATTTCCAGAATAATAAGCAGAAATTTTATCTTCTAAATTAGCATCTTCTAAAATATAATTTTCCAATCCTTCTTCATAAATAACTTTAGACAATTCTGGAAGTTCTTGATCATAGTAAAGTATTGTCTCATCGTCGGCATCTTTTATTACCTTAGCACCGATAGATGTGAAATAATTTAGATTTCCACGATAAGAATTTATCTTTAGAACTTTATCTCCACAATTATTGATGTTATTGTATTCAGTTTCTGCTACTTTTCCATCATGAAGATAAGCAATTCTTGTAGAATACTTCCTTGCTTCTTTAAGAGAATTAGTAAGTATTAAAACCGTAAGATTCTCACGTTCATTTAAGCCTTTGATATAAGAAAAGACTTTATCAATATCGCTTTGATTTAAATTAGTTGCAGGATTATCTAATATAAGAAGTCTAGGCTTTATTATTAGTGCATTGATAATTGAAAAAATTTTTGATTCACGTTTGTCTAAATCTGAAATCCTCAATTTATCATTAAAATTAAAATAATCACATATTGCATCAATATCCTCTGTATTTTGAAGATTATGAGAATTAAGTGTTTTCTTTAAAATAGAAGATGATCTCATATTAGTTTGTAATAAAGATTCTTCTGGTACAAAGCTAGTACTTTCTTTGATTTCTCTTGATTCTTTAAATGAATCCATGTTGTAAATGTTAACAGTTCCTTTATTTGGTTTTAAAAATCCCATAATAATTCTTGCAAGAGTTGTCTTGCCTGAATTTTCCATTCCAAGTAAACTAAAAATTTCGCCATCTAAGACTTCTAAATTAAAATTCGATAATACTTCAATCTTGCCTTGACGTTTAGATAGGTTATTTATAACGATGGCACTCATATTATTCACCTCTTTTATATTTCTTTAATCTATTATACAATAGAAACACTACAATTTAAAGAAAAGATAGAAAACCAACCTATTTTATTGAATTTCTTTTGAATCGAAATAATAATTTGTGTGGTTTTTATGATATAATTTTTATTCGAATGGGGGTTATTTAATGAAACTCGGAATTGTTGGACTGCCAAATGTTGGTAAATCCACTTTATTTAATGCTCTAACAAGTGCAGGAGCCGAAGCAGCTAATTATCCTTTTGCAACTATCGAACCAAATGTGGGAGTTGTAAATGTTCCAGATGAAAGACTTGAAGCACTTGCGAAGCTAAGCAATTCAGAAAAAATTGTATATACTAATATTGAATTTTATGATATAGCTGGACTTGTAAAAGGAGCCAGCAAAGGTGAAGGATTAGGGAATCAATTCTTATCAAATATTCGTGAAGTTGATGCTATTGTTCATGTAGTTAGATGTTTTGATGATGAAAATATAATTCATGTTGATGGTTCTATTGATCCTATCAGAGATATAGATAATATTAATTTAGAATTAATTTTTTCTGATTTAGAACAAGTTGAAAACAGATATTCAAAAATTGTAAAAAAAGCTAAAGGAGATAAATCTTTAATAAAAGAAAGAGATTTATTAGAACGAATTAAGAAAGCACTTGAAGAAGGCAACTCTGCAAGAGAAGTAGAACTAGATGATGAAGAAGAAAAGTTAATTAAAAATTATGCTCTTTTGAGTGCAAAACCTGTTATTTACGTTTGTAATGTTGAAGAAAAAGAAATCTCTACTGATGGTAAAAATAACGAGTTTGTAAAGAAAGTAAGAGATTTTGCTAAAGAAAAGGGCGATAATGTTGTAGTTATTTCGGCTGAAATAGAAGCTGAAATTGCTGAGCTTTCACCTGAAGAAAAAGAATTATTTTTAGAAGAACTTGGTTTAAATTCTTCTGGTTTAGATAAACTGATAAAATCAAGTTATAATCTTTTGGGTTTAATTTCGTTTTTGACAACAGGTGAAATGGAATCAAGAGCTTGGACTATAAAAAAAGGATCCAAAGCACCACAAGCTGCCGGTAAAATTCATTCTGATATGGAAAGAGGCTTTATTAAAGCTGATACTATTTCTTATGAAGATTTAATTAATTCTGGATCAGTTGCTGTAGCACGTGAAAAGGGATTGATTAGAAGTGAAGGTAAAGATTATGTGGTAAAAGATGGCGATGTAATTGTATTTAAATTTAATGTATAAGGTGATGTATGGTTAAGCTTGTTTCAATGGATTTAGATGAAACCTTGCTAAGTTCTAATAAAGTAATGACAACTAGTTTTAAATCTTTTGTAGAAAAACTGAGAAGTCATGGTATTATTCCTGTAATTGCTACTGGAAGAGAGTTTTTTATGGCAAATAAATTTGTGGGTGATGTGGATATAGATTTAATTTGTAATAATGGAAATGTTATAAGAAATAACTTAAGTGGAAAAACGACTTATGTTAATCCAATTGAAAAGAAAGATTTGCTAGATATTATGAGTTTTGATAAATCTGACGAAATATATGCTTCTATTCATGTATTAAGAGATGATGGGATTGATCTTCTTTATAGATTAAAAGCCCCACAAAAATATGAAAATACGTATGTTGATGTATTTAGAGATAGAAATTTAGGCATAAAGAATTTCGATAATTTTGATGGAGAACCTCTGTCAATTGTATTTGCTGGACAATATGATGTTTTAAAAGAGTTTAAAGATATATTAGACAAAAATTTTTCTAATAGATTTAATATACATTTGATGAAAATTAAAAACAAACCATATTGGATGTTAGAAGTCTTGCAGAAAAATGGCGATAAATTATATGGTGTTGAAAAATATGCTTTAAGTAAAAATATCAATATGGACAGTGTTATAGCTATTGGTGATGATTCTAATGATAAATTGTTAATTGAAAATTCTTCAATTGGTATAGCCATGAAAAATGGAGTAGAAGAGTTAAAAAAAGTTGCAGATATAATTTCAGATTTCGATAATGATAATGATGGTGCTGTTAAAATATTGAATAAGGTGATTTTTGGGTGATAGTATGAATATAAATTGGTATCCAGGTCATATGAAAAAGACCATTGAAGATATAGAAAAAAAATTGAAACTTGTAGACTTTTGTATTGAAATTATTGATTCAAGAATACCTTATTCAAGTAGAAATCCAATTTTTACTAATCTTCTAAAAAATAAAAAAAAGCTTCTCATTTTTAATAAGGAAGATCTTTCTAATCCAATTTTAAACAAAAAATGGAAAGAGAAATATTCTGACATCAATAATTCAGTTCTGTTTTATAATGCATTAAAACCTAATGTTAATGCTGTTGTTCAAAAATCTCATGAACTGATGAAAGACGAAATAAAAAAATATGAAGACAAGGGGTTAAAAAGAGGACCATTAAAGGCTATGATTGTGGGCATTCCTAATTCTGGGAAATCTACATTTATAAATTCTATATCAGGAACCAAGTCTACTAAAACAGGTAACCGACCTGGAGTAACAAGGACAAATCAATGGATAAAAATTAATCCTAAACTTCATCTTCTTGATACTCCTGGAGTTTTATGGCCAAAGTTAGATGAAAATGTAGGTTTGAATTTAGCTTTTACTGGAGCCATCAAAGATGAAATTATGGACACAGAAACTCTCGCTTTGAAATTAATAGAAAAATTAATGTCAATAGATAAAAATATCTTAATTAAGAGATATAGTATTGAAATAAATCCACAAGATAGTCCTTTGACAATTATGGAATTAATTGGAACAAGAAGAGGAGCTTTAATGAGAGGTGGAATAGTTGACTACACTAAAGTTTCAAATATTATTTTAGATGAATTTCGGAAGGGTATTTTAGGGAAAATAACTTTGGAGGCGCAAGATGCCATTTGAAAATTATGAAGAGCAATTTAATTCTGAAGGTTATGAAACAATTGCTGGTATAGATGAAGTAGGCAGAGGATGTTTATTTGGTGATGTTGTAGCTTGTGCAATTATAATGCCTACTGGAAATCTAATTGAAGGGGTCAATGATTCAAAAAAACTTACCCCCAAAAAAAGAGAACTCTTATATGATAAAATTCTAGATACAGCTCTTGCAGTCGGGATTGGAAGAGCAAATTCTGAAAAAATTGATTCAGTGAATATTAAAGTGGCAACTCATATAGCGATGCAAACAGCTATTGAAAATTTGCGTGATAAAGAAGGTAAAAAGATTTCTCCTGATTTAGTTTTAATAGATGCTGAAAGGATTAAAACAAAAATTTTTCAACAATCTATTATAAAAGGAGATGAAAATTGTTATTCAATTGCATGCGCCTCAATTGTTGCTAAAGTTTATAGAGATAATTTATGCAAAAGATGGGCACAAGAATTTCCGGAATATGGTATTGACAAACATAAAGGTTATGCAACTAAATATCATAGAGAAGCTCTTAAATGTTATGGCCCTTCAGAAATGCATCGCATGACTTTTTTGAAAAATATAAAGAAGTGGTAATAAATGGATAATCTTTTTTATGGAAATCTTGGTGAAGATATAGCTACTAAATTTTTAATAAAAAGAAATTATAAAATATTAGACAGAAATTATACTGCATTAGGTACTGAGATAGATATTATAGCTAGAGATAAAGATGAAATTGTATTTGTTGAAGTTAAAACAAGAAATTCTCACAAATACGGAGATGCTTATGAAGCAGTGGATGAATTTAAAATGAAAAATATTATCAAAACTGCAAGGGCTTATATAGAGAGATATTCTTTATACGATATTATGATACGATTTGATATAATTGAAGTCTATTTACGTGAAAGAAAACTTAATCATATTATCGCAGCATTTGATATCATTTAATATAAAAATCTATTTGAAAATAGACTTGAGTGATGAGTATCCTATGAAAAATGATTAAAGTAAAATTATACAATAGAAGTAAAAATAGAATTAGAATGTTTATGGTCTTTTGGTCAAATAATATTTTGATTTTTAATTTTGAATTTTATATTACAATTATAAATAGCTGTCAGTAAAAACTAGGTCGTAACCTAGTTTTTTTTTAATCAAATAAATTTAAATAATATTTTTAATTTTGCATAATTTGTGTTATTATTAATTACAGATAAAACATAGTAATTTTGTATGAATTATTTTTAGATAAATGGAGGATAAAATGACAGAACTTTTAAGGATTGAAAATCTTAGCGCTGGGGTTGGCGAAAAAGAGATATTAAAGAATATTAATTTAAATATCAATTATGGAGAAGTACATGTAATTATGGGGCCAAACGGTTCAGGTAAGTCCACTCTTGCTAATGTAATTATGAATAATCCAGTTTACGATGTTTACGGTGGTAAAATTTTTTTGGACGGAGAAGATATAACTGAACTATCAACAGATAAGAGAGCTAACAAAGGTTTATTTATGTCTTTTCAAACCCCTGAAGAGGTGCCAGGAATTTCAGTTGAAAATTTTATTAGAACTGCTAAATCAGCAAAAGAAGATAAAACTTTATCTATTTTAAAATTTAAGAAACAAATTCAAAAAGAAATGGAAGAATTACAAATGAATTCTTCATATGCAGATAGATATTTAAATGTGGGCTTTTCTGGTGGAGAAAAGAAAAAGAACGAAATTCTTCAAATGTTAATGCTTGAACCAAAACTTGCAATATTGGATGAAACTGACTCTGGGTTAGATGTTGATGCTACAAGAATAGTATCTCAAGGTATAGAAAAATTTTTGAATGATAATAATTCAGTTTTAATTATTACTCACCATAAAGAGCTTATTAGAAATATAAAACCTGACTTTGTCCATGTAATTCTTAACGGTGAAATTGTAAAACAAGGAGATGCATCTCTTGTTGATAAAATTGAACAAGAAGGATTTAATTGGATCAGAGAGGAGGTAAAATAATTGAGTAAAAAAGAAAAAACTCAAGTGCAGGAGATGGATCGTGGAGTATATGATATTAAAAATGAATTTACTTTTAGATCTAAAACTGAAAAAGGTTTAACAGAAGAAATCATTAGACAAATTTCTGCTGAAAAAGAAGAGCCTGAATGGATGCTTGATTATAGATTAAAAGCTCTTGATATTTTTAATAAAAAATCAAATCCAACTTGGGGTCCTGATTTATCTGAAGTAAATATTGATGAAATTACAACATATATTAGACCAGATGCAGATTTATCTGATGATTGGAATAAAGTTCCCGATGAAATCAGAGATACATTTGACAAACTTGGTATACCTGAGGCAGAAAAAGAATCACTTCTTTCAGGTGTGGGAGCTCAATACGATTCAGAAGTTGTCTATCACAATATCCAAAAACATCTTCTCGACCAAGGAGTTATATATACTGATTTTGAAACGGGGCTTAAAAAATATCCTGAAATCGTGAATAAATATTTCCAAAAATGTATAACACCAAACCTTCATAAATATGCTGCCCTTCACTATGCTGTTTGGTCTGGAGGATCATTTGTATATGTTCCAAAAGGGGTTAAAGTTGATATACCTTTGCAGTCTTATTTTAGATTAAATGCACCTGGAGCGGGCCAATTTGAGCATACCTTGATTATAATAGAAGATGACTCTTATTGCCATTTTATAGAAGGGTGTTCTGCACCGAAATATAATGTTGTAAACTTACATGCTGGTGCTGTCGAGTTATTTGTTGGGAAAAATTCAACTCTAAGATATTCTACAATAGAAAATTGGTCTAGAAATATGTATAACCTAAATACTAAGCGTGCGATTGTAGAAGAAAATGGAAGAATTGAGTGGGTATCAGGTTCATTTGGTTCTAAAGTTTCAATGCTTTATCCAGCGTCAATTCTTATGGGTGAAAATGCTTCAAGTGAATTTACAGGTATTTCATTTGCTGGTGAGGGCCAAAATTTAGATACTGGAGCACAAGTTGTACACGCTGCACCAAATACAAAATCAACTATAAATACAAAATCTATATCTAAAAGTGGAGGAGTTGCTATATACAGAGGTCTTGTTGATATTAGAGAAAATGCATATGGATCTAAGAACTCAACTTCCTGTGAATCTTTGATGTTAGATTCTATGTCAAGATCTGATACTATTCCATCCATTAATATAAAAAACAATGACATAGATATGGGACATGAAGCAAAAATTGGTAGAATTAGCGATTCAGTGATATTTTATTTAATGACTAGAGGTATTTCAGAGGAAGAAGCAAAGCAAATGGTGGTAAGAGGTTTTGCTGAACCGATTGCTAAAGAATTACCATTAGAATATGCAGTTGAAATGAATAATCTGATTAATCTCGAACTTGTTGGATCTATAGGGTAAGGAGATAAGATGAAGGCTAGTATAATAGGAAATGAGATTGCTTTTAAGACATTTAACTTTTTAAAAGTAAATGATACAGAAATTAGTATTCCGAATTTAGTTCAAAAAGAATTTAAATTAAAGGGCAATAATGAATATGTTAAAATAGATGAATTCGATAAGATAAAATATGGAATTAGCAAAGAAGCTTTGGACTTAAATATAAAATATTTAAACTATTATAATTCTTATATTGCAGGAAAAGATGATAAAAAAGACTTTGGTCTTTATTTATTCGAGCTAGATGATGACTATGATACTTTATCTGATATGCACGATATTGTAGCTGAAAAAAATTCTAAAATAAGGCTTGTATTGGACTACACTTCTAGTGGAGATTTAAATAAATTTAGAAATAGTGTTATTAGAATTTTAGCTAAAGAAAAATCTGTAGTTGATTTATTTATTATTCAAAGAGACTCTTTAGATACTCTGGCATTAGAATCTATAGGCATATATGCTTGTGAAGGAGCAATAGTAAATGTCTATCAATACGAAGTGGGAGCAGGTAAGTTATACACAAATTACAAGTGTGAGCTTATTGGAGATTCTTCCCAAGGTAATCTAAATTCCATATATTTTGGACAAAAAGATGAATATTTAAATATGAATTATGACATGATTCATAGTGGTAAAAAAACTATATCTAACATCATGGTAAATGGAGCTTTAAAAGATAAATCTATTAAAAATTTCAAGTCTAATTTACAATTTATAGAAGGTGCTAGTGGAGCGGTTGGTTCAGAAGAAGAATATACTATTTTGCTTGACGATAGTGTTCATTCAACTTCAGTGCCATTAATGCTTGCTCATGAAGATGATGTTGTTGGTAATCACGCATCAAGTGCTGGGAAATTAGATAAGAATCAACTTTTTTATCTAATGACTCGAGGTATTAGTCTTGAAGAGGCAGAAGCACTTATAGTTGAATCAAAATTTTCTTCTGCAATTGACATGATTAATGATGACAAATTAGAAGATGAAGTATGGCACTCAGTTAGAAAAATTATTAAGGAAGGCGGACTAAATGTTTAATAAAAAAGAGATAGAACAAATTAGATCAGAATTTCCGTTCCTAGATTTAAAACCAAATAATAAAAATATAGTTTATTTAGATAATGGAGCTACTACACAAAAACCGATTGAGGTATTAAAAAACATAGAAAACTTTTATAATACCGAAAATGGTAATCCTCATAGAGGAGCTCACTATCTTGCAATGGTTTCAACTGAAGTATATGAAAATGCAAGAAAAAAAGTAGGTGAATTTATAGGAGCTAAATCTTCTAATGAGATTGTATTTTTACGAAATTCAACAGAGGCATTAAATCTTATTGCCTACTCTTATGCAATGAATAATTTAACTGAAGATGATGAAATAGTAATATCTATTATGGAACATCATTCGAATTTAGTCCCTTGGCAACGAATAGCACAAAAGACTGGTGCTAAATTAAAATATCTATACTTAGATAAAGATATGCAAATTCCTTTTTCTGAAGTAACTGATAAGATAAGCAATAAGACAAAAATATTATCAATAACTGGAGCCTCAAATGTCGTTGGTACAATGCCAGACTTAGATAAAATTTTTAAATATACACGTGAAAATTCTAATGCTAAAATTATTTTAGATGGTGCTCAATTAGTTCCACACAAAAAAGTTAACGTAGTTGATATGGACGTAGATTTTCTTGTATTCTCCGGACATAAAATGTATTCTGCAATGGGAATTGGTGTATTATATGGAAAAGAGGATTTGCTTAATTCTATGGAACCATTTTTATCAGGTGGAGATATGATTGAGTATGTGTATGAGGATAAAACTACTTTTTTACCATCACCCCAAAGGTTTGAAGCGGGAACAGCAAATGTTGAAGGTGCGGTTAATTTAGCTTCAGCCATTGATTTTATAGAAAGAATAGGTATGGAGAGAATTGATGAATATGAAACATATTTATCAGATTATTGTTATGATAAGCTCAAAAAACTAGATTATCTTGAAGTCTATACTACGCCAAAAACTCCTAGGGCCCCCGTAATATCTTTTAATTTCAAAGAAGCTCATCCTCATGATGTAGCATCGATACTAGATACTTATGGAATTGCTATCAGATCTGGGCATCACTGTGCACAACCATTGCATAGATATTTGGGCTCTAATTTTTCTTGTAGAGCTAGCTTTGCGGTTTATAATACTATTGAAGAAATAGATTATTTTGTTAGACATCTAGAAGATGTTAGGAGGTTATTAGGAATTGAATCTTGAAAATATTTATACTGAATTAATTTTAGAACATTCTAGAAATAAAAATAATAGAAGAGATTTAGAAGAATATACACACAAGGAATTAGGGCACAATCCTAGTTGTGGCGATGAAATAACTTTACAATTAAATGTTGTAGATGGAATAATTAAAGATATTTCTTATAATGGACATGGTTGTGCAATTTCACAAGCGTCTACTTCAATTATGTGCGATATAGTTAAAGGCATGAAAGTAGAAGAAGCTATTTCAATGGCAGATAAATTTATAGGAATGGTTAAAGGTGAGATTACCGATCCTGATGAACTTGAAGATTTAGATGATGCTATAGCTTTTGAATCAATTAAAAATCTGCCAGCAAGAGTTAAATGTGCTGTATTGTCTTGGTATACTCTAAAAGATATATTAATCAATAATAAAAGTGAAGGATCTTTTAATCCTAATTGAGGTGAAAAATGAAACTTTCTACTAAAGGTAGATATGGTCTAATGGCCATGTATAATTTAAAAGAGAATATAGGTAAAGGACCTATTGCTTTAAAGGATATCGCTAAAGAAGAACACCTATCTGAGTCATATTTAGAACAATTATTTTCATTGCTGAAAAAGAACGGTCTTGTAAAATCTGTTAGAGGTGCAGGTGGTGGATATATTTTAGCACGAGAGCCAAAAGAGATAGCAATAGGAGA
Source organism: Peptoniphilus olsenii (assembly GCF_040545475.1). Lineage (NCBI taxonomy): Bacteria > Bacillati > Bacillota > Tissierellia > Tissierellales > Peptoniphilaceae > Peptoniphilus > Peptoniphilus olsenii. Next base: position 260,550 of record NZ_JBEPMA010000001.1, on the reverse strand, counting down.
GATTATTAACGCTCTAGAAGGAGATATATCTCTTTCTTGTTGCGATTCAGGGAAAAATACAAGCTGTGATAGACTTGAAGCCTGTGCTACAAGAGATATTCTTTATAAATTACAAAACAGGATTGAAGATGTCATGGAATCTATGACATTAGAAGATATGTGAGGTAAATATGATTTACATGGACAATGCTGCCACTACTAAGGTTTCAGAAAAAGTTTTAAAAAGTATGATGCCTTATTTGACTGATTATTATGGGAATGCTTCGAGCATTTATTCATTAGGTCAAAAATCAAGGTCAGCTGTAGAAAATTCTAGAATTAAAATTGCTGATATCTTAAAAGTTAAGCCTAGTGAAATTTACTTTACTTCATCTGGAACCGAAGCAGATAATTGGGCTATAAAAGAGACAGTTGTAAACAATAAGATAAATCACATTATATCTTCTCAAATTGAACATCCTGCTGTTCTAAACTCTTTAAAATATTTAAAAACTAAAGGGCATAAGATTGATTTGTTAAATGTTGACAAGTATGGTTTTGTCGACTTAGATGAATTAAAAGATAAAATTAATAATGACACTAATTTAGTTTCTATAATGTTTGCTAATAATGAAATAGGTACTATTGAGCCAATAAATGATATTGCTAAAATATGTGATGAAAAAAATGTCATGTTCCATACAGATGCTGTACAAGCCTTTGGGAATGTTAAATTCTTTTTAGATAATCCAAATATCAGTATGTGCTCAATGTCTGGGCATAAAATTGGTGCACCAAAAGGTATAGGATTATTATATATAAAGGATAATGTGAGAATTAATTCTTTAATAAGTGGTGGAGCCCAAGAAAGAGATAAAAGGGCTTCTACAGAAAATGTGGCATCTATTGTGGGCTTGTCTATAGCGTTAGAAGAGTCATATAAAAATATAGATTATAATATAGAATATACGACAAATTTAAGAAATTATATGTTAGATAAGCTTTTAAATATTGATGGTGTTATTTTAAATGGTCCTATAGAAAATCGATTACCAGGAAATATAAACATATCTTTAATAAATGTCAAACCACAAACAATGATACAATTCTTAGATATGTTTGATATATATGTATCTCAAGGTTCTGCATGTGCGGCAGGAAGCATTGAACCGTCATATGTATTGACCTCAATTGGATTAGATAAAGATTTAGCTTTATCTGCAATTAGAATTTCATTAAATCACAATAACACAAAAGAAGAGTGTGATATAGTTGTAGATAAAATAAAAGAGGGAATAAAAAAATTTAGCTTTTAGGAGAATAATATGTTAGAACAGTTTGCAGGAAATACCAATACAGCTAGATTTGTGACATATGCTTTAATAATACTAGCCATTTTATTGATGTTTTTAGCAATTTATTATTTGGTAAATATCGGCAATAGATATATAGATCCAAATAAAAGATTGAAAATGGATTTAAGCATTGTTGTAAAGCTTTTTGTAGGGGTTCTTTCTCTATATTTAATAAGAATAATTTTTGGTAAATATCCAATACTTGGATATACACTATCGTCTGTTATTATAGCTATAATTTTTGCATATATAATGGATCCTCTAGTCAATTTTCTTGAGAGAAAAGGAATTAAAAGAAAATTTGGAGTAATTATAGTATATATTTCTGTGTTGTTATTATTCGGTATATTAATATTTTCTGTCATACCAAAATCTATTCAAGAATTTTCTAATTTATTGTCTAGAATACCAGATATGTTAGATTCTTTAAATAAAATGACCAATAGTTTTTTAACTAGAGTTTTTTCTAAATTTAATATAAAGATGCCAGAAAATTTTCTTAACGTTTATAATGATACTAATCAAATAAATGTTACTCAGGGTAGTGACCCAATAACTGGAATATTAAATTCGATAAATAAAACGGTTAATGAAATTATATCTACTATGCAAAAGTCTGCAGTAGATTCGCTTAGAAATATAGCAACAAAAATATATGCTTTATTTACCAATGCACTTAGAATAATATTAATATTAATCTTCTCATTCTATTTTTCTGTTGATAAAGAAAAATTTAATTTGAAATTGAGAAGATTAATTCCTAATAAGTATAGGAGAGATGTGACTTATTTAGGTAAGAGAATAGATACAGCGTTGCAACAATTTATAAGAGGTAGACTTTTAATGGCTATTTTTGTTGGTGTAGCAACAATGATTTATCTTTTAATACTTAGAGTTGATTTTGCTATTGTTATAGGTTTAATAACTTGTGTGGCAGATATTATTCCATATATTGGACCATTTTTAGGTTATTTACCTGCTGTTTTATTTGCTTTTATGGACTCGCCTGTAAAAGCTTTTTGGGTAACTATAATTTTTGTCACAATACAATGGGCAGAGAATAATATTCTAGCTCCGAAATTAATTGGGAATTCTACAGGGCTCGATCCTCTATTGATTCTAATTTCTATAATAATTGGTGGAGGAATTTTTGGCGTTTGGGGAATGGTTATTTCTGTACCAGTGGTTTCTGTATTTTGTATTTTGATTGATTTTTTAAAAATCAAATACAGTGAAAGACATGAATAATTGACATTTTTTTGTAAAATAACTATAATAACATTAGTATGTCCTCCCAGGGAATGGGAGGTTTTTTAATAATGAGGTGCTTGATGAAATTTTTAGGATTACATGATATTAGAACGGAATATTTAAAATTTTTTGAATCAAAAAAACATTTAATTCTGCCAAGTTTTTCTTTGATTCCAAAAGATGACAAATCACTTTTATTGATAGGTGCAGGAATGGCGCCAATGAAAAAATTCTTTACTGGTGAAGAGGTTCCACCAGCAAAAAGAGTAACAACTTGTCAAAAATGTATAAGAACTGGTGATATTGATAATGTTGGTCTCACAGATAGACATGCGACTTTCTTTGAAATGCTAGGTAATTTTTCATTTGGTGATTATTTTAAACATGAAATTATTCCTTGGGCTTGGGAATTTTTGACAGTTAATTTAGAAATTCCAAAAGAAGATTTATGGGTTACTGTTTTTCATGAAGATGATGAAGCTTATAATATTTGGAAGAATGTAGTAGGAATTCCTGAAGAAAAAATTATTAGATTGGGTAAAGAAGATAATTTTTGGGAGCTTGAAGTTGGTCCTAGTGGTCCTTGCTCAGAAATATATGTTGATAGAGGTTTAGAGCATGGTTCCAAAGATGAACTACCAGGTGGAGAAGGAGATAGATTTATTGAAGTGTGGAATTTAGTTTTTACACAATTCGATAAAGATGAAGAAGGTAATTACAATCCTCTTTCTCATCCAAATATTGACACAGGTATGGGTCTTGAGAGGATAGCTACTGTATTACAAGAAACTGATAATATCTTTGAAATAGATGCTATTAAAGATATAATTCAAAAGATTAGTTCTATTTCATCTTTTAAATATGGTGAAGATGAAAATTTAGATATTTCCTTTAGAGTTATTACAGATCATACAAGAGCTATGACTTTTATGATTTCGGACACAATAGTTCCATCCAATGAAGGTAGAGGATATGTTTTAAGAAGATTAATAAGAAGAGCGGCTCGACATGGGAGAAAACTTGGAATTAAAAAAGCATTCTTATCCGAAGTAGCAGATCTAGTAATTGATTCCTGGGGTACTGAATATAAGGAACTTATTGAGAATAAAGATTCTATAAAAGAAATTATAAGAAGAGAAGAAGAGAAGTTCCTTGAAACAATAGAACAAGGTCTTGTTAAACTAAATGATAAAATCGGTGAGTTAAATAATAATGGACTTGAGACTTTGTCAGGAGAAGATGCATTTAAATTATATGATACTTTTGGTTTCCCTATAGATTTGACGGAAGAAATTTTAAAAGAAAAAGGTCTAAAGGTTGATATTGCTGGTTTTAATAATGAGATGAACTTGCAAAAAGAAAGAGCTAGAAGTGCCAGAGAAGATTCAAATGTAGGTTGGTCTAACCAAAACAATAATAATTTATTTGATGGACTTAAAAATGAATTTGTAGGATATGAACAAAATAAATGTAGTTCACAAATACTTAAAATAATAAAAGAAAATAAAGAAGTCCAATCTGTTACTGAAGGTGATAAAGTCATTGTAATTCTTGACAAAACTCCTTTTTATGGTGAAAGTGGAGGACAAATTGGTGATACTGGATTTATAAGGTCAAATTCTTTTGAAATTAGAGTAAATGATACAAAAAAAACTAAAGATGATATACACTTACACATTGGAGAAGTAACTAGTGGAACAGTTACAAAAAAAGAGGCTATAGCAAATATTGATACAGATAGAAGAAATAATATAAGAAGAAATCACTCCGCGACACATTTACTTCATAAAGCATTAAAAGAAGTATTAGGAACTCATGTAAATCAAGCAGGTTCTTTGGTTATGGATAATAGAATGCGTTTTGATTTTACACATTTTAAACAAGTTACTAAAGATGAATTAATTGAAATCCAAAATATTGTAAATGAAAAAATATTTGAAGCTTTACCTGTATCAACAAGTATAACAAACATTAATGAAGCCAAAGAAATGGGTGCGATTGGTCTATTCGAAAGTAAATATGAAGAAATGGTCAGAGTTGTAAGTATGGGAAATTTTTCTAAAGAACTTTGTGGCGGAACCCATGTATCAAATACTTCTGAAATTTCTATGTTTAAAATCCTCTCCGAAGGTGGTATAAGTAATGGTGTAAGGAGAATCGAAGCTATTACTGGTCCAGAAGTTTATAGTTATTTAGAAAATTTAGACAATATTTATGATAATATATCTACTGAATTAAAAACTAATAAAGAGGATGTTATGTCTAAGATTAGTTCTAATATTAGAGAATTAAAAGAAGCAAATAAAGAAATTGAAAGATTAGAACATTCTTTAGCTAAGGATAAACTTTCTGGTATATCTGATAATGTGAAAGAAAAAAATGGTATCTCTTATGTGACACAAAAGTTTGATAATGTAGATGTCAATACATTGCGTGATTTAGCTGATGAAGTTAGGGATAAAGTAGGCTCTGTCGTTGTATTATTTGCAACAGTTAATGGAGATAAAATTAATTTTGTGTGCGCTGTTTCTAAAGATTTAGTTGAAAAGAATATCTTTGCTGGCAAACTAATAAAGGAAATTGCAAAAGTTGCTGGTGGTGGTGGCGGCGGTAGAAATGACATGGCTACTGCTGGTGCCAAAGATTTAGATAAGGTTCAAGATGCTTTAGATAAGCTTGAAGAGTTGTTATAAAATTTACTAAAAATCATTTTTTGTGATATAATTCATTTGGAGGTATATTATGGATCAAGATAATAATACACAAGTTTTTGAAAAAAAAGCTTTAGAACAGGAAAGAATAAAGGGTGTTTTAAAAGTAGTTTATAATGCTCTAGAAGAAAAAGGTTATAATCCTATAGATCAAATTATTGGATATATATTATCAGGAGATCCAACATACATTACAAGTCATGATAATGCTAGATCCATGATACAAGAAATTGAGCGTGATGAACTTCTCCAAGAGATGCTAAAAGTTTATTTAGAGAAAATATGAGATGGCTGGACCATCTCATATTACATATTATATATGTACCTATATTTTAAGGTTGTGGTTATAAAATGAATAAAATTCTAGGCTTGGATGTTGGTGATGTATGGATAGGAGTTGCTATTAGCGATGCACTTTTAATTACAGCACAGCCTCTTGTTACAATTAAGAGGGAATCTAATAAAATTGCTTATGATAAAATTCATGACATAATAATTGAAAACAATGTAGATAAAGTAGTAGTAGGTCTTCCAAAGAATATGAACAATACTATAGGGCCTCAAAGTGAAAAAGTCATTAAATTTGCTGAAAAATTAAAGAACAAATTTAAAATTGAAGTTATATATATTGATGAGAGGATGACTTCGCTAATGGCTGAGCAAGTATTGATTCAAGGTTCAGTAAGAAGAGAAAATAGAAAAAAGTATATTGATAAAATTGCTGCGACATATATCCTGCAGTCATATCTTGATAGTAGAAACTGATTTTTAAGGGGAAATAGATGGAAAAGTTAAAATTTTATGATGAAAATGGAAAAGAAGTAGAGTTTTTTGTTGATGCAAAATTTACTTTAGATGACACAGATTATGTTGCTCTTTATAAAGATGATGAAGAGCCAGAAATTTATATTCTAAAAATAGAAATAGATGAAACTGGTGAAGAATATCTTGCAGGAATTGATGACAAAGAATTGCAAGAGGCAATCAATGCTTATGAAGAATTGATATCTGATAGTGATAGGTGATTAGAATGGACAGTAGAACTAATCAAGTAAGAAAGATATTAAAAGAAAATGGATATAAATACACTGATCAAAGAGCAAAAGTTTATGAAATCTTTCTAAATAATAGAGATTCCCATTTGACAACTGAAGACATATATAAATTAATTTCTGAAATTGATCCATCTATGGGTATTGCTACAGTGTATAGAACTGTTCAATTATTTACTAAACTAGGTATATTAGATCAAATAATATTTGACGACAATATAGTTAGATATGAACTAAGAATACATGAACAAGGTCATAGACATCATCATTTGATTTGCATCGAATGCGGTAAAGTATCAGAAGTTGATGTTGATGAATTGGAACAGATAGAAGCAAAAATCGAAAAAAATGAAAAGTTTAAAATTATTGATCACACTCTAAAATTTATGGGTTATTGCGAAGACTGCTACCAAAAAATTGAGGAGAAAGGGATAGATGAGAAACACAAATAAGTTAAAAATAATACCACTTGGGGGAATGCACGAAATTGGAAAAAATATGACTCTTATTGAATATCGTGAAGATATTATAATAGTCGATTGTGGAATGACATTTCCGGAAGATGAAATGTTAGGTATTGATGTTGTAATACCTGATATAACTTATTTAATTGAAAATAAACATAAAATAAGGGGCTTGGTATTAACACATGGTCATGAGGATCATATAGGAGCCATACCTTATATCATGAAAAAGTTGGATATTGACATTTATGGTACAGGTCTTACCATTGGTCTATTAGAAAACAAATTAAAAGAGCACCGCTTGAGTAAGAACAGATTAAAAGTTGTCAAGGCAGGCGATATTGTAAAACTTGGAAAAATGGAAGTAGAGTGGATTAGAGTAAACCATTCTATACCTGATGCTTGTTCATTAGCTATAAAAACACCTCTAGGGTATGTATATCATTCTGGAGATTTTAAAGTTGATTTTACACCTATTAGTGGCGAGCCAATAGATTTGACTAGAATAGCTGAAATTGGTACTAAAGGTGTAATAGCAATGATTGGCGAAAGTACAAATGTTTTAAGAGAAGGCTATACAATGAGCGAATCTAAAGTTGGAGAAACATTTAATAGGCTTTTTCAAGAGTTAACAGATCAAAGAATTATAATCGCTACTTTTGCATCTAATGTTCATAGAGTTCAACAGATTATTAATTCTGCCGAAAAATATGGTAGAAAGGTAATTCTATCTGGTAGATCAATGATTAATGTTACTGAAACTGCTAGAAAACTCGGCCAATTTAGAGTAAAAAAAGACACTTTTGTAGATATTCGCAATATGGATAAATATGATGATAGTGAGATTGTATTAATCACCACGGGGTCACAAGGTGAACCTATGTCAGCATTAACAAGGATTGCTTATGGTGAACACAGAAAAATTCAACTAACGCCTAATGATGCTGTCATTCTTTCGGCAACTCCTATACCAGGAAATGAAATGGCTGTTAATAAAGTGATAAATAGACTATTAGAAAGAGGCGCTAAAGTGATTTATGAGACTTTATCTGAAATTCATGTATCAGGACATGCATGCCAAGAAGAATTAAAATTGCTTTTAAGTCTTGTGAAACCAAAGTATTTTGTGCCAGCTCATGGTGAAATAAGACATTTAATGAAACATGCAAAGATAGCCAACAAAATGGGTGTTAAAAAAGAAAATATTTTTATTATGGAAAATGGCAATGTACTTGAAATATCTCAAAGAGATGCAAAATTAATTGGTGATGTTACTTCTGGTAATATTTTAGTAGATGGACTAGGGGTAGGTGACGTTGGTAATATTGTATTAAGAGATAGACGTCATCTTTCAGAAGATGGTCTTATAATTGTTGTTGTAAGTATATCACGTGATGGAAGAGTAGTTTCAGGACCTGATATTATTTCAAGAGGATTTGTTTATGTAAGAGAATCTGGTGATTTAATTGACGATGCTAAAAAAGTTGTCAAAAATATTTTAGACAATAGTTCCAAAGAAAAATTATCAGATTGGACAAGTTTGAAATCTGATATTAGGGATGATTTAAGATCTTTCATATTAAAAAATACAAAAAGAAATCCAATGATTTTACCAATAATTATGGAAGTTTAAATGTAGGGAACTAGAAATGGTTCCCTTTTTTAGAGGGTATTATGACAAATATAAATTATGATTTTATTGAAGAATATATAAGAGACAATATAATATATAAAGATGAAAAACTCCTAGAAATGAGAAATTATGCTGAAAAATTCCATGTTCCAATTGTTGAACCAGAAACTGAAGAGTTTATAAAATTTTTAATATCTTCAACAAAGCCGAAAAATATACTAGAATTAGGAACAGCTATAGGCTATTCATCTATTTCGTTTGCTAAGTTTTCAAAAAACATTGAACTTATTGATACAGTTGAAATAAAAGAAGAGATGGCTCAGATTGCAACTAAAAATATTGAACAAGAAAACCTAAATGATATTATCCATGTTTATATTGATGATGCTTATGAATATTTATTAAATTGTAGTAAAAAATATGATTTGATTTTTATTGATGCGGCAAAAGGACAATATGAGAAATATTTCAATAAGGCTATTAATAATTTAAGTGATTGTGGTATTATTATCTGTGATAATGTACTATTCAAAGGAATGGTTGCAAATGAGGATTTAGTAAAAAGAAGGAAGAAAACTATAGTAAAAAGATTAAGGACTTTTTTAAAGGATATAAAAAGGGAAGAAAATTTAGTAACTTCAATTGTGCCAATTGGTGATGGCGTGTTATTAGTAAGGAGAAAAGATGAAAAAGATTGAATTATTAGCTCCAGCTGGAGATTTAAATAAGTTAAAAACAGCGGTAGAATATGGTGCAGATGCTGTATATCTGGGAGGAGAGAGCTTTGGACTTAGAAAAGCTTCTAAAAACTTTTCTTTAGATGAAATTAAATGGGCGGCTGATTATCTTAATGAACGTGGAAAAACTTTACATGTTACTTTGAATATTATTCCTCATGATAAAGATATGACTGGGGTCGAAAATTATATAAGAAGTTTATATGAAATTGGTGTTGATGCATTAATTGTTGCTGATCCTGGCATGTTTATGAAAGTTAAATCTGTAGCAAAAGATTTTCCAATTCATATTTCAACTCAAGGTTCTGTGACTAATGCTGAAACTGTAAAGTTTTGGAGTGATCAGGGAGCTACAAGGGTAGTTATGGCAAGAGAACTCAGCCTTACTGAAATTAAACATATCATTTCTGAAGTTTCTGGTAAAATTGAAATTGAAACTTTTGCACATGGTGCTATGTGTATGTCTTATTCAGGCAGATGTCTATTATCTAATTATATGACTGGTAGAGATGCAAACATGGGAGACTGTGCGCAACCATGCAGATATAAATATCATTTAGTTGAAGAAAAAAGGCCTGGTGAATACTTTCCAATAGAAGAACATGAAGAAGGAACTTTCATAATGAATTCTAAGGATTTATGCATGATTGAACATATTGATGAAATGATTGAAGCTGGAATATCTAGTTTGAAGATTGAGGGAAGGGTAAAAAGCGAATACTATCTTGCTACAGTAATAAGATCATATAGAATGGCAATAGATTCATATTATGAAGATCCATCTAATTATAAGTATGACCCATATTTATTACAAGAAATAAAAAAAGTTAGTCACAGAGATTTTACAACTGGATTTTTCTATGGTAATGCAGGCAAGGATTCACAAGTTTATGAAACAAACTCCTATATTAGAGGTTATGATTTTGTAGGTATAGTTAAAGATTATGATCCAGAAACTATGATTGCGACAATAGAACAGAGAAATAGAGTCTTCGTTGGAGATGAAGTGGAAATTTTTGGACCTGGAATTAAACATTTTAATCAAAAAATTGATTCAATGGTAGATAAAAATGATAAGCCTATTGAAGTTGCAAATCATGCACAACAAATATTTAGAATTAAGGTTTTCTCTCCTGTTAAGAAAGGATATATGTTGAGGATGAAAAATAATGAAGAGTAAAACATGTATAATTGGAATATGTGGCGGTAGTGGCAGTGGTAAAACGACAGTAACAAGTACATTGGTTAATCTTGTGGGCGAAGAGAATGTTTCAATAATTGAACAAGATTCATATTATAAAGATCAGTCTCATTTAGGTTTTGAAGATAGGGTTAAAACAAATTATGACCATCCTTTCGCTTTTGATAACAAATTGTTAATTCAGCAAATTAAAGATTTAAAAGAAGGAAAGGCAATTGAAAAACCTATATATGATTTTTCTGAACATAACAGGAAGAAAAAAACACTAAAAGTAGAGTCTAAAGAAGTTGTGATTTTGGAAGGGATACTGATTTTTAACGAACAAGAAATTAGAGATTTGATGGATATCAAAGTATTTGTAGATACAGATTCTGATGTTAGAATTATTAGAAGAATACTTCGCGATATAAAAGACAGAGGAAGATCTTTGGATTCTGTAATAATGCAGTACATGACTACTGTAAGACCTGCCCATTTACAGTTTGTAGAACCTTCAAAGAGGTATGCAGATATTATTATACCTGAAGGTGGAAAAAATAAAGTGGCGATAGATTTACTTTATCAAAAAATTAAATCTGAATTAGAAGATAATATTTAATTTTAAATATTTTATGAAATAACTTGACAATATTGAGAGTTTCAATTATAATGATATGCGTGTTTAAAGAAGAAGTCCGCTTCTCACCTTGCAACATGTGTTAGTAAGGTTATTTTAGAATTACGATGATTTTGCGGACATCTTTAGGGATGTCTGCTTTTTTATTTTACGGAGGTGCTTAGAAATTAAAGAACTGCAAATTAATGAAGAGATTCGCGAAAAAGAAGTAAGATTGATTGATGATGAAGGTAACCAAGTGGGTGTTACTAATACCAATCAAGCTATTGACATGGCTGCATCTAAAAAACTAGACCTAGTCAAAGTTGCTCCAAATGCAAAGCCACCAGTATGTCGTATTATGGATTATGGAAAGTATAGATATGACATGGAGAAAAAAGAAAAAGAAGCTAGAAAAAAACAAAAAACTATCAATGTTAAGGAATTAAGATTTACACCTAATATTGAAGATCATGATTTACAAACTAAAGCTAATAAAGCTATTGATTTCTTAAAGAATGGTGACAGAATTAAAGTGTCAGTTAGATTTAGAGGAAGAGAAATGGGCCATACTGATCTTGGTAAGGAAGTTCTTGACAAATTTGTAGATTTAGTTTCTGAGTATGGAGTTGTGGACAAAAAACCAAAAATGGAAGGCAGAAACTTGGTTATGTTCCTTTCAGAAAAAAAAGATAAAGATAAAGAGGATAATTGAGGAGGATTTTATGGGAAAAATGAAAACTCATAGAGGTTCCGCTAAGAGATTCAAAAGAACTGCAAGTGGAAAACTAAGAAGATTTTATGCTTATAAGGGTCATTTGACTGGTAAGAAAACATCAAAAAGATTAAGAAAATTAAGAAAAGGCGCAATTGTGTCTAAAGCTGATCAAAAGAGAATTGATCACATGATTCCTTAAGGGAGGGATATAGATGGCAAGAATAAAAAGAGGCGTTAACGCAAAAAAGAAACATAGAAGTATACTTAAACAAGCTAAAGGATACTTTGGTGCAAAATCTAAATTATTTAGACCAGCTAACCAAGCTGTAATGAAATCTTTAAGCTATGCTTATATTGGAAGAAAACAAAGAAAAAGAGATTTTAGAAAACTTTGGATTACTAGAATCAATGCTGCTGCTAGAATGAATGGAATGAGTTATTCAAAATTCATCAATGGATTGAAAAAGGCTAATATTGACATTAATAGAAAGATGCTTTCTGAGATGGCTATTAATGATCCTAAGGGTTTTGCAAAGCTAGTTGAAGTGGCTAAAGAACAATAATGGGCTCCCTATAGGGGGCTTTATTTATTTTTAAAGAGAATGATATGGAAATTATTGAATTATTTCTTAAAAAAATTAAAAAAAATCCACCTTTAGTAGTTGCAATGTCATTTTTCATTGTAATTTTGATAGGAGCTTTTTTGCTAAATTTACCCATTGCTTCGAATAATGGACAAAGTATTGGTTTTCTAAATGCTTTATTCACAGCAACATCAGCCACGTGTGTTACAGGCTTAATTGTTGTAAACACAGCAGCTCATTGGACGGTTTTTGGCAAATTTGTAATTATAGCACTTATACAAATTGGTGGTTTAGGAACAATGGTGTTTATTTCATTAATCTCTATTGTTTTTAATAAAAAAATTGGTTTAACTCAAAGAATAATGTTAAAAGAACAGATTAGTTTTGATTCTATTACAGGAATAGTAAAACTTGCCAAATATATTATACAATTTTCTGTTGGCTGTGAACTTGTAGGAGCTATTATTTTAGCATTTAAATTTATACCTGACTTTGGAATAAAGAAAGGGATTTTATTTTCTGGTTTTCACTCAATATCTGCTTTCTGTAACGCAGGATTTGATTTAATTGGTAATTCGATTATGAATTATACTAATAATATTTTGATAAATCTAACTATTGCTTTTTTAATAATAATTGGTGGCTTAGGTTTTACAGTTTGCTTAGATGTTTTTGAAAAGAAAAATTTCAACAATTTATTTTTGCATTCAAAAGTAGCTATAACTATTTCTGCTGTTTTGATATTTTTGGGAATGTTTGGTTTCTTAGTTTTAGAATACAATAAAGATGCATATGAAGGTTTAAATTTTGGTGGAAAGGCTCTGGCATCTTTTTTTATGTCAGTTTCTTCAAGAACTGCAGGTTTTAATTCTGTGGATTTATCTAAAATTTCAGATAGTTCTGTAGTATTAACTGTTCTTTTGATGTTTATTGGTGCAAGTCCTGCTTCTACTGGCGGTGGGATAAAAACTACTACATTCGGAGTGCTACTATTTTCGACTATTTCAATAATGAGAGGTAATGAGCACACAGAAATATTTCATAAAACAATTTCAATCGAAACTTTATTAAAAGCATTATGTATATTTTTTATAGCTTCAGGGCTTATTTTGCTTTCATCAATGGGTTTAACTATAATTGAAGATGGTCAATTTGCTTATTTGGATATTCTCTATGAAACAGTCTCTGCATTTGGTACAGTTGGTGTAAGTAGAGGTATAACTTCTAGCTTGCAGAGTTTATCAAAATTAATTATAATAGGTCTTATGTATATTGGTAGAGTAGGTCCAGCTACACTTGCCATTGCTCTAATCAATAGAAAAACTAAAAAACATATCAAATATGCTCATGGAAAAATAATCGTGGGGTGAATTATGAGAACTTTTATTGTATTTGGCTGTGGAAGATTTGGTTCAACCGTGGCAAAAAGACTTTATGAATTAGATAATGAAGTAGTTGCTTGTGATATTAATCCAGAAAAGATAGATAATATTTCTCCTTTTGTCACAGATGCAATAGTTTGTGACGTAGAAGATGAACGTGCACTTAATGAACTTGGTCTTTCAAATTATGATGTTGCTGTAGTTGGTATAGCAGAGAATTTACAAGCTGCAATTATGGCTGTTCTTGCTGCGAAAGAAGCTGGTATCAGGAAAATAATAGCGAAGGCACCATCTTCTAGAGCAGCAAAAATTTTATTAAAGGTTGGAGCTGACAGAATTGTATTCCCAGAAATGGATATTGGCCATAGATTAGCTAATAATTTGTCTAATAAGAATCTTATAGATTCATATGAATTTTCTAATGGATATAAAATATTTGATATTGAAGCTCCAGATAATATTGTTGGTAAAAGTATTTCTGATTTAGATTATAAACAAGAGTATGGATTTTTGGTACTAATGATTAATAGAGATCACGATACATTTGTAAATCCTTCGGCTGATTTTGTAATAGAAGAAGGCGACATTGTTACAATGCTTGGAACTGATGAAGTCATAAATGAATTTACTAAATTAGATTAATTAAATACCAGCTGGGTAGAAATATTCTGAGGTGATACTATGATTAGTATGGAAAAAATTGATTATGTTATTAATTTGACTGGTGCGAGCTATGATATTGTACGAAAGGCTCTTTTAGATGTTGATGGTGATGTAGATTTAGCTATAAAGATTATCGAAGAAGATTTAAACTCTAGCGATACTGAAACTATAGAAGCTGAAGTTATTGAAGAAGAAGGTCAACAAAACTCTCATAGAAAACAAAGTAAAGAATATTTTGATGAATTTTCAAATGCTATGGATGAGATAATAGAAGCAATTAAAGAGATTTGGCGAAAGGGTAATGCAAGAAGACTGTTAGTTGAGAAAGATAATGAAACTGTTCTTTCACTTTCTCTTGCAACTTCAGCTATTGGTCTGGCTTTAGCTCTACCGGCTTCATTATTAGGATTATCTGCAGCATATATTTATGATTATTCTTTTAAGATTATAATGGAAAATGGTGAAGTTATAGATATTAAGGAATATCTAAAAGATAAAAATAAATTCTTTAAGAAATAAATAAAAGCCCGTGTGGGCTTTTTTTAATAGGTGATAGTTTGATAATTACGAGTAAAAATAATGAAACATTTAAATATTTTAAAAAATTAAAAAATAAAAAATATAGACAAGAAGAAAAGTTATTTATGGTTGAAAAACCTGTTGTAATAACTGAAGCAGAAGATTTTATTCCAGAATATATTGTTATCTCAGAAAGTGAGTATATTGAAAATAAATTTGAAGATATACTAAAAAAATACGATAGTAAAAAAATTTATATATTTGCTGATAACTTATTTTTATCTATCAGTGATGCAATAACACCTCCAGGGATTATAGCATATTATAAACACTTAGATAAGAAGTTTAATAAAAAAAATGGTAAATATTTATACCTTGATGATATTCAAGAACCAGGTAATTTGGGAGGAATTATTAGAAGTGCTGATGCTTTAGGTTTGGATGGTATAATACTATCACCAAACTGTTGTGATTTATATAATCCCAAAACTGTTAGGTCCTCAATGTCTTCAATATTTAGATTACCGATTTATATAATGCCTAAGGAAGAATTAATAAATCTTGACTTCAATTTAATCGCTACCTCTATTATAGAGTCGAAAAATATTAGAGACTATGAATTTAAGGATAAAGATATAGTGATAATAGGAAATGAAGCTAAAGGTGTAAGTGATTTTTTAATGAAGAAATCAGAATTCTCAATAAATATACCAATTAGCGATAGAGTTAATTCATTAAATGCAAATGTTGCAGCTTCAATAATAATTTATGAGATGACAAAATGAAATATGTCTTAGTAAGTGAAGATTTACCCAAAGAATCTTTCAATATTTTGAGTAAATATGGAAAAGTAGTAAAAACTAGGGAGAATGATAATTTATTAGAAGGACTAAAATCTCATCCTGACATGTTATTACATCCTTTACCTAATGGAGATATTATTTGTGACAGGGATAATATTAGTTATTATAAGAGTATTTTTGGAGATAGAAATGTTTTGGGTACTTATAAATCTTTAGCTAAAAATTATCCCCAGGATGTTATGTTAAATTGTGTTACTTATGATAAATATTTTATTCATAATATTAAATATACAGATAAATTAGTTTTGGATTATTATAAACAAAATCGCTATGAACTAATTAATGTCAAGCAAGGTTATACTAAATGTTCTATATTAGTAGCTAATGATTTTTTAGTAACGAGTGATGACGGTATTTATAATAACTTAAAGGATATAGTACCGATTTATAAAATAGCTCCTAAGCAAATCAAACTTAAAAATTTTGATTATGGTTTTATAGGTGGAGCTAGTGGAAGTATAGGTAAAGAACTGTTCATAACAGGGGATTTATTACAACATACTTCTAACAAATATCTAAATGAGATAGCCGAAGAGCATGGTTATAATATTAGATTATTATGTGATAGTCTTATTGAAGATTTAGGCTCAATTTTATTTTTCTGATATAGAATATTAATTTTAAAAAAGCTTGTTTTTTATAATTTAAATCCATAATATTGAATCTTGAATAAAAAATCAATTATTATTATTTGATAATATAAGGATAATGTGATAACATGGATTTAAATATTGTAAACAAAGATTTGAGGTAGAGTTTATGATTAATTATAATATTAAAAGGTATAAGAACGGCGACACCTTTCTGCTCATATTTAATGAGCGTCATTATATTAATTTTTAAATTGTAGTGATTTAATAGAAAGGGGTTATATAGTGAAAAAGTTTTTTTAATGTTTTTATTGTTTTAGTGATTACGTTTACTTCAATTAATGTTTTTGCAAAAGCAGATGATATAGAATTACCACGTACTATAAATAGGAACGGTAAAATTTATGAAATTTATGAACCATCTAGGAGAACCAATGTTGCAGAAAAAAGTGAGTTTTCTAATGCTACTCTTTATTCAAACTATAGGGTTTTAGCAAGTGATGTCGCTTTATATGTTGATAATAGTCATGGTCATGGAGGAGATCAATTCGCGTCTGGTTATGTCAGAGCAACAGCTCCTCACTTTACAGCACGTGCAGAAGTATGGAAAAATGGTAGGAGGGAAGCTGGTGGTTATGATACACCTAATAGAGGAGATACTGCCTATGCTACTTCTCATTTGTGTGTTTATATTGACAATAATAGATATCCAAGAATTTTTTACAACTGGTAACTTATTATGAGTCACTTTAAAAATTTTTTGTTTTTAATTCTTGTTTTTTTGGTTGGCTGTTCCAAAATCAATTTTAAGCCAACCTTAGAAGATAATTATCTGAATCAGAAAGAGGTACCTCTTTCTGATTCACAACTCAAAGAAAAAGGAATATTGAGGTTTAAAGATGAAAATGAATACATGGAATACGTTAATAGTATAAAAGACTTTCAACCTCATTATAAAACTGTATTTCTATTTGAAGAATTAAAAGGTTCAACTCATAATGATTGGCAAGACCAAGTTATAAAAATGTATAATTATATTAGCAACAATTCTAAATATTATATTTTTAAACAACAGCCTTTAAATTTTGTAGGAGATTATAATAATGATGATAAATTTTTAGAAGATTTATCGAAAAATTTGAATAGTGCTGATAAAAACATTAAAAATAAAATAATTACCCCTAATCAAGGAGAACCTTATAAATTAACTGTGTTAAAAGGTGCTGTCATGGACAATTCAGTATCTGAAATGTTTGATTATGATATAGAAATTGGAAGAAATTTTGAGAAAAATGATTT
Source organism: Peptoniphilus olsenii (assembly GCF_040545475.1). Classification (NCBI taxonomy): domain Bacteria; kingdom Bacillati; phylum Bacillota; class Tissierellia; order Tissierellales; family Peptoniphilaceae; genus Peptoniphilus; species Peptoniphilus olsenii. The sequence continues at coordinate 242,954 of NZ_JBEPMA010000001.1, read as the reverse complement.
TGAACTTAATTCTATTGAAGATACTATAAAAATAATAATGGGGAGTAATTATAAAGATATATATAAAATAGGAGATGTAATTAATTTTGGAGATCCTGATGCAATTTTTAAATATGAGGTCATTGGTTTTTATAAACCTGGAGTGGGTTTAATATCTGATCATGCGGCAGCTATAACGACAGTTTTTGATAATTATATAATAGTTCCTCAATACATACCTAGATATGAACCTAAAGGGGAAGGTTATAAATTTTTTTATGATTTTCAAATAGGAACATTACTCTCTGGTGAATTGAAAGTTGAAGAAAGTATAGAAGATAATGAAAAAACTTTTGAAGAATATAAAACTAAATTTAAAAAAATAGCAAAAAAATATGATTTGGAAGATTTAGTCGACGTTTATATTTTACCAACTGATTTGAGGAAAATAAAATAAGTTTTATGAATTGACTGGATTTGAGGTAGATTTAAAAATTAATATTTATCAATTACCTTGCATCTTTAAAATAAATATGTTATTATAATTATAATTTTATTAAATAACGATGAAGAGAAGAGTAGATTTAATGAAATTTTTAGAGAGAAAATGATTGCTGAAAATTTTTAATTTCGTTATTTTGAAGACTAACTCTGAGTTCTGTAGTAAACTACAGCGTTAGACGCGTTAAGTCAATAGAGTTTAATTAAGGTGGAACCACGGCCTATCGTCCTTTTGGATGGTAGGCTTTTTTTATTGTAATTTATTTTAAGGAGGAAAAAATGATTATTAGATTACCCGATGGCTCAGAAAGAGAATATGAAAAAGGTGTAAAAGTATCAAAAGTTACATCTGATATTTCAATGGGACTCTTAAGAGCTTCTGTTGGAGCTGTTGTTAATGGTGAAATTGTGGGCAATGAAGATACAATAAATGAAGATAGTGACTTTAAAGTAGTTAAATTTGAAGACAAAGAAGGTAAAAAAATATTTTGGCATTCTGCTTCACATTTAATGGCTTACGCTATTCAGGAACTATTCCCAGAAACAGAATTTGCTATAGGACCCGCTATAGAAACAGGTTTTTACTATGATTTAGATTCTTCACATAAATTTGTAGAAGAAGATTTTAAGAAAATAGAAGACAAAATGAAAGAACTTGCAAAAAAGAATTTTGAAATTGAAAGAATAGAAGTTACTAGAGAAGAAGCATTAAAAATATTTGAAGAAAAGAATCAATCATATAAAATTGAACTTATTAATGAACTGCCAGAAGATGAAATAATTACTATTTATAAAATGGGTGATTTTGTTGATCTATGTAAAGGACCTCATTTGACTTCTACAAAATCTATTAAATCTGTAAAACTACTTTCAATAGCTGGAGCATATTGGAAAGGAAACTCTGATAACAAAATGCTTCAAAGAATTTATGGTATTGCTTTTGAGAAACAAAAACAATTAGATGAATTTATTGAAAGAAGACAGGAAGCAGAAAAAAGAGATCATAGAAAAATAGGTAAAGAATTAGACTTATTTACTGTCCATGAGGAAGGTCCTGGTTTTCCTTTTTTCCATCCAAAGGGTATGATACTAAGAAATAATCTCCTAAACTGGTGGAGAAAAGTTTTAGAAGATAATGGTTATGGAGAAATTCAAACACCAATTATTTTAAATGAGGAGTTGTGGCATAGATCAGGACACTGGGATCATTACAAAGAGAACATGTATTTTACAAAAATAGATGGAGAAGATTATGCAGTAAAACCTATGAACTGTCCTGGTTCTGTTTTGGTTTATGGTTCAGAACCACACTCATATAGAGATTTGCCTCTTAGACTTGCAGAATATGGACTTGTTCACAGACATGAGCTTTCAGGTGCTTTACACGGCTTATTTAGAGTAAGAGCATTCACTCAAGATGACGCACATGTGTATTGTTTGTTTGACCAAGTTAAAGATGAAGTATTTAAAATGATTGAACTTGCGGATTATTTATATTCAACTTTTGGTTTTAAATATTCTATTGAGTTATCAACTAGACCGGATGATTATATGGGAGATTTAGAGTCGTGGAATTTAGCAGAATCCTCCCTTAAAGAAGCACTTGAAGAAAAAGGACTACCATATGTTATAAATGAAGGAGACGGAGCTTTTTATGGTCCGAAAATTGATTTCCATTTAGAAGATGCTATTGGAAGAACATGGCAATGTGGTACTATTCAGTTGGATTTCCAATTACCAGAAAATTTTGATTTAACTTATATAAATGAAAATGGTGAAAAAGAAAGACCTGTTATGCTTCATAGAGCATTACTGGGATCTGTCGAAAGATTTATGGGAATTCTAATTGAACATTTTGCTGGAAAATTCCCGTTATGGCTAGCACCAGTTCAAATTGCAATAATTCCTGTTTCTGATAAATTTAATGATTTTTCAGACGAATTGAGAAGTAAACTATCTAAAGAAGGTTTTAGAGTAGAGCTTGATTCAAGGGCTGAAAAAGTTGGCAAGAAAATTCGTGATGCTCAACTTAAAAAGATTAATTATATGTTAGTAATTGGAGAGCAAGAAGTTGACTCTGGTAAACTTTCTATTAGAAAAAGATCCGGAGAAGAGATAAAAGATATCGCTATTAATGATTTCATAAATGATTTACAAAAAGAAATTATTGATAAAGAAATTACTGAATAATAAAATAATTATTTAATATTATTTGTAAATGTATTATTCATAAATATGTAGTTAATAATGAAATTTGCTTACGATTTTTATAACTACATATATCAATAATATGATTTGTAACAGGATTTTATAAAAATTGATTAGTGTTAAAATAATTAGTTTTTAAATGTTTTTTTAGATATTAGTTTAATAAATAAATGCAGATGTGTTATAATAATTCATCTGCTTTTATTTTTTCTATTTTATAAAAAAAGATTGTATTTATGATTTTTTTATGATATTATAATTAACTGTAACCGCACAGATTAGGTTTAAAAGTTTACCACCTATGATGGCGAGTCTTGTTATGAGGAGGTGCTACAATGTACGCAATTATTGAAACTGGTGGAAAGCAATATGTTGCTGAAGCTGGCTCAAAGATTAAAATTGAAAAATTAGACTTAAACGAAGGTGAAACAGTTACTTTCGATAAGGTACTTTTTGTTTCAGGTGATACTCCAAAGGTTGGAGCTCCATATGTAGAAGGTGCTAAAGTAAATGGCAAGGTTTTAGCTCAAGGCAAAAATAAAAAAATTGTTGTTTACAAATATAAATCTAAGAAAAATGAAAGAAAGAAAAAAGGACACCGTCAACCATATACTTTAGTTGAAATTTCTGAAGTAGCAATATGACAAATATTTCTATTTTTAGAAAAGATAACTTTTATAGAGGTTTTATTTTTGAAGGACATGCGTCTGAAGGCGAATTAGAAAATTATGTATGTTCAAGCATTTCTACTTTAAGCCAAACATTATATTTTACTTTAATAGAAAAATTAAATGTTAATAAGAATAAAATTAGAGATGTTCAAAAAGACGGATATCTAGAAATTGATATTCTAGATGCAAATGTATTATATAGAGAAGATGTTCAAACTTGTTTTGAATTTATGATAATGGGAATTGAGCTTATTAAGTCACAATACCCACAGTATTTAACACTAAAGATTGTGGAGGTGTAGAATGATAAAATTTGATTTATTGCTTTTTTCTTCCAAAAAAGGAGTAGGTTCTTCTAAGAACGGTCGTGATTCTAATGCTAAAAGACTTGGCGTTAAAAGAGGCGATGGACAATTTGTTCTAGCTGGAAATATTTTAGTTAGACAAAGAGGAACTAAAATCCACCCAGGTGAAAATGTAATGCGCGGATCTGATGATACACTATTTGCTACTGTTGATGGAATCGTAAGATTTACAACAAAAGGCAAAGGCGGTAAAAAATTCGCTAATGTAATTGAAGAAAAAGCTGAATTAGCATAAGATATTAAAAGCAAGGGTAACCTTGCTTTTTATTTTTCAGTAAATTTCACAGAGATTTTACTTAACTCACAATACTATCAAGTTTTTAATACAAATATATGATATAATTTTAGAAAATATGTGAGGTAAATATGTTTATAGATATTGCAAATATAAAATTAAAAGCAGGCAATGGCGGAGATGGAGCTGTTGCTTGGAGAAGAGAAAAGTTTGAACCAGCTGGTGGACCAGCTGGAGGAGACGGTGGTCGTGGTGGCGACATAATTATGAAAAGTGATAGCGGACTTCATACCTTAATGGATTTTCGTTATAAAAGAGAATATAAAGCACAGAATGGCGAAAATGGTATGAGCAAATTGAAATTTGGTAAAAATGGAAAAGACACTATTTTAAAAGTACCAGTCGGCACTCTAATAAGAGATGAAAAGACTGGAGGCGTGATTTTTGATTTAAAAGAAAATGATATGGAAGTTGTAGTTTGTAAAGGTGGCCGTGGCGGAATGGGAAATGCTAGATTCAAAACTTCCACACGTCAAGCTCCTACTTTTGCTCAAGCTGGTAGTCGAGGAGAAGAAAGAGACATTATTTTAGAACTTAAATTAATTGCAGATGTGGGGCTAGTAGGATTTCCTAATGTTGGTAAATCGACTCTCCTTTCTATTGTGACTAGTGCTAAACCAAAGATTGCGAATTATCATTTTACTACTCTATCTCCTAATTTAGGTGTTGTAAAAGTGGGAGATAATCATTCGTTTGTAATTGCAGATATTCCCGGACTTATTGAAGGAGCTTCTGAAGGTATTGGATTGGGAGATGAGTTTTTAAAACATGTTGAAAGAACAAAAATATTAATTCATGTTATAGACATCTCAGGTTCTGAAGGCAGGGATCCTGTAGAAGATTTCTACAAAATTAATGAGGAATTAATAAATTATAACAAAAGGTTGTCTCATAAGAAACAGATTATTTTTGCAAATAAAATTGATATTCCCGGATCGGAAGATAATTTAAAAAGACTATGTGAAGAGTTAGGCGATAGATATCAAATAATCGAGGGTTCTTGTGCTACTACTAAAAATGTTGATAAATTATTAAATATAACTTATGATAATTTATCACAATATGAAGAAAATGATTATGAGACATATGATGAAGAATATGTTGAAGTAGTTGAAGAAAAAGAAGAAGGAATTAGAGTTTATAAAGAATACAATAGATACTTTGTAGATGGACCTTATATAGATAAGTTACTTCGTTCCACTAATTTTGATGATGTTGACTCTTTGAGATATTTCCAAGAAAATTTACGAAAAAATAATGTAGTTTCAAAATTACAAGACTTGGGAATTAATGAGGGAGAGACTGTATTTATTGGTGGATATGAGTTTGAATTTTTTGAATAGGAGTTAGTATGTTAACAGGAAAACAAAGATCTTTTTTAAAAGGATTGGCTAATACTCGTAATCCTTTATTGCAAGTAGGTAAAGAAGGTATAAACGATGGATTATTAGAACAATTAAATAAATTGTTGGAAGATCATGAATTGGTAAAAATTAAAGTATTACAAAATAGTCCAGTGGAAGTAGATGAGATTGTTGATAAAATTATTGAATCGACTGATTCTGAATTTGTGCAGATGATTGGCAGTAAATTGACTATATATAGAGAGTCAAGAGAAAATAAAAAAATTGAATTATAATGAAAAGATATGGAATTTTTGGTGGAACTTTTAATCCTATACATTCGGGACATTTAATGATTGCTGAATTTTTGAGAGAAGAAAGTAATCTAGATAAAATCTTATTTATACCCACAGGTAGTCCTCCCCATAAAGATTTAAATGTTTCTGCCATTGACAGATTTAATATGGTAAAAAAAGCTACTGAAAATAATGATAAATTTGAGATATCAGATATTGAAACTAAAAGAATAAATTTATCATATACGGTAGATACTATTAAAGAATTAAAAAATATTTTAAAAGATATTAAATTATATTTTTTGATAGGATTAGATACTCTTTTTGAGCTAAAAACATGGAAAAAAATTGATGAGTTATCAAAAGAAATTGAATTTATAGTAGCTTTGAGACCAAATTATATTAATATTGATGAAATTAATAAGGAAATACTTTTTCTTAAAAATAATTATGAAACAGAGATAAAGATAGTTCAAACTCCTCAATTAGAAATTTCTTCTACAAGTTTGAGAAAAAGAATCGTAGAGGGAAAATCTGTGAAATATCTTATTCCTGATGAAGTAATTGAATATATTGAGGAGAATAATTTATATAAATATGATGATTGACGATATTTTGATATATAGTGATGAAATAAAACAAAGAATTGGTGAAAAAAGATTTCTTCACACATTAAGAGTAAAAGATACTTGTGTTAATTTGGCAAAGTATTATTCGGTTGATATAAATAAGGCAGCTGTAGCTGGTTTTCTTCATGATTGTGCAAAGATTAGAGATATTAATCTTTTAAAACAAGAAGCAAAAAAATTTGGATTAAAAATGAATCTTGAATTTGAAAGAGCTCCGCAGATTATACATTCTTATCTTGGGGCAATCTTTGCTGAAAAATTCTATAATATAAAAGATGAAGATATTTTAAATGCTATTAAGTTTCATACTACAGGTAGAGAAAATATGTCAGATTTAGAAAAAATAACTTTTTTGGCAGATAGTATTGAACCTATGCGTAATTTTGATGGAGTAGTAGAGCTAAGGAAACTTTCAAAAAAAGATTTAAATCAAGGGATGTATTTCTCTTTAAATAATACACTGAAAATGTTAATTGAAAAAAATTCATATATTGTGATAGAAACAGTATTAGCTAGAAATTTCTATAGGGAGATGGTTGATTGAGATCTTTTATTAAAGCTTTTTTTACTACTATCCTTGTAATCGTAATTTTAGGATTGGGATTAGTGGCTGCTTATTTTTACTTTTTTGATGATAAAGATATAGAAAAATTAAATACTAATGGAGAAGGTTTACAGTTTTTACTTTTAGGAGTAGATTCATTAGAAGCTAAAAATGCCAATAATGCTAGGTCTGATACCATTATGATTGTAAATGTAAATCCAAAAGACTCTTCAGTTAATTTAATATCTATTCCTAGGGATACTTATGCTACAATAAGAGGATATAAAAATCAAAAAATAAATCATTCTTTTAAATATGGTGGTACAGAACTTACTTTAGATTCAGTCAATAATTTATTAGGAACTAATATTAAACATTATATAACTATAGATTATAGATTTGTAGAGTCTGTAGTCAACAATTTAGGCGGAATTACTGTTGATGTTCCAATGGATATGAAATATGATGATCCAACTGCTAATCCGCCTTTGCATATTGATATAGAAGAAGGTACTCAGACTCTAGATGGTAATCAGGCAGTAGGATTTTTGAGATTTAGAAAAGGTTATGTTAATGCAGATTTAGGTAGAGTAGAAGCTCAACAACAATTTATGGGTGCTTTATTTTCAAAAGCTAAAGAGCCTACAACTCTGCTAAAAGCACCACTTTTGATGGGTTCATATGTTAATTATTCCGAAAATAATATGTCTGTTAAAGAGCTGATAAAATTAGCTGTAAGCATGAAAGACATGTCCACTGACGATATTAAAAAGTACACTTTACCAGGGTATCCGAAATATAAAGGTGGAGTATCATATTATATTATGAATGAGCATGATACAGATGTTATGTTAGTGAATGCTGGTTTTAAATAGGAGGCAAATGAATGTTAAATAAAAAATTAGAAATTATAGTTGACTCATGCGAATCAAAAAAGGGAATTGATATTAAAGTTCTTGATATTAAAGGAATGACTTCAATAGCGGATTATTTTGTAATTGTAAGTGGTAATTCTTCTACACAGGTTTCTGCACTTGCAGATGAAATTACAGATAAAATGGCTAAAGAAGGATATGATATAGAAAATAGTGAAGGTAAGAATTCTAGTAGATGGATTTTGCTAGATTTTGGTGATATAATAGTACATGTATTCCACAAAGATGAAAGGGATTATTATAACCTAGAAAGATTGTGGAAAAAAGATGATTACGAAATCAAGGAGGATATTAATGATTAATTTATTACACACTGACAAAGCTCCTGCAGCTGTAGGACCATATTCACAAGCTATTGAAGTTAATGGACTTATTTTCACTTCAGGCCAAATACCACTTGTACCAGAAACAGGCGAACTTGTAACTGAAAGTATTGAAAAGGCTACTGAAAGATCTTTAGAAAATGTTAAAGCTATTTTAGAAAATGCTGGTTCAAGCTTAGAAAAGGCTGTTAAAGTAAATATTTTCTTAGCTGATATAAATGATTTTGGAAAAGTTAATGAAATTTATGGAAAATATTTTTCTGATCATAAACCAGCTAGATCTTGTGTAGAAGTTGCAAATCTTCCAAAGGGTGCACTTATAGAAATCGAAGCTATAGCTGAAAAATAATTTAATTGAGTCCTACGGGGCTCTTTTTTTATTGGTGTTATTCTTAGGAATTTTTAGATTTATAAAAAATATAGAATTTTCAAGTGAGCTTTTGTATATTTAATCAAAATATTTTGCTTTGTTTTTGTAAAAATTGAAATCTGTTATAATATAAACAGGAGGTTTTCATGGATAAAAGATTTTTAATAATAGATGGAAGTTCACTTTTTTTTAGGGCATTTTATGCATTGCCTCTATTAAAAACAAAGCGTGGTTTATATACAAATGCAATTTATGGATTTGTAATGATGCTTGAGAATTCAATTGATAAAATCAAGCCTACTCACATTGTGGTTTGTTTTGATATGAAGGGAAAAACATTTAGAACAGAGTTATATAAGGATTATAAAGGTACTAGGCAAAAAACTCCCAACGAACTTGAACAACAATTTCCGCTTGTGCGAGATATTTTAAAATATATGAATATTAAAATACTTGAATCTCCAGTTTATGAAGCTGATGATATTGCAGGAACCTTATCAGAGCTTGCTACACAAGAAGGGATCGAATCTTACTTACTAACTGGAGATAAAGATTATTTTCAATTAGTTAATAAAAGCTCCAAAGTTCTTTTAACAAGAAAAGGCATTACTGAAATGGATATAATCACAGAAGAAAGTGTTTTGGAAGACTATGGTATCGAGCCTATTCAATTCATTGATTTAAAGGCACTTATGGGCGATAGTTCAGATAATATACCTGGGGTATATGGCATTGGTGAAAAAACAGGATTAAAATTCATTAGAGAGTACGGAACACTTGAAAATTTATATGATAATTTGGATAAAGTTACAGCTAAAAAAACTAAAGAAAAATTAGAAGATGGTAAAACTTCTGCATTTATGAGTAAAAAGCTTGGAACTATTGTCAAAAATGTACCGATAGAAGAAAATCTAGATGATTTTAAAATACAAGAATATGATTATGAAGCATTATCTAAGATGTATCGTGATTTTGAATTTAATACTATACTAGAAAGGCTTCCAGAACAGTACAGAAAAGCTGAGACTGAAAAAATAGATAAAGAAAAATTAGAATTTAATTATTCTTCTGAAGTTGAGACGATAATAAAACTTATTAATGAAAAAAAATCTTTTGCTTTTAAGTTTATTACGGATGGTAAAATTTACGAAGGAACAGAACCCATTTTTATTGGGATAAAACCCAAAGATGAAAAAGTCTTTTTCTTAAAATATTCATCTGATATTATGGCAAAACTTAAGGAGTATTTTGAAGATAAGAATATCGAAAAAATAGGCTATAATTTAAAAGAAGATATAATTATTTTGCTTGACAATTATATTGAACTAAAAAATTATATACATGATTGTTCCATAGCCGAATATATTCTCGATTCAACACAATCTAATTATGATATAAATAAATTGTCGCACCAATATTTTAATAGAGATTATAAAGATGAAGAAGAGCTTTTGGGTAAAGGAGCTAAGAAAAAAACATATTCAGATTTAGAAGAAGATGATTTATTTAACTACTTTACTTTCACGCTAAATGCTAGTTATAAATTAATGGAAATTCAAATACAAAAAATAAAAGAGCAAGAAATGTTTTCTTTGTATAATGACGTGGAATTACCATTAATTGAAGTTTTAGCTTCCATGGAATTAGTTGGGATTAATACCGATAAATCTGTATTAGATGAAATAGATAATCAAATAAAAGATAAAATAGTTAAATTAGAATCACAAATATATAAAGAAGCGGGAGAGGAATTTAACATAAATTCTCCAAAACAACTAGGTGTTATATTATTTGAAAAGTTGGATTATCCAGTGATAAAAAAGACAAAGACAGGATATTCAACTTCCGCTGATGTACTAGAAAAATTAAAGGGTGATGATGATATAATATCCAACATCCTCGAATATAGAAAATTAGCAAAATTAAAAAGCACTTATATTGATGGGCTTAAAGCAGTTATCAATCCAATGACTAATAGAATTCACTCAAGATTTAATCAAACTGTTACAGCTACAGGAAGAATATCTTCAACTGATCCTAATTTGCAAAATATTCCTATAAGAACTGAAGAAGGTAGATTAATTAGAAAAGCATTTTTGGCTTCACCTAATTGTCAACTGGTAGATGCAGATTATTCACAAATTGAGCTTAGAGTTTTGGCAGCACTTGCAGATGATAAAGAAATGCTTAATGCATTCAAAGAAGGGTTGGATATCCATAGAAAAACTGCATCGGAAGTATTTCATGTTAATTATGATGATGTAAGTACGAATCAAAGATCAGATGCAAAGGCTGTTAACTTTGGTATAATTTATGGGATAAGTGATTATGGGCTTTCACAAAATCTTAATATACCACGAAAAGCTGCTAAAGAATATATAGATAATTATCTACAACATTTTGTAGGTATAAAAAATTATATGGATAGTGGAATAGAATTAGGTAAGAAAGAAGGATATGTAAAAACTATTTTAAATAGAAGAAGATATATTCCAGAGTTAAAAGCTAAGAATTTTAATATAAGATCTTTTGGAGAAAGAATTGCTTTAAATACGCCAATTCAAGGATCTGCAGCTGACATTATAAAAATTGCTATGGTTAAAGTATATCAAGAGCTAAAAAAGCGAAATCTTAAATCTAAATTAATAATACAAATCCATGATGAGCTTGTAGTAGATACATCTTTAGATGAAATAGATGAAGTCAAAAATATCATGAAAGAACTCATGGAGAATGCAGTTGATTTAAATGTTGATATACTTGTAGATATGAATGTAGGAAATAATCTTTATGAATCAAAATAAAAAAATAATAGGACTTACTGGTTCAATAGCAACTGGAAAGTCCCTAGTATCAAAACATCTAATTGATTTAGGATATAATATAATAGATGCTGATAAGATTGCCAAAGATATTGTTAATGAAAAAGAGATTATACGAAAAATAAAATCAAATTTTGGAGATGATATATATTTTAACAACGAACTTAATAGAAGAAAACTTGCAGAAATAATTTTCAAAGACCAAAATAAAAGAAAGATTTTAAACTCTATCATGTTTCCTGCAATATATCATGTAATAAAAGAAAAGATTGAGAACTTATCTGGGATGATATTCATAGATATACCTCTTTTATTTGAAAACAAAGAAATTAACAAAAAGTACGATTTGATATTTGATGAAATTTGGTTAGTTTACACTGATGTTGAAACACAAATTAATAGATTAATGTCAAGAGACAATATATCTCGTAAATATGCTATGAATAAAATATCTTCACAAATATCTGTAGAAGATAAAAAGGAAATGTCCGATATTGTAATTGATAATAGTGGAAAAATTGAAGAAACCCTAAAACAAGTTGACTCTATTCTAGGTAAGTAGATGCCTATGGCTTTGTTAATTGTATTTTTTTTTATAGTATTATATTTTATATATGAAAATAAATACTATAAAATTATAAAGGTGAAAATAAGTTCTAAAAAAATTATTGAGAATACTAAATTTGTTCAAATTTCGGACTATCATTTAAATAGTTTTATTAATTTAAAGAATTTAAAAAGAGATTTAGAACTTATTAATCCAGATTTTTTTGTTTTAACTGGAGATATCATAAATAGAAATAGTAGTGGTAAAGATTTAAAAAAATTGGAAGAATTTTTATCAATATTTGATAAAGAAATATATTTTATAACAGGTAATCATGAATATGAAAATAATTCTTATGCTCAGGTTAATGAAGTTTTGGAAAAGTTTAATATCAAAAGCTTTGAAGATAATTTCTATAATGTTAATGAATCTATAAATATTTATGGTTGTAATTATAAAAAGAGAAATTGTAATTTGAAATTAATGAATAATTACTATAATATTTTTTTAATTCATGATCCATTAACTTACATCTATGGAAATTTTCCTAGTTATGATTTAATATTATCAGGGCATATACATGGAGGCCAGATAAGAATTCCTTTTCTAGGAGCGATAGTTGATCATGATTTTAATTTTTTTCCTGAATTTTCAAAAGGACTTTATAAGAAAAATGATTCACTGTTATATATTAGTTCAGGTTTAGGTTCTAGAAGAATCATAAGAACATTTAACAGAGTTGAGATTATATTATTTGAATTGTCGAGTATCTGAGGAAATTCTAACTTAGAATTTTTTTAAAACATTTAAATTAAAAAATTTTTTAATAATCAAAAAATCGCTAAATATGATAATTTTCTGATAATGAAATTACAATGTTTAGCGACTTTTAATATACCAGTATCTAATAAAAAAAAGTTTAATAAATATTTATCTTAAATAAAATAATAGATTAAATTTAAATATTAGTATGAAATTCATAGGGTATAATTATGTATGACAATGTATTCGAATGAATAAAACAGCATATAACAGAATATAAATTTAAAAAATAAAGTCGCTAATGGCTTAAAATCAACAAACTTTGATAAATAGCCAATCTAGCGACTTTTAATTTAAAATCATTAACTATAGATTTTAATCAATGGCAGGGGTAGCAGGACTCCCTAACTAACCTCTACAACCATTGTAATTTCAACGTTTCATTTTTAAAATATGAAATTCAATTTCCTACTCGCTCATCAATTCTAGTAAATTCACCTTATTTACTGCTGTCTTTTTTTGTTTTAAATTGACGTGAGTGTATATGTTTAATGTCGTTGTTATGTCTTCGTGGCCAGCTAATTCTTGTGCCATTTTTGGATCAATATGAGCCGCATTTAAGTTTGAGATATAGCTATGACGTAACTTGTGGAAAGTTTTATATTCTATATTTAATTCTTTACATAATTTAACAAGTCTTTTTGTTGGCTTTTGCCTGTATAAATAGTCTCCACATTCATTACAGCAAATCAATTGTTCAGGTTTCTGGAGTTTACCAATTTTTAATAATATTTCTGCTTGAGATACTTTATACTTATTCAAGATTTTATTTGTTTCATCATCAAGTGGCACTTCTCTATATGACTTATTAGTTTTCAAAGGTAGTACTTCATATTTGCGTTCTCTTGTTCCATCTGGAAGTATATTTATATTTAAATTATATTGTTTGTTAACATTCAAGGTACCGTCTTTATAATCTTCCCATGTTAAAGCTAGAAGTTCACCAAGTCTTAAACCGCTTTTTAGTCCTAAAAATATAGCAATGTCTACACCACTAGTATAATCTAAGGATTTTAAAATTTGAATTTGTTCCTGAATTGAATAGGCATCATTAAATTCTTTTTCCTTTTTTCTAAATATTTTAACGGATTTTGACGGATTATACCCTAATTTATTATCATCTGTGCAGTATTTAAAAAATGTTTTTATGTGCATTAGACTAGTATATAAAGTCTTTGACGAATATTTATCACTTAAATTATTGAAATGATTTTGAAGCATTGTACTTGTTATTTCGCCAAGTGGTACTTTTGCTATATCAAAATCTTTAAGTCTTAATTCATAGGTGTTAAAATATTTTAAAAATGTTGTGGATGTAACTTGTTCTTTTTTAAATGTAAATATCCAAGTTTTATAAGCTTCACCAAATAAAGCCCCTTTTTCATAAACGATATTTTTATTTCTATATTCTTCTTTAGCTTTTTCCATTTTTTCTAAAACTTCATCATAAGAGTAAGAAGCTCTAGTCTTATAGGTTGGTACTCCATTTACATCCTTGCCAACAATAAATTTTGCTACATAGTATTTTTTGCCATTTCTTTTTTGTACAACAATACTCCCATTTCCATATTTCCTATTTTTTGTTACCATTCTTATTCACCTAAAACCTTTCTTTATTATTGTCAGATTTTAAGCTATAATATAAGTGTACCAGGTTTATTTTAAGCCTAAAACCTTATTTCCTCTATTCTGTTGGAGCAGGATAGGGGAATTTCACATTTATGAGTTGAAAATAAAAATTAATGCACTTGATTTTTATTTATATACTTTGTCCCAATAGTATTGAATGTTTTGTATATTTAATTAAATCTTCAAAAGCTATCATCCTTTCATGCTCTGTTTGCAAGTAAAAATTATACATTTCATTTAGAAATTCCTTTCTTTTTTCATAAGCTGTATAGCTGACTCCATAAAGACTTACAATATAATTTGTTGGGTATTTAGCTGTCAAATACATCATATCTTTTGGCATAAGTAATTCTCCAGCAAATGCATCTGCAGCTTTCTCTTTTATATAGTCATTCAAAAAATTATATTTTGTATGATGTTTTAGAAAAATATGTCCAAGTTCATGGGCGATAGTAAAGCGTTGCCTGGTTAGGTCAAAATTAACATCATCAATAGCTATAACGTATTTATTAGTATTTTTGTTATGAATGCTAAATCCATCTAATCCTAGTAAATCTTCTTTAACTACAGTTATATCTTGTCTGTATTTCAAAATATCTTCTAAATTTATAGGTACTAATTGTTCTTCGTATTTAATTTTGTTGTGGATATAGTTAGCCATGCTAACAGCATAGTTTAAATTGTAATTTAATGTACTCATGTTCTTTTAAAATATATGTTCTTTGTTATTAAAAATATATAAGGCTTAAGCCTAAATATATTTTTAATTATTATTAAACTTGTAATATTTATCGTCCCTTGATTTCAACCCGTCAATATGTTCGAATAAATCATCTTTAACTTTCCTTCCTAACGGATCCAATACAAAGTCGATACCTTCTCGTCTAGCTAATTTTGCTGCTGGGACAAAATCTGAGTCGCCTGCAATTAATACTATTTGGTCAACTTGTTCTTTATAAGCTAGAGATGCAATATCAACCCCTATTTTCATATCAACACCTTTTTGCCTAACATTAAGTTGAAAGTCCGATTCTTGTAAGTCGTCTATTTTAATTTTATTATTTAATAATTTTTTAGTTGTTGAAAACTTTAAATTATAATTTAAATCATAGTCAGATAAGTTTCCTAATCTTAAGGCAACCTTACGTTGTTTTTTCATTTCGATAATAAATTCTGTCATCCATTTATAAATTTCGGTTTTGCCTAAGTTAATATCTTTTTGAAGATAAGGATGAAAAACATTTATCGAAGTAGGGGGGCAGTCGTAATAAAAAATTCTATACAGTTCATTATATGTAGTTTTATCATCTTTTCGTTCAGATAAATGTCTCATACAATATTTGTAGAGCTTATCAACGGTATTTTTGGGATTGCTAGGACCAAAAACTGAATTTGTAATTTTTCTATAGTATGCTCCATCAACTAATATGGCTGTTTTCATATTACCTCCATAATCAAAAATCCTTGGTTTCGCCCATTCCCATATGGTGGGAGAGCTACTTCCAAGGATTGCTTTTTGTATATACAACTATACGTTGTGTATATATAGTATATCCTTTTCAGTAGAAAATCAATCATTTTTATAGATTTAAATAAACTTTTAATTATCGTAAATAGTTTTTATAAAATGTGGATAACTTATATGTATTTTCCTATTTTATATTATTTTTCATTTTCTTCATCTTCAAAAAACGTTGCCTTTATCATCCTAAGCATCATTTCTTTTTGTTCAGGGGTAAGTTTTCGATTTGCTCTGTATAGTACGGATATTCCTTCGGGGAAGTCTTGTTCTAGCTCTTTTGTTTTTGAGGTTTTGTTTTCAAGTGGCTTATGTATATTTGAACGTCCTAACAAATAATCTGACGAAACATTTAGAGCATTTGCTATTTCTGATAACATTGTTGCATTAGGTTCTCTTTTATCATTTATATACCTACCGATAGATACTTCCGTAGTACCTACTATTTTTGCAAGTTCTCTTTGAGTCAAGTTTTTTTCATTTAATAATTTTAAAATTCTTTTACCTAAAGTATCCATTAACAACCCCTCCCAATACAACCTTTGGTAATTAGATTATACACAAAATATACCAATTGGTAAACAAATCTAACCAAATATATAATTAATTTTTAATAATCTCTTGACAATATAACAAACGGTTAGTATAATAGATTTAACAATTGGTTAGCAAAGAGGTGATTAAGTGAATCTAAAATTATTAAGAATTGCTAGAATAGAAAAAGAATTGTCTCAAAAACAATTAGCAAATATTATTGGAGTGCATGAATTGACATATTCACGTAAAGAAAGAGGAGAGAGAGAATTTACTAGAACAGAAATAGATAATTTAGCTAGAGCTCTTGATTTAACAAATGATGAAGTAAATAAAATTTTTTTTGATAGTAGAATAACCAATCGTTAAAGTTGCAAATAGGAGGAGTGTACGGAAGGTGAGAGATAAACTTGATGATTTTTTATTGGATGTAGAATTATTTGTTGATCAGTTAATAGCTCATAGAGATGATTGGTGGTATTTGATAATTTTTAATTTTTTAATTCCGCTAATAGTTTCAGTGGGGACAACCATTTTTACAGTGATTGTATTAAAGAGGTTATCCATATTGTAAGAAGGGTTGTTAGAAATGCTATGAGCATTGGAAAAAAGAAAGATCTAATAAATTCTGACATATGTTTTTCCCGAGATGTAGTTTTATAGTTTTGGAGAAATTTTTTACCTAGGTCGCTTACGTAATAATAACCTGTAAATTCTGAACTTGTAACTTTAGTTTTTTTGTCTTCAAGATGAACATAT
This sequence comes from Peptoniphilus olsenii, assembly GCF_040545475.1. Classification (NCBI taxonomy): domain Bacteria; kingdom Bacillati; phylum Bacillota; class Tissierellia; order Tissierellales; family Peptoniphilaceae; genus Peptoniphilus; species Peptoniphilus olsenii. Next base: position 225,863 of record NZ_JBEPMA010000001.1, on the reverse strand, counting down.
TCTTTATTTAGGTATGAGGTGTTATCAATAGGTAGTTGTATTCTGCCGTTATAGTGCCTTGAATAGTTTTGTTCACTTAAGCAATCCAACCTATATTTAGTTGAGTATTTTTTATCCGGATATTTTTTCATAATTTCATTTATGTGTACTTTTGTGTGTTTATTTATATAGTTTAGAATCTTTACATCATAAGTTTCTAGATTTTCTAACATTGATTGCATCTCCTTTATAGTATGTTGATAACTATATTATACAATATGTAGTATTTTTGAACAAGGAGGACAAATGAATAGACTAAAGGAATATAGGCTAAAGGCTAATATAAGCCAAAGAGACTTATCAAAAATTACTGGGATATCTGAAGGTAGATATAACCACTATGAAATTGGGAGAAGGGAACTTCCGGTGAGTATTGCCAAGAGGATTGGAGAAGTGCTGAAGATTGAATGGTGGAAGTTGTATGAATGATTTATTAGATTAAGAGTAATTAGAGAGGTTATATGGAATTAAAGGAATTAAAATTTTTATTGATAAATTTTTATTGATAGTAGAATAACCAATCGTTAAAGTTCGCAAATAGGAGGTAGTGATGGAATTAAAGGATTTAGAAAATGAAACTCTTTGATACAGATTATGGAATAAAAGGAATTAAAATTTTTATTGATGATGAAATCTATCATATTTATGTAAGGAAAAAAGGACTTTCTGTTGAAATGGTAGATATTTTTAAAGTTGTTGAAGGGGAAAGTATTCCTACAAGATTTAAGCAAGAACAAATAATGGATTTCACAATCAGTAATATAGCAAAATCCATCATTTTTGATATTTTCAGATTATTCAAAATATTTTTTGGCAAGACTTAAACCTGATTCAGTCAAAATAAGTTTACTCATACCTAGAGCTTTATAGCCAGGTTTAATAAATGAGTGTGCATACATTTCATCAAGGGTATCAAACCAATTTTGTCTGATTTCATTATCGAAACCAAATACAAATTCTCCTGAAGGAATGCCAGTTTTTAAATAGTTGTTATAACACTTTTGGAGTATTTCATTTTGGATTTTATTAGAATATGACATATAATCACCTCCTTTAGATAATTATATCAGAGGTGGTAATGGAGAAGTAATTAATTGTTAAAGTTGTAAATAGGAGGGGTGGATATGGAAGATGAGGGAATTTAAAGAAATGGTTCACTTGTTAGAGCAAATGAACCAAAACTTAGAAAAGCTAGTAGATGTTAATCAATTTCTCCTAAAAAGCCTATTGATTTCTTTGGCTTTTCAGAATTATGGTTTTTCAGAACAATTAGGTTCATATTTAACGAATTTATATGAATCAATTTTCGAACCTGATTTTCTTGAGAATCTTTGCAATAAAAAATGAGCATGTGAGGATTATGATATCCAACGTCTGTTATTGCTAGACTATCAATAGTGACTAGTATATGTTCATCTGAATTAATTTCAGATAACAAATCATCAATTTGAGATTTAATTCTTTTATACATTCCACTAGCCATTTCAGCAGTTGATAAGTCTTGCAAACTAGAAATATCAAATGTGTCCATTATAATCACCTCCTTTAGATAATTATATCAGAGGTGATGAAGTAATTAATTGTTAAAGTTGCAAATAGGAGGGGTGAAAGTATGTGGAAAATATTAGAAGAATTAAAAGAAATAAAAGAATTGCTCCGTATTATTGCAAGTAATACAGAGCAAGAAGAATATGACGTAATAAATATAACCTCTAAAATTACTAACGTTACTAATCAGGAAGATTAATTATAGCGTTAGGATTTTTATAAGTGATTATTGGCAAAGTATTAGTATTTAATGTTCCATATAAATTGAATATTCCCATATTATTTATCTCTGCATTAGCTGTACCATGAAGATTAAATATAGATGTGGAATCAATTGTAATTTTTCCATTTACAATCCCATGATTATTAAAGATGGATTTGTTCTTTAGAATTATATGGACATCATTTAGAGTTTTATAATTTTCTAAGGTTTCATTGTCGATAATTATTTGTTTCATTATAATCACCTCACTTTCTAAAGTGATTATAGTACAGGAAATATATTGAATTATGAAATATTTATAGTTGGCAAATAGGAGGCTATATGGAAGATTTGATTAAATTAGGATATAAACGTTCTGATGATGATTTTAAAAAAGAAGCTGTTAAAGAATTTAAAAAAGAAATATCTAACATGACTGAGGATGATTTGGTAGGGCATCTACAGACTGTTAGATATAGCATAGTTGAAAATAAGTTTACTTTTCTCTTTGATTTTGTTGCTGATAAAGAGTAGACAATTTTTCAGTAAAGTTGTAAATAGGAGGTAGTGATGGATGGAAAAGAAAGATATTATTGATTTTTTAAAATTTAGACAAAAGTTTACGCCTTTAGAATGGTTTGAATTGAATAAGGCTATCTCAGATAGAGAAAAAGAAAAAGCCGCCAAGTTAGAGCTTGACGACTTTGATGTTGACTTAATAGTTGATAGGTTGGAGTCACTTCCATTTGTAGACGTTGAAGACTAAATGCCTGCAACTTGAATGAAGATTGGGTTTATTCTGTAATCTATTCCTTTGTAAAAAACATGAACATAATCTAGCTGTGTATAAATATGTTCGGTTTTGCGTTTGAATGGAGCCCAGATTTCACCGTTTTCTTTGTACCAAGTAATTGGTGATTGACCATTATTACCTATAGTGGCATCTGGGTCATCATTTAGGCAAACCCATTGTCCTATTAGACAAGCATATATTTTCATTATTGTTCACCTCCTTTAGTTAATTATATCAGAGGTGATGGAAAAGTTAGAAATTTATCAAACGCTAAATTAAATATAGGAGGAGTTATGGAATTAAATATAGAATATTGTTTTGAAGAAATTGACGAGATTAAAGAATTAGTAAGGAAAATCAGTGAAATTGAAAAAGAGTACAGCTGCAACTGCACTCTTAAATTGATTAGAATTACTCCTTGTCCAGATTTTCAAGAGTTTTATAAACTCCCTCAATAATGTTAATTATTGACTCAAGTTTTAGTGTAGTTGTGTTAGCTCCGTTTTTAATTTCTACTTTGTCTAAAACTTTTAGAGCTACTTCTACTGCAAGTTCTTTGTTTAAGTCAGACACTTGTAATCACCTCCTTTGAACTAATTATATCAAAGAGGTTTGGAGGAGAGTTGCTAAAAAAGTTGAAAAAGTGCTGGAAGTTAATTGCTGGGAGTTATATGAATAAGGAAGACGAGCTTCAAGGAGGTGAACTACGAACTCTATCTATTACAATTATTATCCCATAATGAGTATGGGATAGAAAAGAAAATGTAGTTTTTTTAACTACAACATTATTATACGAGGAGGTAAAAAGAATGGCAAATATTATTTCATTTCCACAATTTTATGAAAAATATAGAGATGATTTAAACATTGGAAGGGAATCACTTAGAAAAATAGCTAAGAAGCCTAATTTTCCAAGTTTTAAAATTGGGAAAAAATTAATGATTTATGAAGATGAAATAGAAGAATATTTTAGGAATGTTGATAAGAGTAGTTTACAAATAAGGTGATAGATAATGGTTAAGTTTAATAGATATTTTGATTAGATGTTTTGGGGGGTGAAAGTATGTGGAAAATAGATGGAGTTATGCTTAGTGATTTTATTAATAAAAATTTTAAAAGTTATTTAGAGTTTTCAAGAGAAATAGGGATATCTTATTCACATTTATATTACATTGTGAAGGAACTTGTTTTAATAAGAGATGGAACTTTAACGAAGTTAGGCGAGGTTTTAAATAAATATAATGAAAATATTTTTGATTATGTATATCCTGAACCATTAATAATGAATAATGAAAAAATTAGTCAAATTGATATATTCATGGATGATGAACTGATTTGTTCTATAACTTCAAGAAATATTATTTACAAGGACGATATAAAAGTGAAGTGTAGACCATACTAAAGTTAATCTAAGTTATTATTGGAACTTTTATCAGGGTTAGAAACTGGAGTTTCTATTCCATTAATTACACGGACATGGTAATTATCATAATTTCCACTTTTAATTTCTCTTACAAATTGGTTTCTTGTCATATTTTTACCATTGTAATTATCGTGGAATGTTGTATTTCTTCCGTTAGGATTTTCTGAAGTTACTGAAACACGTTTACGAGCCATAATAACACCTCCTTTATACGAAATAAGTTTAAATCAATTTAGGAGGTCTACACTAGATATAATAATATCATTATTCAATAAAAAACACAATATATAGTATATATACTTGAAATTATTAGAATGGAACACGATATATATAATAAAAATATAGAAGGTGGGTGAGAATATTAAAGATGCTCTTATTGAAATAACTGCAGATGGGGTTATTACTGAAGATGAAAAAGGAAAATTGGAAGATATTATGAAGCAATTGCAGAAGATTACTAAAGTTGCTGGAGAGTTAAAAATATGGGTTAAGAAAAATTTGGAGGTTTAATGATGGCAGATTTAAAAGATTTAACAATGAGTGTAAAAGAAGCTGCTGAAAGGCTTGGTAAATCAGAGACATTTGTTAGAGAGGGATTAGCTAGAGGGCTACTACCTTTTGGTACTGGTTTTAAGATTAATGAAAGTAATAAGAAGAGATGTTTTATTATTTATAGAAAACAGTTTGAAGAAATTGTAGGTGAAGCTTGATGGTTAAGTTTAATAAATATAATTTGGTTTTAACTATTAAAAGATTAATAGGTATTGCTGCTGCAATGATACTTGGTTATCTGGCTTTTAATTTTGGTATTAAGTTAGTTTTTTATTTTTTATATGTAGGAACAAGCTTGATTGATGCATTGTTTGCTAGTTTGGTTTAAGGAGGTAATATGAGTTATTTATCGTTAGTTTTTTTGTTGATAGCGTTGATTATGCTAAATAGATCTTAGGGGGTAAGGAATGAAACTATTAAATAAAAATATATTAGTTATGCAAGTGTTAGTAGAGAAAATTGAGGACGAACAAGACAAGGGCGAACTAGACGGAGTAGATAAAATTTGCGTAGGAATGAGTCAGAATCCAATAATAAATTTTACAGATGGAACTAAAGTAATTTTTAGTTGGGAAGAATTGTGCAAAATGGCGGTTAATTTTAAGAAAAATGAAAAGGCAAATGAAAAAAGTCCTGCAGCGACTAAACAACAGGACTAAATAATAAAGAAATATTTTATTTGCTTTTATTATATCACAATTTAAAGAATTAATGGAGGTAATTTTATGAATCAAGTACAAAGAATTATTAAAAGATGGGAAGATATTGTGCCTGAAAGTCAAATGTTAACTATGGAGCTAAAAAAAGCAGAGTATTTATATTTGAAATGTACAGACGAAGGTTTAAGAGTTGAGATAAAGAAAAATATTAATGATATTAAGGGCAAGATTAGACAATTGGAATCTGAATATGAATATTTATCTGAACTTGTTAGTATGATTTCTAATCGTGAGGTAGCAATATGAGTGTTGCTAGAAATATTTATCTTAAATTAAATAAGGGAGATAAGAGTTATTATTTTAAACAAGTTTTTAAGGTTTATGCTTGTGATGGTAATGTGCAGGTTAGACCTATTGTTAAGGAAACATATGCTAAAAATCTTTTAAGTAAGAATCATAGTAAGAAGAAATTCGAAGAGTATGACTATGAGGACGCAAGTCCTTGCATGCAAAGAATTGTTGATGAAATTGAAGAAACTGGAAAAATAAGAAAGGTATATTGATGAAATTATATGAGTTAACAGAAATTTATAATAATCTTTTAGATATAGATTTAAATGATGATGATTTGAAAAGTGCTTTATCAAATATTGATGATGAGATTGAGATTAAAGCTGATAATATCGCAAAAGTTTTAAAAAATATGGATGCTGATATTGTTGCATTAAAAGCTGAGGAAGACAGACTAAAAAATAAAAGAAAATCTATAGTAAATAGAAGTAAAGATTTAAAAGAATATCTACAAAAACAAATGGAGCTAATTGATAAGAAAAAGTTTAAAACTACATTATTTAGTTTTAGTATAGCCAAAAATAGAGCCAGTATAGATATTATAGATGAGAGTAAGATACCTGAAGATTATTTTAACGTAACAAGAACTCCAATGAAAAGTGATTTGCTTGAAGCATATCAAAATGGAGTTTTAACCGAAGGTTTAGAATTAGTACAAACTGAAAGTTTGAGAATTAGATGAGGTGTAAAAAATGACAAATGCAATTGTAAAGTATGAAACATCTAGTGGTGAAGTAGCACTAGATAAGCAAACTATAAAAAACTATTTAGTATCTGGAGATGCTAATAAAGTAACAGATCAAGAATTAGAACTATTTTTAAATTTATGTAAGTATCAAAAGCTTAATCCGTTTTTAAGAGATGCTTATTTGGTTAAATTTGGTAATAGTCCTGCGAATATTATTACTGGCAAAGATTTCTTTATTAAGAGAGCCTACGCTAATAAAAATTTTAAGACTTACACTGCAGGAATTATTGTATTAGATAAAGAGGGCAATATTAATGAAAGAGCAGGCTCTTTTTATGCAAAGCAAGTTGAAACGCTTGTTGGTGCATGGTGCAGAATAACACGTACTGATGGAAGTGAATTTTATCATACTGTATCTTTTGATGAATATAATACTGGACAGTCTACTTGGAAAAAAATACCGGCAACAATGATAAGAAAAGTTGCGTTAGTACAAGCTCTTAGAGAGGCTTTCCCAGAAGATTACCAAGGTTTATATGATAATTCTGAAATGGGAGTAAATGAGGAAATAATTTCTGATGAGAAAGTTGAAGTAAAAAAGAATACTGTAACACAAGAACAATTTGATCAACTTTTAAAAGCAGTAGGGGAGAATAGAATTGTAGAGTTCTGTAAAGAGAGAGGATATAAGGACGCTTGTAAGATTACAATTGATGAGTATTTACAACTTATGTCTGAACTTGATATTACAGATGCAGAAGTTGTTGAAGATGAAGATGAAGTACATTCTCAAGATGAAAGTTTTAAAGATTTAGAAGATATTGATGAGGAAGATTTACCTTTCTGATAGATATATAGAAGTTTAAACTATTTTTAAATAAAAAATTAAATATGAGGAGGAAATATGGCAAGAAAAATTGCAGTGGGTATTAGCTACTTTCCACTTGATACAAGTTTTTTAAGAGACATCAAGATTAGGCGGGTGCTAATGGCTTGCGGTGCAAATTCTATAGCCGTTATAATAGCTCTCTTATCTTCAATTTATGAAGATGAGGGCTATTATATCAAACTTAACGAAGATTTGCCTTTTGTAATTGCTGACCTAGTTGGGATTACCGAGGGTGCCGCTAAAGAAATAATTAATAAGTTAGTACAAGTTGGTTTCTTCGATAAAAAACTCTGTAGTAAATTCAAAATATTAACTTCTAAAGGCATTCAAGAAAGGTATTTAAAAGCTTGTGAGCGAAGAAAAGAAGTTAGGATTATAAAAAATTATTCTTTAATAAATTCTAGTGATTATACAAATATTATTTATGTAGACATTAATGGGATTGATGTATACATGAATAAAGAAAATGTAGACAGAAGTACACAAAGTATAGTAAAGGAAAGTATAGAAGAGGATAGAGAGATATATAAAGACTATGTATCTAGATTAAATAAGATTTTAAAAATTAAGATTTCTTCTGATTTTCTCTCAAAAATTAATAAAAATATTGATATAGAAGCACTGATTGACGGTATTTCTAAAAGTAAATGGATTCAAGAGAATTTAAATTTAAATACTGTTTCTAACACAACTCTTGTAAAGATATCACAAGGGTTTTATAGGGATTTTACGTCAAGAGAGAATAATAAATTTAAAAATTTTGAACAGATTACAGACAGTTACTCAGAAGAAGAACTTGAAGATATCGCTATGCAAAAGCAGCAAGAGGGGTTTAAAAAGTTAGGAGTTGATATTTAGTGCATTTAACACTTTATGGTAGACCTATTACTAAAAAAAATTCTTCTAGGATTGTTAAATGTGGTGCTTTTCATAAGCTACTGCCTTCTAGGGCTTATGTGGCTTATGAAAAGGACTGTTTAAAGCAAATTACAGGCATCTACAAGCAAAAATTAAACGGTAAATATAATCTTAAATGCGTTTATTTTATGCCAACTAGACATAGGGTTGATCTAGTTAATTTACTTGAGGCTACATGTGACATCTTGGTTGCTGCAGATGTTATTGAAGATGATAATGCTAAAATTATTGCAAGTCATGACGGTTCAAGGGTTTTATATGACAAGGTTAATCCTAGGGTTGAGATTTATTTGCAAGAAGTTTAGAAATTGAAAATGTTAAGAAATGTTAATTATTTTTTAAATATAAGGAGATATTTATGAATTTTGAAGAATTAAGAATAGAAGTTTTAAAGTGGGCAGATAGTAAAGATTTGTTAAAAAAAGAAAATGCTGATAAACAATTTTTAAAATTTGTAGAGGAAGTTTTTGAATTTAAGACCGAGATGGACAATGTTTTAAACTATGGAGATGTATTTGACGAAGAAGACCACGAAGAAGCTATTGAAATAATGATGCTTGAAATGGGAGATATATTTGTAACATTAATCATACTATGCAAGCAATTAGGAATTAGTCCTGAAAGGTGTTTAGAGATTGCATACAATAAAATTTCAAAAAGAACAGGAAAAACAATTAATGGAATATTTATTAAGGAAGAAGATTTGTAAGAGGGAGAGAAAAAAATGACAGTTAAAGAATTAAAAGAAGAACTTGCAAAGTATGATGATGACTATGAAATTTATGGCAATAGTTATATTGAAGATGATGAATTTGTGTTAGAGATTTTAAATTTGGAAGAAGGCATTGATAGTGTTTATATTGTGATGCAAGATATGGTATAAGATGTGATTAAAGTTTTAGCTATACCTTTTAAAACATTTAGAGATAGGATACGAATTGTAAATTATTATTATAACAGAGGTTATTACGTGGAAGTTTGGGAAGACTATATTTATGTGGAATGGAGGAAGTAATGGATAAAGATAAGCTTGCACAATATTTAGTTTTACAAAAAGAAATTGCAGATATAAATTTTAAAATTAATTGTTGTAAAGATATAGTTGTTACTGATATAACAAAAGGCTCAAATACAGAGCACCCTTATCAAGAGATACACATTCCGATTACAGGCGTTGTAGAAAACAAACAAAAAAGGAAACTTTATAGAATACTTAAAGATAGGCTTGAAAAAGCTAGAGATATAAGACTAGAGATAGAGGACTTTATAAGCGGTATAGATGACAGTTTAACTAGATACATTTTTGAGAAGAGATATATTGATGGATGGAGCTGGGTAAAGATTAGTAAAGCACTAGGAAGTACTCATGAGTCTTATGCAAGGATGATTCATAATAGGTTTTTAAAATAAAATCTGATAATTAAGCATAAATTTTGACTTTTTATGTAAATAAATGTATAATTAAATTACCGAAAAGGTAATTTAGAATTTGGAGAAATAATGCAAATAAGTTATGATAATAATAAGATAAAGAAATTATGCACTGATTATAAGTTTGCAAAAAAGAATTATATAGAAAAAATAGCTAAGAAACTTTATCAAGCAATTAACTTCATAGAAAACGCTGAAAACTTGAAATCAGTTATGGAGTATAGGCCTTTTTATTTTCACGATTTAAAGGGAGACAGATCAGGTCAGTATGCAATTGATATAGGATCGAGAAAAGATGGTTATAGATTAATAATTTTGCTTGAAAAGCCTAAAGATGAAGTTTTTAATAATGCTATAAATATTACAGAAGTTATATTTAAAGAAATGGGGAAACATTATGAGTAATATAATTAAATATGATGGATTATTAGCTTTTCATCCAGGATCTTACATTGAAGATGTTATTGATGATTTAAATATTACTCAAAATGAATTTGCAGCTAGGTTAGATATTAATCCTAAAGTTTTGAGTGAATTGATTAATGGTGAAGCAAATTTAAAACCTGAGGTAGCATTAAAATTAGAAAAGCTAACAGGTGTTGATTATCAATCTTGGATGAATTTACAAAATTCCTATGATAGAAAAAAATTAGAGATTGAAAAGAAAATGTTAGAAGATGAAAAAAGGATTTCTAAATTAATAGATTTAAAATATTTTAAAGATAATAAATTTATTATAAATAAGAGATATTCTTTAAAGGAAAAAATTGAAGAATTAAGAAATTTATTCAACGTTTCTAATTTGTGTTATTTAACAAATTTTAATCCTTCTGTGAGCTATAGAAATGTAAATTCTTTTAACGAAAAGACAATTGTTAATTCAAATGTAATGTTAGAAATTGCAACTAATAAAGCAAGAAATAAGACTGAAATAAAGTTAGATAAGAAAAAATTAGAGTCTATGCTGCCACTAATAAAAAAAATGCTTAGCAAAACAGATAGTGATTTTTATCCTAGGCTAAAAGAAATTTTATTAGAATGTGGAATTGTTTTAATTGGGTTGCCAAATTTAAAAAATTCCAGTCTACAGGGAGCAACAAAAAAATTTAAGAATGGATCAGTATTGTTGCTAATAACTGATAGAAATAAGTCAGCTGATATATTCTGGTTCTCTTTAATGCATGAAATCGCCCATATCTTAAATAATGATTTTTATACCGATAAAGATAATGAGGAAGATTATAATTTGAAAGAAGCAAGGGCAGATAAATGGGCTGCGGATTTCTTTATAAATGAGAAAGCTTATAAAGAATTTGTTAAGATGTCTAATTTTGATAGTAATTCTATAAAGGATTTTGCTGATAGATTAGGGATATTGCCATGTATTGTAACTGGAAGATTAAAAAGAGATAAATATATTAATTATAATCAATTAAATGGATTTAACATTAATTATGAGATAGTTTTAAATTAAAATTACTGAAAATTATAATTTTGTGCGTTTTGTGCGATTTTAATTTGATAATATATAAAGTGAAGAAATGTATTGGATTTCTGTTAATACTTCCGAAGATACCTCATTAATTTGGGGTATCTTTTTTAATGCTTAAAGGTGGGTGATGATATGGCATTAACAATTAAACAAAGACAAGTTGCTGACGATTATATTATCACTGGCAACAAGACTGAGTCTTACTTAAAAGTATATAAAAGTGTTAAAAATAGAGGGACGGCAGCTGCTGCAGCGAGTCGTCTTTTTAGTAATCCTGAAGTTAAGGAATACATCGAGCAAAAGATGAAAGAGCTTGATGAGGAACTTATTGCAGACCAAAGAGAAATACTTAGAATGCTTACAAGACAAGCGAGAAGACAAGAAATTGATTATCAACTTGTTTTAGCAAAGAAACCTGCTTTTGATGAAAATGGAAATTTTTTAGGTATTGAGGAAAAGCCGGAGGTTGTAAAGTTACCTACTCAAAATAGGGATAGTATAAAGGCTGCTGAACTTTTAGGGAAAAGATTTGGCATGTGGACTGATAAAATAGAGCTGGATGCTGATACAAGTGTTGTGATTGTAGATGATATCTAAGCCTAGACTATCAAATATAATATTACCAGCTTTCCAAGATATTCATAAAGATATTAAGTCTAATAATTATCTAAAATATGTTTTCAAAGGCGGAAGAGGTTCAGGAAAATCATCAAATATTGCGATTGAACTAATTCTTGATATTGTGCAAAAGCCAATAACTGCTTTATGTGTTAGAAAAGTTGGAAACACTCTGCAGGAGTCATGTTATGAGCAATTAAAAGAAGCTATAGGCATATTAAACCTGGAGCCTTTTTTTAAATTTAATATTAGTCCATTAAAAATAACTTATACTCCGAGAGGTAATACAATAATCTTTCGTGGTGCTGATGACCCTTCAAAGATTAAATCTATCAAGGTTGCCAAATTCCCTATTGCTACACTATGGATAGAGGAGTTAGCGGAATTTAAGACTGAAGATGAAGTCAGTATGATAGAAAATTCAGTTTTAAGAGCAGAACTTCCAGATGGAATTAATTATAAATTCTTTTATTCTTACAATCCACCTAAAAGAAAGCAATCTTGGGTTAATAAGAGATATGAAACTCAGTTTATACCAAAGAATACAGTAGTTCATCATTCTACTTACTTAGACAATACTTTTATTTCTAAAGACTTTATTGATGAAGCTGAGCATATAAAAGAAACAAAGCTTAATAAATACAAATGGGAATACTTAGGCGAACCTATAGGGAGTGGTGTAGTGCCTTTTGATAATTTAACTTTCAGAGAAATTACTACAAAAGAGTTACTTAATTTTGACAATATTAGACAAGGTATCGACTGGGGTTATGCTAATGATCCATTTTCTTTTGTTAGACTTCACTATGATAAGACTAGAAGAAAAATTTATATATTTGGTGAGATTTACGAAATTAAATTATCCAATAGGTTAGCTGCACAAAGAATTAAAGCTAATGGCTGGAATGACACAAAGATAATTGCAGATAGTGCAGAGCCTAAGTCTATTGATGAATGTTGGGACTATGGTCTTAGGATATACGGAGCAAACAAGAGACCAGGCAGTGTTGAATATGGCGAAAAGTGGCTTGATGATTTAGAAGAGATAGTAATAGATCCAGTGAGGTGTCCAAACATTGCAAGAGAATTTGAAAATATAGATTATCAAGTGGATAAAGATGGAAATACAAAAAATAAGTTAGAGGATAAAGACAATCATGGAATTGACGGAGCTAGATATGCACTATCTGAAGATATGAGATCTAATTTAATAGGTTTTTAAGGTGAATTATGGATTTAAAAAATTTAACTAAAGAGCAACTAATTAAATATATTGAACTTAAAATTATTGCTCATGAAGAAAAAAGAATTGAGATGAGAAGAGGCATTGATTATTACAATTACAAACATGCTATCGACGAGAAGAAGAGGGCTGTAATAGGTAAGAGTGGAGAACTTAAGACTATAAGAGGACTACCAAACACAATAATAAAAGATAATCAGTATGCACGAGCACTTGACCAGAAAAGAAATTATCTTTTTGCAGAAAAACCTAATATTGATTCGAAAAACACAAATGCTATGAAGTTTTTAAATGAATTTATAGACAAAAGATTTATGCGAACAATGAACTATCTTGCAATTGATAGTTATAATTGTGGAATTGCTTGGCTTTTTATGTATACAGATGGAGAAGAAATTAAATATAAAAGACTATCTCCATTAGATGTAATACCTATCTGGAAAAATGATAATAATGAAAGTCTAGAAGCAGTAATTTTGCAAGTAACGAAAAACAAGTTTGAGGGTAATGAAATTAAAAAAGAACTATATTATTATTTTTACACAGAAGAGACTGTAAAAATTTATAAATATGATAATGGACATTTGGAATATAAAAAAGAAGAAGCTTACTTAGAAAAAGATGGATTAGTTTATAGTTATAAGAAAATACCATTTGTATATTTTAGACAACCTTATGAACAGCCACTTTTAAATAGAGTGATGTGTTTACAAGATGCACTTAACCTACTCCTATCTAATTATGCTGATAATATGTTTGAAAATCCTATGAATTCAATACTTATACTCAAAAACTATGATGGGGAAAACTTAGAAGATTTTAGAGAAAACCTTGCAGAGTATAAAGCTATAAAAGTTAGAACAGCAGATGGAAGCCAAGGTGGTGTTGATACATTAGAGGTAGAGGTTAATTCTGAAAATTATAAAGTAATTATCGAACTCATTAAAAAAGCTATTGCACACAATGCAAGGAGTTTATATCTAGACAATGAAAAAACTTCTAACGCTCCAAATACTTTAAATATAAAAGCAATGTATGCTGATCTAGAACTTGATGCCAATGCATTAGAGCTTGAATTCTCTGCAAGTTTTGACTATATGTTTGATTTTATTGGAACTGTAAAAAATATTGATTTTTCTGATGTCGATATAACATTTAAGAGAAAAATGATGATTAATGATGAGTCAGTCGTTGAAATGATAAGAAATTCTATAGGTATTGTATCTAATGAAACGCTACGAGCGAGCCACCCTCTTGTTACTGATGCAAGAGAAGAAGAAAAGAGAATCAAAAAAGAAAGAGAAGAAGCTTTAAAATACTATGATGATTACGCAGGCTTAGGTGGTGAAGTTCATGGCGAACTACTGGGACAAGAGAATAGAAAATCTTAATAAAGAAATATTTAAAGATTCTGATGCGTATGTAAGAGAACTAAGAAAATTTTATAATGAAGAAATAAATGAAATACAAGAGAAAATTTATAACCATCTGTTGAAGTTACAAAAAGAAGCAGGTGGTATTTCTTTATTTGAAGCAAAGAAATTATTAAATAATAAAGAGCTCGATTCCTTTAAGATGGGTCTAAATGAGTTTATGAAAAAATCAAAAGGTAGCATTACTCCAGAAATTGAAAGAGAACTCAATATTGTATCAAGAAGAGTAAGGATATCAAGACTGCAAGCAATGGAAATAGAAGTTAAAAAGACTGTTGCAGGTCTAATGAGTAGAGAAGAAAAAGGGTTATTTGCACACCTTGGTAACACTTTTAAAAAAAGATATTATAAAGAACTATATGAGCTTCAAAGAATCACTGGTTATCGAAGTGTACAAGCAATTAACAAAGATAAATTAAAGATAGTCTTGAATAATCCTTGGACAAGTGACGGGAAAGAATTCAGCGAAAGAATTTGGGGAAGAGGCAATAAATTAACATCAAAGTTAAGAGACAACTTAATGAAAGACATTGCAAGAGGTGCATCCCCTGAAGAGTCTATAAAGATTATAGAAAAAGAATTTGGAGTATCAAAGGCAAATGCTGCAAGGCTTGTGTATACAGAGACAGCAGCAATTAGTTCTATGGCCACTAAAAAATTATATGAAGATGCAGGGGTAAAAAAGTATCAGATACTTGCAACACTTGATTTAAAAACTAGTGAGATATGTAGACATATGGATGGCAAGGTATTTGATACCAAAGACTATATGCCAGGGATTACTGCCAATCCATTTCACCCTAATTGCCGTACTGATACAGTACCTTATTTTGATGATGATATACAAAGACGAATGGATACTACAAGAATGGCTAGAAATCCTGAAACTGGCAAAAGTGAAAGAGTACCTTATATGAATTATAAGGAGTGGTTTGGAAGATATGTTACTCCTTATAATGATGAAGAGGAGTATAATAGAATTATTTCAATTTTAGGCTATAAAGTAGTTGAAAATCTTGAAAAATACAGATATATCAAATATAATAATGTTGATAGATACAACCAAATAAATCGTGAAGTCAATACCATGAATATGATAAATAATAAAAAATGGGAAGAGCCATTCAAAGAAAAACTAAAAGACGAATACCATGATTTTAGAAGATATGGATATGAATTTAATATGCACGGGCTGGAGAGAACTTATAGTAGAATACAAAGAGGTAGTTATACTAAAAGTGAAGTCTTAGAAGTGTTAAAGAAAGATTTTAATATGAAACAAATATCCGATGATAGGCCAGTGAAATTTTATAAAAATATTCAAGCTATTTATACAAAAAAGGGTATTGAAGTACACAATATAATAAAAAGGAAAAAAGAATGGGACTACGAAGGGAGGTTAAAGAAATATGAAGAATGAGCAATTAAACGGATTTTTTGAGATTATTGAAATAATTTTAAATAAAAAGCCATCAATTGTTGATTCTTTTTTATTTGATAGTTTAGAGTATTATATTGAAGTATATTATCCTAATACTACAGATGAAATTGATTCTTTAGTTGATGATATTATTGATATTTGTTCTGAAGTGACATCTGGTGATGACTGCAGTAATGAAAGAAAAGAATTAGAAAAAATATACAATAAAATTAAAAGTAGATTAATATTTGAAAGTAAATAATATGTAATCTTAAAAAGCACACTGACGAGTAATTGTTAGATGTGTTTTTTTATTGGAGGAAATAATGGCTAAAGGAATTGAGTATCTGGAAGAGAATAGATTAATGAAAAAAGCTTATGAAATAGTTAAAGATTTTAAACCGTGGTGAGTAAATATGAAAACATTAATAAGAAGATTAAAGACAAAAAATCCTAAAATTTATATTACAAGAAATGGTATTAGGGATTTTGAAATTTTAGACTATGCAGAAATAAATTTGTTTGAAGAAAAAAGAGAAATTAAAGTTTTAGGTGATAAAAAATGTCTAACAAGAAGTAATAAAATATCCATAGTACTAACAGATCCAATTGAAGAACTGCCAACAATTGGCGATAGTTTTTCATTAGAAGTAGATTTAAAAAGGAGTGATGGAATTTATGAGAGGATTTATATAAATAGTATTATTCCAATAAATATTAAAGAAAACGGTGAGTGGGAGTTTGAAATAGATCCAAGAGTTTTGGACTGGTCGAGATTTATATAATAAATAATCGTGAGTTAATCGTGTGAAAAAATGATAAAAACTAGATAAATACAATTATTAATCGTGTGATAATCATGCGATTTTTTTATTGTCCTGGAATTGACGTAAAACTTATCCAACCTATGAGAATGTAACACTCGTATAAAAAACGTAAGGAGCAAGATATGAAAAGAGAGTTTTTAGAAGAACTAGGTTTAGAAAAAGAAGTAATCGATAAGATTATGAACGAAAATGGGAAAGACATAAATGTAGAAAAAGCAAAAGTATCTGCTAAAGATAAAGAAATAAAAACTTTAGAAGAACAGATAAAGACGGCAAATAAAGAAATCAAATCATACAAAGATATGAATATTGAAGACATACAAAAGTCTGTTGAAACATGGAAATCAAAGGCAAAAGAGCATGAGGAAGCTCTTAAAAACTTAAAGAATGATACTGCACTTAAAGATGCGGTAAGGACATATAATTCAGTAGACGAAGATGTGCTATTAAAACTTATAGATAGAGAAAACATTAAGTTTAATGATGATGGTATTGATGGACTTAAAGAGCAGGTAGAAAGTTTAAAAGAATCTAAACCTTATCTTTTTAAAGAGGTAGAGAATAGTAATGATGACAGATTTAATGCACATACACCACCTGATAGCAGTGGAAGAGATATTAGTGAGATGGAATCTGAAATCGCAAATGTATTTAATGAATAACGGAGGGGAATATGCCAATTAATACTTTAGAATATTCAAAATTAATGATGAAACAGTTAGATCAACATGCAGTTAAAGGTCTAACTTCTGGATGGATGGAAGCTAATGCAGGACAAGTAATTTATAATGGTGGAGACGAAGTAAAGATACCTACAATGTCAACGGTTGGTCTTGCTGATTATGATAGGGACAAGGGTTTTGTGCAAGGCGGAGTTACTTTAAAATATGATACTTATAAGATGACACAAGACAGAGGTAGAACTTTTCAACTTGATGCAATGGATGTTGATGAGAGTGGCTTTGTGGCAACTTCTGCTAATTTGATTAAAGTTTTCCAAACAGAACAAGTTATCCCAGAAATAGATTCTTATAGATATTCTAAGATTGCTTCTATTGCAGAAAAAGCTAATCAAATTGAAAAAGTGGAGATAACTGCTGATAATGCACTAGATAAAATTAGAGAACATATTAGAGCTGTTCAAGATATTGTGGGGGATAATGTTCCACTAATTTTAACAATGTCTACAACAACAAGAGCTTTAATTGAAAATTCACCTAAAATCGGTAAATCAATTAATGTTGCTGATTTCAAACAAGGAACAATGAGCTTTAAAGTAAAAGCACTTGATGAATGTCCTATTAGAATAGCACCATCTGCAAGGCTTAAAACTTTATATGATGCACAAGATGGGACAAGTTTAGGTCAAGAAGCGGGTGGATTAAAAGCTAATGAAGAAGCTAAGGATATTTATTGGATAATCACACCGGCAAATGTGCCTATCGGTATTAACAAGACTGATAAATTAAGAGTTTTTACTCCTGATGTTAACCAAAAAGCTGATGCTTGGAAAATAGACTTTAGAAAATATCACGACTTATGGATTAAAAAGCAAAAAGAAAATCAAATCTTTGTATGTACTAATGTATGAGGTGATTAGATGAAACTAAAACTCAATAATTTAGTTTATACAACAACAGATGAGAATAAAATACTGGAACTTCAAGAATTAGGTGCTATTGTAATTGAAGATACTGATATTAAAGATGAAACAACTAAAATAGATAAAACTTCTAATCTTAAAAATTTAACTGTTGAAGAGCTTGAAGCTTTGATTGATGAAAAAGGAATAGATAGAAAAGGCATAGTAAGAAAAGCTGATTTAATTGCTTTGTTAAAGTAGGTGAACTATGTTTGAGGATCTAGTGCCTATGGATTGTTTTTTTGAGAGTATATATGCGAGTCAAATCTTAGAAACTTTAAAAGATGCTGGATTTGATGATATTGATTCTAGCATAAAATTCATAGCTGTTAAAGAAGTTATGAGACTTAAAAATTTCTGCAATACAGATTTTGTGCCTATAAGACTTTATTATTTACTGTATGAGATGATTTTAGGAAGTTTCTTGGAGAGAATGTTTCAGTCAGGAAAGCTTCCTGAAAGTTTTGATTTTGATAGTCTTGGTGGAAGGATTACTCTTGGTGATACTTCTGTTGAACTTTCTGACAACTCAAATATCAACGATATGAGCGAAAAGAAACTAATGATTTGGATTTCATCTTTAAAGAGTAATTGGCAGAAAGAGGCGATTACATGCAGAAAACTAGAGTGGTAGGTGCCTATAGAAAGGCAATTGAAACTTTATATATAGGGATTTGTAGTGTTATAGTTCGAAAAACTATAAAAAATCCAGTAACAAAAGTTAGTGAACTTAAAGAAAAGACAGTTTATGAGAATTTACCTTGTAGACTGTCTTTTTCTTCTGCCAAAAATAATGAAGAGGAGTTAGTGACTTCTAGTGAGAATACTTTTGTGCTCTTTGTTGCTCCTGAAATTGATATACCTATTAATTCTAAGATAATTGTTACTCAAAATCATTTTGAGTATAGGTTATTAAATGCTAAAGTAAAATCTTATGCAACACATAATGAGTATATATGCAGCGAATTTGTGAGGTGGGCATAATGAGCATAGAGTTTGACGTTAGTGAATTAAAACAATTTAGAGATGCTCTCAAGGATTTTGGATTGCAAATAGATGGCATTATAGAAAAGGCAATAAGAAATATTGCTATGAGAGAACTTAGGGATGTAAAACATAATACACCTAAAGATACAAAAACTTTAATAAACGGTTGGAGTATAGGAGATTTAAAGAAAAACGGTTCAGAATTTGAAATAACTTTATACAATAATACTGAATATGCAGACTATGTTGAATTTGGTCATAGGACAAGAGACCATAAAAAGTGGGTTCCTGGTGTATTTATGCTTACAATTGCAGAAAACAAAATTGATAGAGAGATAGAAAATATAGTGGATAAATATTTGGAGGAGGCTTTTAGTAAATTATGATAAAACTCTTAAGAGCAGTAGTTAATCGTATTGATAAACTTTTTCCGAATATTAACATATATGTAAGGGATGTAGAGCAAGGTTTAGTTGAACCTTGCTTTTTTGTGAGTATTGTTAATACAGATATAACACCTGAATTTCAAAAGAGATACAGAGTTGATAGTTTAGTAAATATTGTTTATTTAGACCAGAGAGCAGATGCTTTTTTAAAAGAAGAGATTGAACAAACACTCTTATACAGAATGCATGAAGTATTTTTAGATACTGGTGGTGTGTATAGTTTTAAATCAGAGTCTAGAATTAAAGATGATTCGATAAATTTTGTAATTAATTATAGATATACTACTAAAGAAAAAGTATTTAAGGAACCATTTATGATGGAAATAGAAAATATTATTCACTATACAGAAAAAGAGCCTTATAAAAAGGCTACTGACAAATCTAATCCTGGTATGTGGGAATCAGAGCCATGGCCAGATAATAATAAAGTTTTTCCTGGAATTAATCCAATGGACCCAAGATATGAAAATGATGAAGATGATGAAGAAGATTTAATGAGAAAAAAGGAGGTCAATATTCATGGTAGATAAAAAGACAAGCACAGATAAAACACAAGCTGCTAAATATACAAAAGATGCTATCTTAAGAGCAGATAAACTTGTTTGGAATAGAGATGTGCTTTCAATTTTACTAGAAGATGATAAAGAATACACTTTGAATGAAGTTGACAAGTTAGTAAATGATTTTAATACAAGGGAGGTTAAATAATGGCATACGGAGCATTAGGTGGAGGAACTTTTCTTACACAGAATAAAGTTTTACCTGGTTCATATATTAACTATGTTTCTGTTCCAAGGGCATCTAACTTCTTTTCTGACAGAGGTTATGCAACCATTGGTATGGAACTTGATTGGGGTGAAACGGGCAAAATAATTACTCTTGAAGCTAGTGACTTACAAAATGAATCATTAGAATTATTAGGTTATTCTTTTACAGACGATAAAATGAAGCCTTTAAGAGATTTAATGCAAGGTGCAAAGACTTTGTATTTATATAGGTTAAATGATGAAGGTGGTAAAAAAGCAACTGCTACTATAGGAAGTCTTACAGTAACGGCCAAATATGAAGGTATCAGAGGAAATGATATACAAATTATTATCGAAAAAGATATCGACGAAGATGGATATTTAGTAATTACTAAAATGGGAGATGCTACTATTAATGAACAGCTAGTTAAAAAAGCTACAGAACTTAAAGAAAATAGTGCAGTAGTATTTTCTTCTGAATCTGATGAACTTGAAACTACTGTTGGTACAAAGCTTACTGGTGGTGAAAATGGTAAAGTAGTTGGAGAATCGCACTCAAGATATTTAGAAGAAGTTGAGAAGTATGACTTTAATGTAATTGGTTATGCTGGTACTGATGAAACTGTAAAACTTCTTTATAAGGAATTCATGAGAAGAATGAGAGAAGATGAAGGAGTAAAATTTCAACTTGTGCTCTACAACATGAAAAAGGATAAAGCAAATCATAAAGGACTCATCAATGTATTTAATAAAGTAACTGATGATGAAAATGAAGCTGCTGTGGTTTATTGGGTGACTGGCCAAGAGGCAGGGTGCCCTATTAATCGTTCCCTAACAAATAAAATTTATGGCGGGGAATATGTAATCGATACGGGTTACAAGAAGAGAGAAGCTGAACAAGCTATTAAAAATGGTTATTTCTTCTTCTATGGAAGAAATGACGAGGTTAGAGTTCTTGAAGATATTAACTCATTTACAGAATTTACTTTATATCAAAATTCTGACTTCTCAAAGAATCAAGTAATTAGAGTTCTTGATCAAAGAGCAAAAGATATTGCTATAATCTTTAACAAATATTATCTTGGAAAAGTTCAAAATAATGAAGATGGCAGAATTGGTTTTTGGAATGAACTTGTTAAACACGCAGAAACTTTAACAGAACTTGGTGCAATTGAGGATTATGAGTCTAACGATTCAACTGTTGAAAAAGGCTTTGAAAAAGATGCAATTGTTGTACATGACTTTTTGATGCCAGTTATGGCAATGCAAAAACTTTATATGACAATACACGTGAGATAGGAGGTAAAAAATGCCTAATTTAAATCAAGCAATAATGCATGCTAGAGAGCCTATTCATGGGGCCGAAGGTTCTGCATATGTGACTATAGAAGGTAATAGATATTTATTATTTCAATTGAAAGATTTTGAAGGTTCTTGGGAAAAAGGGAAAAGTGAAATTCCAAGACTTGGAACTAGAATTAAAGGAAATAGATCTAATACCCTTTCAGGTAAGTGGTCTGCGACTTGTTATTACAATACTGATATTTTTAGAAAACTAATGATTGTTTACACAAAAGAACATAAAGATATTTACTTTGACATCCAAATAACAAACGAAGATCCAAATAGTAATGCTGGAAGGCACACTGTTATTTTTAGAGACTGTAATATTGACGGCTCTGTCATGGCTAAACTTGATATAACTGCTGATACACTAGAAGAAAAAATTACAGGTACTTTTGAAGATTGTGATATGCCTGAAGAATTTAATATATTAGAAGGGATGATTTAATAAATGAGTTTAACTGCTTTTTTAAAAGAAAATGTTGCTAATCCATTTGAAGAAGTTGATTTTATTGTTTCGAATAGATTTAAGAATGAAGATGGAGCTATATCCTGGAAATTAAGAGCAATGTCGCCTGACAGTGCTTTGTTAGCTACAGATAGAGCTACAGTCATACAAGGGAGGCAAAATAAATTTAAAACTGATAAATATTTTAAAGATATAGTGACTGAGACTGTTATATATCCTAATTTAAGAGACAAAGAATTGCAAGATAGCTATGGTGTAATGGAACCGGGACAATTATTAAATAAAATGTTAAATGCACAAGAGTTTAATAGGCTTTTGGAAAAATGTATGGAAATTAATGGGCTCAAAAAAAGTTTTGATGAGTTAAAAACAGAAGCAAAAAACTAATAGGGGAGGATTTAGAAACCTCCCTTGCTTATTATGTTTTTGTATGTAGTAAGTTCCAAGTTAGGCCAGAGGAATTTATCAAATTTGATGAACCTACAAAAGCAATGTATGTAGCAATGCTTGAAAAATATGCTGAAGATACAAAACTTGAGTAAATAATAATATATTTAAGAGAGGGGAGCCTCTCTTTTTAATACATAAGAAAGGAGTGAAAGTTTGGGGGTTTTATCAAGTACTATTATTTTAAAAAATCAAATGACTGGAGTTTTAAATAGTATTACTGAAAGTATGAATATGGTAATTAGTTCTGCTTATGATGTTGAAACTGCTGGTAAAAAAGCTTTTGATGTTGATAGTTTAAATGCTGCAAGGGACAAGATAAGAGAGACTCAAGCAGCCATTCAAGAAACTGCTTTAGAACAAGAAAAGTTTAATAAAAGGGTTGAAGAGGGTTCTAAAAGTGCTGATAAACTCAAAGGCTTTATTAAATCCGCGTTAATAACTTATGGATCTTTTAGAAGTGTTAAGGCTTTTGTTGGATTATCTGATGAGATGACACAGATAAGGGCAAGGCTTGATAGTATTAATGATGGTCATCAAAGTACACTTGAACTGCAAAATATGATATTTGAATCTGCCCAGAGGGCTAGAGGAGAATATAAGATGACAATGGATATTGTCTCTAAGCTTGGAGCACAAGCTAAGGATGCATTTGCTAGCAACAAAGAAACAATTGCCTTTGCTGAAAACTTAAATAAACTTTTTACTATATCTGGAACTTCTGCTCAAGGTGTTGAATCAGTAATGTATAACTTAACTCAAGCTATGGCTAGTGGAGTTTTGAGAGGGCAAGATTTAAATGCTGTTATGTCAAATACTCCTCAATTAATACAAATAATAGCTGACTATATGGATAGTCCTATTGGTCAAATTAGAAAACTTGCTGAAGAAGGGCAGTTATCTGCTGATGTTGTTAAAAACGCTTTACTTAATGCAAGTGATGATATTAATTTGGAATTTGAAAAAATGCCTAAAACTTTTGGGCAGATTGCTCTTGATATGAAAAATAGGTTTGTAAAAAATATTGAACCTGCTCTTGCTAGACTTAATGAATTTGCCAATTCGGAAGAATTTCAAATTTTTGCAGATAGAGCAATAAATGGAGTTACTACTGTTGCTAATATGATATTTATTGCAACTGATATTGCCATTAAAGGATTTAATTTTATAGCTGACCATTGGGGAATTATTGGGCCAATAATTTGGGGAGCAGTTGCAGCTTTTGGAGCTCTTGAACTTTCTACTTTAGAATTAAATGCTGCTTTTTTATCTAATCCTATATTTCGGATTGGAGTAGTAATTGGGGTTATTATTGGTTTATATCTAAAATGGGCGAACTCAGTTGGTGGAGTTGGTGTTGCACATTTAATAGTAATGAATAATATTAAAAACTATTGGGCAGATTTTGTGATAAATAATAGAAAACAAATTAGCGTGATTTTATATCAATGGGATATGTTTAAAATTGGCATTAAAAAAGTTAAAAATGGAGTTTTAAACACTCTTGATAATATGAAAGTA
This sequence comes from Peptoniphilus olsenii, assembly GCF_040545475.1. Lineage (NCBI taxonomy): Bacteria > Bacillati > Bacillota > Tissierellia > Tissierellales > Peptoniphilaceae > Peptoniphilus > Peptoniphilus olsenii. The sequence continues at coordinate 201,735 of NZ_JBEPMA010000001.1, read as the reverse complement.
GATGGTTTAAGAATATTAACGGATATGGTTAATGGAGCAATTGGACTTATTAATAAATTAATAGGTTTAGTTAACAATATTCCTGGTGTAAGTATTGAAGCATTTGATAAGGTTAATTTATTTGCAGGTGCTAAAGTTGATGCTGAAAGAAATAAAAAACAAAGAGACGACGAAATTCAATCTGCTGTAGAAAAAGCCAACGAAAATCAATCTATAAGAGATGAAAAGACTAAAGAGTTGCAATTAAAATATGATATGGAAAAATTTGAAAGAGAAAAGGAGATTGCAAAAAAACAAGCTGAAAAACTTGGTGGAAATAAAGACAAAAACACCAAGCCTACTATGAATTTTGACATACCAACTTATACAGATATGCCTGGAATTGCTAAAGATATCCAAGAAGCTAAAAATGCTGCTAAGGGCACAAAGAAAAACACAGAAAAATTAAAAGATGGTTTAGAGGTTAAAAATGAAGATGTTAGCCACTTAAAAGATTTATTAGAACGTAGAGCAATACAAAACTTTACTTTTGAAAAGCTTGAAGTTATTGCTAATAATAGTTTTGGAGATATCCATGAAACCGCAGACCTTGACGGATGGATGGAAGGTCTTACTGACGATTTAGCAGAAGCTGTTGAATCCACTATGGGAGGTTTACCTGCTTATGAGCACTAAAAAGGGTTATGATTTTTATATTGATGATTTACTACTTCCTATTACTCCGGCTAAAATAAATACTAAAATTAAAAATAAAAATAAGATTGTAACTCTCTTAAATGGGGAAGAGTTAAATCTTTTAAAAAAGCCTGGACTAACAGAGTTTAATTTTGAGTTTAGAGTACCTTCTGAGGATTTTCCTTCGGTTAAACAGTTTATAAGTCCTCAAATTGTTTTGAACAAGCTAGAAGATTTAAAAATAAATAAAAAGTCTTTCCAATTTATAATTTTAAGAAGTCAGTATCAAGAAAATTTGAATAACTCTATCAATAAATCTGTAACTCTTGAAGATTATGAAATAATTGAGGATGCTGAAAATGGTGCTGATTTAATTATTTCCATTTTTTTAAAGCAATATATACCCATTAAAACAAAGGTGATTAATGTAAATGCTGATAGTTCAAAAGGTATCAGTTCAAATAAGGGTAATATAGCCATGAGAAATGGTAAACAGAATGGGAGTCTCGCTTCTAAAGTTATTCATGGTATTAAAAGCGGAGTTAATGCTTTTCTTGATAAAACTTTTGGTGGTGCAAATGCAAGATAGATTTAAAGTGATTATTGATAACAGAGGTAAAGTCCAAGAAGTATTAGTTGAAGGTGAAGTTAGAGTTACCTGGTCACGAGATGGGGCACCTGGGCAAATGGTTTTAAATATAGTTAAAGATGAAAACTTGGACTATCAAGAAGGCAATCCAATTGCATTTTATGTTGATGGGGAAATATTTTTCTATGGTTATATTTTTACTAAATCTAGAACTGGTGAACAGATTATAACAACAACTTGTTACGACCAGTTGAGATATCTTAAAAATAAGGCTACTTATCAATATAAAGACTGGACTTATAAAGAATTATTAACAAACATCTGTAAAGATAGAAATTTGCAAATAGGAGATATTGAAGATACAAAATTCAAAATACCAGCTAGAATTGAAGAAAATAAAGAGTTCTGGGAAATTTTAAGATTTGCAAGCGACATTACTACTGCTAATACTGGAAAACTTTATACAATGTTTGATAAAGGTGGGAAAATTTGTCTAAAATCTATTGAAAACATGAAAACTAAGGATGTTATTGACTATGATTGTACAGAAGATTTTGATTATGAAACTTCTATAAATTCAAACACTTATAATAGAGTGCATTTGAAACTGCTTGACGATAACAAAAAAGAGATTAAGTCTGCAACTGCTGAAGATACTAAATCTATTAAGAGATGGGGTCTTTTATCATATACAGACACAACTAACAATGAAGAATTAGATATTGAAGCAAAAGCGAAAGAACTTTTACAAGTTTTAAATAAGAAACACAGAAAGTTAAGACTTAAAAATATTGTTGGACGTCTTGATGTAAAAGCAGGAAGCTTAGTTCCTGTTCATATGATGGCTATTGGAGACATTGACATTAATTCTATGATGTTAGTTCAAAATGTCACTCATAAATTTCAGGAGGAACACCATTTTATGGATTTAGAGGTTTACAACAAGGATATTAGTCCTGAAATAGCTCCTCAAAAACTTGAACAAAATCATAAACAAAAAAGTGGAAATGACATAATTATAGGTTCTAATAGTTCTATAGGAACTAATTCTGTAACTCAAACAGCAAAGAAATATCTAGGTGCTAAATATGTTTGGGGTGGTGAATCTATGTCTGAAGGTGGGGTTGATTGCTCTGGTCTTGTTGTAAGGACGTATAGAGATATGGGAATTAATATGCCACGATTTAGTTCAAGTTCCCTTGCATCAAATCCTAAAAGATATGGTTTTGTTGAAATACCAGTTAAACAGGCACAACCAGGTGATGTTATGTGGAATAAGGGACATGTTGCTATCATGTTTGATGGTAAAAATGTTATAGAAGCATCTCAATCTAAAGGAAAAACTGTAATTCAAACAGCGTGGAATAGATACAAAAACTTTACTAGAGCGTATAGATATGTAGGAGGTTAAGTTGAGTGATTATAATGTAACTAAATTAAAAAAGATAATGACAAAAATTACTGCTGATTATATTGGAACTCTTAAATCCGCTACTATAGTTCATGCAAAACTTGAGAAATTGGAACCTCTTACTTTTAAGAGAGATGACGATATAGAATTAAAAGAAGAATGGCTTGTTGTGCCCAAGTATAGGAAGTTTACTGAAGAAGAAATTGGACATTATTTTGTTTTCCAATCTAATCAGGAGGGACAAGTTTGGTACTACTTATATGAAGCTTCAAGCCCTCAAGGATCTAACGGTGTAGATTATTATTTTGATGGAACGCATAAATTAAAGGGCAAAGTTAAATGCAATTTAAAGGGAAATTGTTCTGATGGTTCTACTACTTTGGTGACTGAAGGTACAATAGAGCTTTTTGAAGGAGAAATTATTGAAATCAAACACGATAAGGGGATTAAAAAGTAGGTGATTATATGATTCCTGAACAAAATGATATAAACTTAGCCATGCAACAAGGATTAATAGAAGAAATAGATCCAACTAAGACTTATAGAATGCATGTTAACTCTGAAAGGATTTATGGCAATATTGATGGTATCGAAGCTTTAAAACAGATGATTTATAAAAATATTAATACTGAATATGGGATCCATTTAATTTATCCAACTTTTGGTATGCCTTTACAGGATCTATTTGGTCAACCTAAAAATTTTGCCTATGTGGAACTTACAAGAAGAATTGAGGAATGTTTAATTAAAGATGATAGAGTTATTGCAGTTACCGATTTTAAATATTTAAAAGAGAGATCCCCAAAAGATGAACTTAGCATAGCTTTTACAGTAAATTCTATTTATGGAGATATTGAAATTGAAAATGCTTGGAAATTTGACTATGACAACATAGAGTAGGAGGTGTTTAAATGGCACAAAGAGAATATAAACATCAATTTGATGAATTTTCTGCTGATTTTCTTTTAGAAAGAATGCTATCAAGAGTTGATGATACAAGAGATAAACGTGAAGGTTCTATAATATATGATGCACAAGCACCAGCTTCAATAGAACTTTCATTAGTATATATGACTCTTGATTGGATTTTAAAAAATATGTATGGGGATACAGCTGACAGAGAAGGACTTAAAGCAGTTGCAAGAGATAGAGCACTTACACCTTTTCCAGCAACACAAGCCATAGTTAAGGGAGAATTTAATATAGAACTGCCTTTAAATTCACGATTTAATTTTGATAGTCTTAACTTTATGGCCACTAAGTTTTTAGGAAAGGAAAAAGAGCTTTATTATTACGAACTTACTTGTGAAGAAATTGGAGAAATAGGAAATGTTCCTTATGGGAAATTAATTCCTATTGAAAATATAAATGGACTTAAACACGCAGTTATAGTTGGAGTTATAAAACCTGGAGAAGAAGAGGAAGAAACTGAGGATTTTAGGGAAAGATATTTTAGACACATAAATACCAATGCTTATGGCGGAAATATTGACCAATATCTTGATTGGTGTCACGCTACCCAAGGTGTAGGAGGTGTTAAAGTATATCCTGTTTGGAATGGCGGTGGAACTGTAAAGATAGTATTTACTGATTCAAAGTATAATGCACCTGCAACAGAACTAGTAAGCAAAGTACAAGAAATATTGGATCCAGTACCTAATAATCAAAAGGGTTTTGGGCTTGCTCCAATTGGACACTTAGTAACTGTTGAGGGTGCTGGTAAAAAAGATTTAAACTTATCTTTAAATGTAACTTTAAGAGATAACTTTGAAAAAGATGAGATTGAAAGAAAAATAAAAAATATTCTAGAACCTTATTTCTTGCAATTAAGGAAAGAATGGGAGAAAGAAAAGTCAACAATTGTTAGAGTATCAAAATTAGAATCTTTGATATTAGATATTGATGGAGTAATTGATGTATATAATACAAAATTAGAAAACTATGAGAGAAATGGAATCTTAGAAGAAAATGAGATTCCTTTTTTAAATGCGGTGAAAGTGAATGGCTAAAGGTAGAGAAATTGAAGAACTTTGGTATTTTGATACTGAAGGAGACTTTAGTGGTAGAGAAATAGAAGTAAAAAGAAAAGTTGATTTAGCTGCTTATAACGACTATGAAACTATTGCAAAGTCGCCTGACTGGATAGACTGGACAGATAGTGAGAGTCTAGAATTTGATTTTTTAACAAGAAGAATCCTTAAAACTTATGCAGATAAATTTATTCTACAGGCTAGCGAATATGGGATATATAGATATGAAAAAATACTTGGGATAGAAGCTAGAGAAGATGAAACGCTTAATGACAGAAGAAAAAGAGTTTATCTTTTGTGGAATAAAAAAATAAGGTGGACTCATAGGACTCTTTTGAAGTGGATGGATGCGGCTGTAGGTAAAAATAATTATGAAGTTGAGCTTTTGTATAACGACTATGAAATAATATTTGAGTTAAAAATACAAAAAGCTGAATTTGATATACCATGGCTTGAGAAGGAACTTAGAAAGATAATACCAGCAAATCTTTTGATGTCATTTAGGCTTTATATTTTAGATGAATTAGTTATTAAAGATAAGACAGACACTTACACCAATCCTTTTTATCCTGTAGGGCATCATCATAAATGCGGTACTATTTTTAAACATCAATACACTGGTAAAAAGATTGTTAACAGTATTAATGTTAAAAATAATGGGGCAGCTAAAAGGCAAAGACAGTTTAATGTTGGAGAGATTAAAAGTGGGGTTGTTAAGAGATGATACCTAATAATCAGTTAAATAAAATTGCAAAAAAGTTATACGACAGAATTGCAAGTGCTAAGGTATACATGGGTGATAATGTTATTGATGGCACTATCAAGAAAAAAACTATTGATAAAAATGTTATTAAAGTATTTGTTAGTTTATCGTCTAAAGATGGTGAGATAACAAAGATAGATATTATTGATACTGATGGTGATATTTTACAAACGCAGGACATGGAGGTTGTAAAATCAAGCAGATATAAGTTTTTAGCGGTTGTTGAAATTAGGGTAGAAAATGAGGTGATTAGTGATGGCAGATATTAATGGATATACGGGTCTAAGTGTTGTTGAAAATCCTTATTTTGGTATAGATGAGGTTTTAAAAAATTTTCAAAAATACAACACTTATATGATGACAGGTTTTGCTGACAGAATTGTGGAATTGCCTTGGACTTTTGAGGTTGTAGATATGGGTGTTGCTGATAATGGCAATAGATTAGTACATCTTAAATTTTACGAAGGAGAAGTAATCGAAGAAGGTACTGACCTTAGTGAAATGAATCTTGGCAATGTTGATGTGGCAGTTGCAATATTATATGAATGGAGAAAGTATGTTGACAATGTATTATTACAACAGGCTTTAAAAACAGATGGTTTAGAGATGACAACGCTAAATGGACTTATTGCTAATGCTTTTGGTGTAACTTTTGACGATTTGGATAACATTAAAGTTATTAGAGGTTATTATGATGAGCCTAGAGGGGAGGTTTGGAGTTAATATTACATTGTATTGACATTGTCGTAATATTTGATAAAATAACATTAAGGAGTGATATTATGGCAAATACAACTATTAGTGTAAGAATAGACAATGAAGTAAAAGAACAAGCAGATAAGTTATTTAGTGAACTTGGGATGAATATATCAAGTGCGGTTAATGTATTTTTAAAACAAGCTATACGAGAACAAGCCATACCGTTTAAAATATCTATAAATGATGAAACTAGGATATATAATGAAGCTGAAAAATTCGTTGATGAACATATTGACGCTTTTAGGGAACTTGCTAAATGAAAAGATTAAATAAAGACTTTGTTATACAACTACAAGAAATGATTATTGATAAATCTGGAGGATGTAAAGGTTTAAGAGATGAGGGACTTCTTGAATCTGCAATTGGAGGTGCTTTTCAAACTTTTGGAGGAAATGAACTTTATCCAGATGATTTAGATAAAATTATAAATATTTCATATTCTCTTATAAAAAATCATTCTTTTATAGATGGAAATAAGCGTATAGGAGTATTGATTTTAGTTATTCTTTTAAAAGAAAATAATTATATTTTAAAATGGAGTGATAAAGATTTAATAAAAATTGGTCTTGATGTTGCTAGTGGGAAGATGGATAAAGAAGATTTTAGAAAGTTTATTGAAAAGAAAATAAATAATAGGTAATTGTAATAAGGCAATCCAATGTGGGTTGTCTTTTTTGATGCAAAAAGGAGTGATTAAATGCCTAATTATATTTGGCGGAAATTTTGGAAAGATAGTAATTATAGAACTGAGAAATCATGGGGTCCTGAACAAACTATTACTTTATATACAGCTAATATTAACCCAAGAGTAGATGTCAGTTGGCCTTTTGATGATACGAGTAAATACCAGGTAGTAAGTGTTGATTTTTTAGGGCATGAGAGTCGTAAAAGAGATGGGGAATGGGAAAACAATGCGGTTAATAAAGTCACTTACAGAGTTGCTACTACAGAAAGAGTTTTCTCCCACTATTCAAAAGGCTCTTACATTGAAGATGTAAAATCAACATCAAGAAATGCTTATCCTAACAATAATTACAGTGGCAGTTACTGGTATGTATATAAAGGTGTAGACAATCAAGCACCTACTATATCAGGCAGTAATTTAAATTTAGGCAGTAAAACAGAAGATTTTGATATTGAGTATATAGTATCTGATGCAGATAGTGACAAATGTACTGTAAGTATTACTGTAGATAATGTAAAAAAAGTTACTGATAAAAGTGTAACATTAAATGCAAAATACACTTATAAAATTAAAATATCTGATTTTACATTAGGTAAACACAATATAAAGATAACTGCTAAAGATAGCAAAGGTGCAACATCAAGTACAAGGACATATACTTTTACTAAATCTAATACTGCACCAACAATCGACGGTCAAGATAGTGATTTAGGTGGCAAAAGTACAGCATTTACTAAAGAATATAGAGTAACTGATAAAAATAACGATGACGTAAAAGTAACTGTAATTTTAAATGATACTGAGATTGCAACCGTATCATCTGCACAGGATAAAGACCTATCTTTTACTATCACAGATGAGCATTTAAAAAACTTTGAAATAGGCTCAACTCATACAATTACTATTAAAGCAGATGATGGCAAGGGTGGTGTGGCTTATAGACGATATACTTTTACTAAAATTAATCGCCCACCTATCATAAGCGACAGTGATGGAGATTTAGGAGCAAAAAAAGATACATTTACTCAAAAATTTAGTTTGACTGATGTAGAAAAAGATAAAATCTATTGTCGTGTTTATCTAGATAACAAAAAAATATACGAAAATTTAGAAGTAGAGGACAGTAAAGAATATAGTTACTCAATACCTCATGATGACTTTTTAAAACTTAAATATGGCAAACACACAATTAAAGTAGAAGCGTGGGACGATTTTTCAGTCGATAATAAACAGTATAGGGTTTATACGTTTGAGCGTGTATCAAACGGACTAGAAGTTGAAATCAAGATAAATGAGTTTGATGTAAAACCTGGTAAAGTTATAGCAGTACCACACGGGATTTTTGCAAGTGATGCGGTTATAACTGTAAAAGCTTGTAATAATTATAATGACACAAAGCCGACTTGGGAAGATATGAGTACTGAGAGTAAAGCGGCCAGAGCCTACGCTTTTAAAAATAGCACAAAAACTGCCGATAAATGGGCAATTGGTATTAAAATCATTGCAGAAAATGGCGAGAGTGATGTAAGCTCTGTATTAAGAGGTGTTAAAGGGGGTTATGAATAATGGGCGTTAAAATTTATAATGAGGCTGATTTAGAGACTATACAAAAATTAAAAGGGGCAGCAAATGCAGACAATAAACAAACTTTAGAATCTTTAGATACTATCGAGGGTGGAACAGCGGACATAGCTGAAGCTGTTGCAACAATTTATGAGGATGGTTTAAATCACAATAATAAAATGGAAGAGGTACTTGCAACTATCTACGAAGAAATATTAGGGGGTCAAGAATGATAGATTTATACGTTAGATTAGTAATAAATGGCAGAAGAACTTGTGATGAAAAGAATAAAAAGATAAAGCTTGTGCCAAAACATTTAAGAGAAGATGTTATAAATGCTCTTAAAGAAAAAGGTTATGATGGCAATGGAAATGAAATTAAATAAGGTATTGATAGGGTCTGCAATCGCAGGTCTATTTTTATACAAATTTTTAAATGGGGAGGTGGAAAGAATGTTAGATTTATACGTTGGATTAGTTTCAAGACAAAGAAGAACTTGTAATCCTGATAATAAAAAAGTTAGACAAGTACCTGGTATTTGGAGAGAGGCAGTACTTGAAGATTTAAAAGCACTAGGACTTGATGCTGATGGTATGCCTGTTGATATTGATGCTTAAATAAAAAATTATTGTTATAAGTGTGTGGGAGGTTAAATCCTCCCTTTTTTAATACTTAAAATGGGGTGACAAATGGAGTATAAGACAATAGAAGAACTTTACGCATCTTTAGGAATTGCAGGGGCAGTAGTTGTAGTTTTTTTAGGAATTTTTGTATATACAATAGTACAGAATGATAAACGTCGTAGTAGAGAAATGAAAGAAATTATAGAAAAACTAGGGAATCTGCAAATAAATGACACAAACTTTCAGAATGCTATGACTAATCTTGCTGATGCTGTAAAAGAGTTATCAACTACTAATCGTATAGTAGCTGATACTGTAAGTAAGCTTGATTATTATAACAAAGATTTTAATCGCAAATTAGACAAACATGATGATAAATGTGACAAGATATTAGATGCATTGAGAAAATAAGAGAGGAGGGTATCTTGTTAAAATTTGAATTTTTACCAGTACGAGGAAATAATTATTCTCGCATGGGTAGTAAAATTTTATATATAGTTATACATGATACGGGTAATAGAAATGCTGGTGCTACTGCTAGAAATCATAGAAATTATGTAGGTACAAACTCTAGAGGGGCATCTGCTCACTATTTTGTTGATGATACAGAAATATGTCAATTTATTGGTGATAGTAGATCTGCAGGAGCTGTTGGTGATGGTAAAGGAAAGTATGGCATTACAAATAGAAATAGTATAAGTGTAGAGATATGTATTAATTCAGATGGGGATTATAGCAAGACTTATTTTAATGCAGTGGAATTAGTAAAAACTTTGATGCTAAGATTTAACATAAAATCAGATAATGTTGTAAGACACTTTGATGCAAGTAGAAAAATCTGTCCAGGTCATATGTTTGGACGAAATTGGGAAAAGTGGAAACAGTTTAAAAGAGACATAGAAGAACCAAGAAGAATAAACATAAATCTTAATGGCACATCTGTAGCGACATCTATTAATCGTGGTTCGGCGGCGGCAAAACCTAAGCTTTTTAAAAAGTCAGATAATTATATGCATCACGGTTTATTTATTATAGAAACAACCGTAGATAAACTATACACTCAGTTTATTAATGGTAAAACTATTAGAGATACTGGAGCATATGGCATAAATGGAGTATTTTTTGATACAACAACTGCACCAGTAACAAGTGCTAATAGTATTTGTGCAATTGCAATTAACGGTGGTAAACCTATAGGACCAAATGCTGATAAAAATCATTATAAAAAAAATATCAAACGTGCTACTTTTATTTATGGGGAAAATAATATTACCATTGAAAGAATTAACAATATCAATGAAGTAAAAAGAAAGGTAGACTTTGCTGTTGGCGGTGTTGGACTTTATCCATCATTTGACCCTAAGTTAGAAAAGATACCAGCTGATATTTTAAGAAAAACTAATCATACTGGAGTCGCTTTTAAAGGTGATAAAGTATTTTTAATAAACTCAATTCCTATGACAATGGCAGAATTTAAAAATAGAGTTATTGAATTAGGAATAGACGGAGCTGTAGCTTTAGATGGTGGTGGAAGTACACAAATGTATTATAAAAATAATTTTGGTATTCACACAAGTAGAAAATTGCCATCTATTGTGGGAATTAAGGCATAGGAATACATTAGATAATAATAAAAATGAGATTTAGAGGGTATTTAGACAATAGTAGCTAAAGTGTTGTATTTAACAGTGTCATAGAGATTTTAAAGGAGTAAAATTGTGAAAAAAGAAGATTTAATCAGGAAATTAGGTAGTCGTAAATTTTGGGCTTGTGTGAGTGCAGTTATAATTGCATTAATTGCATTTTTTAATGCGAGTCCCGAAACAACGGAGCGTATAGTTGCACTTGTAAGTGCTGTTGGTGGATTATGTATTTATATGCTAAGCGAAGGTATAGCAGATAGTAAACCGACTGATGTTACTAACATAATAAAAACAGAAGATTATAAAGATGAGTAATTAATTTAAAAAAATTTACTTTTGACAAGGTAAATAAAAATCAATAATGTCTCATCAAAAGTAAAATTGTATTTTAATAATATTATAGCTTAAAATCAAAATGTACATTCCAGTATGAAATTGTATGAAATTCACACCGTAAATTGATGTATATTAATGCATGATAATGAATACTACAGAACATAACAGAATATAAATTTTAATAAAAAATAAAGTCGCTAATGGCTTAAAATCAACAAACTTTGATAAATAGCCAATCTAGCGACTTTTTATTTAAAATCATTAACTATAGATTTTAATCAATGGCAGGGGTAGCAGGACTCGAACCCACGACACCTGGTTTTGGAGACCAGTGTTCTACCAACTGAACTATACCCCTAAGACAACATATATCTTAACAAATATTTCATGGATTGTAAAGTTATTTTTACTATTTTTTAACGATTTGTATAAATTTTAAGTTTAAGAAGCTAACTATTTTAAAAAAATTCAAATTAGGTTTGACAATAACATAATTTTATCGTACAATCTATTTAGAAATTAATCTAAATAGATTAATAATCGAGGTGATGATTTGAGTTTAGAGAATACTTTTAAGGCACTTTCTGATGTAAATAGGCGTGAAATTCTAAGTTTATTAAAGAAAAATAGTATGACTGCAGGTGATTTAGCGTCTAAATTTGATATGTCTAATGCTACAATTAGTTATCATCTTCAAATATTAGTTGATGCTAACCTAATTACTTTTCGCAAAGAGAAAAACTATCGAATATATTCTCTTAACGCATCTATATTTGAAGAATTGATTAATTATATTTTAAGTTTTAAAAAGGAGGATTTTAATGAGAAATAAGAAATTTGTTATTATAAGTTTATGCATGATGTTAATTCCATTGGCTATAGGTTTATTCTATTTTGGTAAGTTGCCTGACTCTATACCCACGAACTTTGACCTACAAGGAAATGTAATATCCTATGAAACGAAGTTTAAAGCAATGTTTACCACTCCTATTGTTATGATTTTTGTACAGATGTTTTTAGTTTTTATGTTGAATAAAGATCCTAGAAAAAAGTTCCAATCTGATAAATTATATATTATATCTTTATTTATTATTCCTGTTATCACAACAATAACTACTTCTATTAGTATAATGTATACTTTTAATTCTAAAATAAATATAGCTAGAGTATTATCTATATTTATAGGATTTATGTTTATAATCACTGGTAATTTCTTGCCCAAGGCAAAAAGAAATTACACTATGGGAATAAGAACACCATGGACTCTAGATAGTGATTATGTTTGGGAAAAAACTCATAGACTTGGTGGTTATACTTTTGTAGTAGGTGGCATTCTGCTATTAATTGCTTCTTTATTATTAAAAACAGAGTCAAATATTATATTTTTTATTCTAATTTTTATACCAAGTATTATTCCACCAATATATTCATATTTTGTATCTAAAAACTAATGAATATATTTTATATTTTGATTATAAAATTATTTAACACCTGATTTTTAATAATTATCAACTAATAGTATTTTGTTCAGGTCAGATTGATATAAAAAAATAAATATTGAGAATATATTATATATAATATAGTACCATTCTCATCTGCTACCCCCTTCATCTGAAACGGATTTAGGGGGTTTTTATATGGATAAATATGTACTTGAAATAGAATTAGAAACTGTACAAACGATGACTTAGAATAGTAATGTAATCTTTTAAATTTTATTAATTATATTATATAAATATATTTAATTCTATAGATGAATTTATTAATAAAAGGTATAATAGAGATGTATAGTTTTATTAATTTATTAGATTAATGTATATTTATTAAGATTTTAACGAATTTAAAGGAGTGTTTATTTTGACAAAGAAAGAAGTTTTATCAGGCAATCAAGCGATTGCTAGGGGATTTTATGAAGCTGGAGGCCAAGTAGCTACAGCTTATCCCGGTTCTCCTACGGTAGAAATTATCGATAGCATGAGAAAATATGATGAAATATATTCTGAGTTTTCTACTAATGAGAAAGTAGCGTTAGAAGTAGGCATAGGAGCTACTTTTGGTGGTGTGAGATCTTTAGTTGCTATGAAGCATGTTGGGGTCAATATTTGTATGGATCCACTTATGACTTTTGTTCAATCTCCAATTGAATCTGGTTTTTTACTTATCACTGGGGATGATCCTGGAATGGCAAGTTCTCAAAATGAGCAAGATAATAGAATACTAGGAAAGTTTGCTAACATGGCTATATTTGATCCTAGTGATTCACAAGAAAGCAAGGATTATGTAAAGATAGCATTAGATTTGAGTGAAAAATATAATTGCCCAATGATGATGAGGATCACAAGTAGACTGTGTCATTCACGTTCATTAGTAGAACTTGAAGACAGAAAACAACATGATGGAAATCCATTTAAAGCTGATCCTACTAAATATTGCATGTTACCTCCACATACTTTTGCTCATCAATACAGCATGAAAGAGCGAATTGAGAATATAAGTGAGTGGTCTAACGATAGTTCAATAAATAAATTTAAAAATCATGATGGAGACACTTTAATTATCACATCTGGAATGGCATATAATAATTTTAAGGAAGTAGCGTCAAATATTTCAGTTTTGAAATTAGGAATGATTTATCCACTTCCTATTAAAAAAATAAAAGAAATTTCTAAAAACTTTGATAGAATTATTGTAATAGAAGAAATGATGCCTTTTATTGAAAATGAATTAAAAATTAATGGTATTTCTTGTGAAGGTAAAAAATATTTTTCTTTTACTGGAGAATTAATGGTAGAAGATATTGAAGATGGTTTAATTAAAGCTGGAGTGCTAACTAAAAGGACAATACCAGAAGTTGTTGAGGATGATACAACAGTTAGAGGACCTTTATTTTGTGCAGGATGTCCACATAGACCTGTTTTTGATATCTTAAAAAAAGCAAAAGTAACGGTTGTTGGTGATATTGGTTGTTATACTATGGGCTTATTATACCCCTTTGAAGTAATTAATATGAATATTTCTATGGGAGCGTCTGTAGGTATGATTAAGGGGCTAAGATTTGCACTTGATAAATTAAATGATGATAGACCTTTGGTGGGAGTAATTGGAGATGGTACATTCTTTCATAGTGGTTTACCTGGTTTTGCTAACTTACGCTATCAATTAAAGGGGAATGAGAAAATTACAATGATAGTGCTAGATAATGGTACTACAGCTATGACTGGTGGGCAGCCAACTGCAAGTTCTTATCAAAGAGATAATATAGGTCAAGATATATCAATTGATGATATTTTAAAAGATATGGGATATAAAGATATTGAAAGAATAGATCAGTTTAATTATAAAGAGGCTAAACAAAAAATTAATGACGCCATCAATAGAGAAGGAGTTTCTATTATAATTACGTCAAGACCATGCGCACTTAAATTTAAAATTAAAGAACCTAATTTCTATGTTGATCCAAAGGTGTGTATAGGCTGTAGGACTTGTATAAAAACCAATTGTCCACCTCTTAGGATGAAAAAATATAAAGGTATAGATAAAAAGAAATCCTCTATAGATCCAAAACAATGTGTAGGTTGTTCAATTTGTGCTCAGGTTTGCCCAGTTGGAGCTATTAAGAGAAGAAATATTAACAAATAGAAAATTAACCATAGTGAGGAGGTTTAATGTGGATACTAAAAATATACTTTTAGCAGGAGTAGGCGGGCAAGGATTAGTTCTTGCAACTCAAATCATTGCTGATGCAGCGAACTTTGATGGGATTGATGTCAAAACAAATGATGTTGTAGGTTTATCTCAAAGAGGAGGAAAAGTTTGGGGAAGTGCAAAACTTGGAAAAAAAGTTTATTCACCGAATATAAATCCAGGGGAAGGAGATTTATTAATAGCATTTGAAAAGCTTGAAGCAAAGCGATTTAGACATATATTAAAAAAACAAGACTCAAAAGTTATTATTAATGATTATGAAATGGCTCCTTCAAAAGTTCAACAAGAAGCTGAAGAATATGATGAAAATGTAATAGAAAAAATGCAAGAATTTGCCAATGAAGTAATAGTAGTTAATGCTACAGATGGAGCGGCAAAATTAGGTAATCCTCAAGTAGCTAATATTATAATGCTTGGAGTTGCTGCAAGATTTATTACAAATATATCTCATGATGCTTGGATTTCTGCTATAGAAAAAAATGTTCCTGAAAAATTTATTGATTTAAATATTGAAGCATTTGATAAAGCGTTAAATGATGAATTATAAAAACCTATTTTTATAGATTTAACTCTAAAACATATAATCTATAATTTATATTTTTATTTCATTTTGTCATGGTAATATATTTAAAATTAGTATCAAAATAACTAAATAAAAAAAGAATTGGACCTTCACTTTATCTAAATAGTGACTATAGAAGGTCCAATTGTTTTTTTATTTTATAATTTCATTGTGTATTTACAAGTTTTTATTTTTTATGATTATTAAAACGAAGGAGCAATTCTCCAATTTTATATACATCACCAGCTCCCATTGTCACAACAACGTCATCTTTTTTAAGATTTTCTTTTAGATATTCAACTATTTCTTCAAATGTTTCAATGTAATAAGCATTATCTTTATGTTCTTTTATCGCATTAATTAAAGTTTTGGAGTGGATATCTCCGTAGTCTTTTTCGCGAGCAGCATAAATATCAGTAATAATAATTACATCAGATTCATCAAATGATTTAGAGAAAGAGTCTAGCAACAATTTAGTTCTTGTATAAGTATGTGGTTGAAATACTGTAATTAAATTTCTTTTGCAAGACTTTTTTAGTGCATGAATTGCCGATTTAATTTCAGTAGGATGGTGGGCGTAATCATCCATTACCATTGCGCCATTAAAATCGCCTTTATACTCTAATCTTCTTTCAACACCTTTATAAGACTTTAAACCTGATATAATCTTTTCGATAGGTATATCATTAATATATGTGGCTGCTATGGCGGCCAGGGAATTTAAGATATTATGCCTTCCTAAAACAGATAATTTAGCACTGCTAATATTTTTGTCATTTAAGAAAATATCATAACTTGGGTAACCCTCTTCATCAAATGTAATATTCTTAGCCATTAAATTTGCATTATTTTTTATACCGAAAGTAAATACATTAGTATTATTTATAGGAAATAATTGAGAAATATTTTCGTCATCTGCATTTAAAATAGCATAATCATTATCACTTAAATTATCAATATAACCTTTAAAAGTACCAATAATATGTTCAATATTATCAAAAAAATCCAAATGATCTTCATCAATATTTAAAACTATTGCAGTAGTAGGAAAATATTTTAAAATATTTGCTTTATATTCACAAGCTTCTGTTAAAAAAAGCTCGTCTGAACCTATTTTTATATTTCCATCAATATCTTTGAGCTGTCCTCCTAACATTATAGTTGGATTTGAGTTTTCATCTTTAATAATTTCAGCAATCATGGAAGTGGTAGTTGTTTTGCCATGAGTACCTGAAACGGCTATTGAAGAGTCAAAGTTTTTCATTATAGCTCCTAAGAAAGAGGCTCTATCGACCAAATCAATTTTATCTTTTATAGCTTGCTTTAACTCCACATTGTCAAGGCTGATAGCATCAGTATAAATTACTAGATCCATATCTTTTATATTATTCCTATCATGACAAAAATATACAGTAGCTCCATTTTTTTGAAGTTTATCTGTGTTGATAGAATGATTCCTATCACTACCATAAACTTCATATCCCTTTGAAAGCATTAATTCAGCTAAAGCTGACATAGAGATACCACCAATACCAATAAAAAATACTTTTTTATAATCACTATTATCTATATCAAATTCAAACAATTTACTTCCTCCAATACTAATTTAATTATATCATAAAAGATTTCTACTTTATATTTATATGGGTATATTGTTGCGTAATATTTTTAAAAAATTTAAGAATATTAATGATAGTGATTGAAAATATCTACAATATTTAATATAAAATATTTATTTCGTATAATTTTTATGCTATAATATGGTAAAGAAAGAGATGGTGACAATATATGAACATCACGGATATTAGACTTCGTAAATTACCAACCGAAGGAAAATTAAAAGCCATAGTCTCAGTAACGTTTAATGATGAAATCGTTATTCACGACATTAAAATCATTGAAGGAAGTGATTCTCTATTTTTAGCCATGCCTAGCAGGAAGCTACCAAATGGAGAGTTTAGAGATATAGCACATCCTATTAATGCGGAAGCTAGAAAAGAATTAGAAGATGCGATTTTTGCAGAATATTATCAGGTCAAAGAAAAACTTAATTCTGAGGCTTTAGAAGACTCTGAAGAAATCGAAAATGATAACTCTAATGAAGAACATGCTTAAAGTATTTGCGAAAGACAAAACTACTTATGAGATATAAAAATCATAAGTAGTTTTGTTATTTCATATTAGTTTATATTTTAATAATAGATTAATTAAATTCATAAATAATCTGTATAGTTATTATTTAAATTCCATTTAATGCGATTTTAGTTTTATGAGAAGTTTTTAGATTACTTCAATCACTTTATTATCTTTATAATATAATCTAGGGAGTCTCTTATCAAAGTGAGTAATAAAAGATGTCTCACAATCTCCACTTAAATTACATATATCTCTAACGCTAATTTCTTCTCTGTCTTGTTTACCAATAATTACTGCTTCATCACCAATCTCACAATTAACGCCTGTAGCATCAACCATTAATTGATCCATGCAGATATAACCAATTTGAGGACATTTTATACCATTAATTAGTACATTTATCCTATCAGATAAAATACGAGGAAAACCATCAGCATATCCTATAGGAAGAGTTACAACTTTTGTTTTCTTACTAGTATAATATTTTCGTGAATATCCAACAGACTGACCATTTTCTACATATTTGACATTAGATATTTCGGCTTTTACACTAAGAATTGGTTCAAGCCCGTAAATTTGTGCACATTCTTTAGTATCGGTATAACCGTATTGAATTACACCTGGCCTGGCCATATCTAAGTCATATTCACGAGTATATAAAATAGCAGCTGAATTTGCAATATGTTTGAATTTGAAATGACAACCGTTAAAAATTAATGTATCTGTAAATTTTTTAAATTTAACAAATTGTTCTTTAGTAAAATTTTTATCAGAATCAGCGGCAGCGAAATGTGAAAAAATTCCTTCAATTTCTAGATTCTCAAGCTCAAAAATTTGTAAAATCTTATTTAAAGAATCTTCATTTGGAATAAATCCAATTCTGGACATTCCCGTATCTATAGATATATGTACTATAGCTTTTTTATTTAAAGATTTAGCAATTTTATCAAATTTCTCAGCTTGTTCTACAGTATAAATTGTAGACGCAATATCTTCTTTAATACTTTCCTCTATAAGATAATCAGGAGTATAGCCCAATTTTAAGATATGAATATTAGAGAATTCTTTTTTTAAAATCAATGCTTCTGAGAAAGTTGCTACGGCGAAATAACTTATTCCTAAATCAACAGCCTCTCTTACTAGAGGTATAGCTCCATGTTTATAACCGTCAGCTTTCACAACACTCATAATTTCAGTACCTGGAGTAAGTCTATTTTTTATAGAAACTATATTATTTCTAAATTTATTTAAGTCAACTTCTATCCAAGCAGGCCTACTATAAAAATTATTCATATTAATCATCATAACCCCTTCTTTTATGATATTATATCATATTTTAAAAATTCTTAACTTAAATGTTTTGACAGTGAACTAAAATAATATATACTATAAGTTAGAGTAAATAATGTTAATTATTGACAATTAGATATATGGAAAGGTGATATTATGGCAGGTCATTCTAAATGGAATAATATTAAAAATAAAAAAGGAAAAGAGGATGCCAAAAGAGGTAAAATTTTTACAAAATTAGCAAGACAAATTACGGTTGCTGCTAAAGAAGGAGGACTTGATCCTGAATATAATTCTTCTTTAAAAGTTGCAATTGATAAAGCTAAAGCGGAAAATATGCCTAATGATAATATAGAAAGAGCAATAAAAAAAGGAAGCGGCTCAGAAAGCTCAGATGCTTTTGAAGAAGTCATGTATGAAGGGTATGGTCCTAATGGTGTAGCTGTTATGGTAAGTTGTTTAACTGATAATAGGAATAGAACTGCACCTGAAATTAGACATTTATTTGATAAATATAATGGCAACTTAGGTCAACCTGGTTGTGTATCTTTTATGTTTGATCAAAAGGGAGTTTTGGGTGTTTTAAAAGATGGAATAGATGAAGATGAGTTTACTCTTGAGGTAATTGAATATGGAGCTGAAGATGTAAAAGATATGGGAGAGGGATTTGAAATTATAACATCTCCTGAAGATTATCATCAAGTTAGGAAATCACTCGAAGATGATGGATATACTTTTGTAGAATCTGATATCACATATCTTCCCCAAACCACAGTAGACCTTACAAGTGAAGATGATATTAAGAATATGGAAAAACTTATTGATGCTCTTGAAGATAACGATGATGTTCAAGATGTATATACTTCTTGGGAAAGGAATTAAATATGAAAATGAATAGAATTATTGATCACACATTATTAAAGCCAGAAGTTACTGAAGAACAAATTGATAAACTTATTGAAGAAGCCAAAGAATATAATTTTTGGTCTGTTTGTGTAAATCCAATATGGGTAAAAAAATGTGCTGATTTATTAAAAAATACTGAGGTTAAAGTTTGTACTGTCATAGGATTTCCTTTAGGAGCGAATACAAAGGAAACAAAATTATTTGAAGCTAAAGATGCAATTAATAACGGCGCAAGTGAGATAGATATGGTTATTAATATTGGCCTATTAAAATCAGGCAAATTTTCTGAAGTTGTAGAAGAGATAAAATCTCTTGCTGATGAAAGTCACAAAAATAATGCTATTTTAAAAGTTATATTAGAGAATTGTCTTTTAACCAAAGAAGAAATAGTAAAAGCGTGTGAATTATCTGAAAGAGCTGGTGCTGATTTTGTAAAGACTTCAACAGGTTTTTCTACGTCAGGTGCAGAAGCTTCAGATGTTAAATTAATGAATGAATCTACTTCAAATAAAGTGAAAGTTAAAGCTAGTGGAGGAATAAGAGATTTAGATAAAGCAAAATTGATGATAAAAAATGGAGCTGATAGATTAGGAGTATCTGCAGGAGTATCTATTATGAAGGAGCTAGAATCTTGAATTCTATTAATCCAATAGCAGTAAATTTATTTGGACTAGAGATTCGTTGGTATGGAATTCTTATAGCAATAGGTGCCTTACTTGCTGTATTTATTACAGAAAACATGGCTAAACGTAAAAAATATATTAATGGCATGTATGAAAGTATTAGTACAGATATTTCAATTATTGTATTATTATTTGGTGTGCTAGGCGCCAGACTCTATTATGTAATTTTTGAATGGGAATATTATTCAAAACATTTAGATGAAATACTTGCTATACGAAATGGCGGTTTAGCTATTTATGGTGGAATAATTGCAGGTTTAATAAGCTTATATATTTTTTGTAAAATCAAAAACATTAAGTTTTTAACACTTGCTGATTGTATTGCTCCAGGGCTTGCATTAGCACAGTCAATTGGAAGATGGGGTAATTTTATAAATGGCGAAGCACATGGTGGAGTTACTGATGTTTCTTGGGCTATTATTGTAAATGGTGAAAGAGTTCATCCTACTTTTTTTTATGAATCTTTTGTAAATTTTTGTCTATTTATATTCTTATATTTTTACTTGTCAAAAAGACAAAAATTTGAGGGGCAAATAATGTCTATATATTTTATTGTGTATGGAATTGCAAGATTTTTTATAGAAGGTATGAGAACTGATTCATTATATTTAGGTTCTTTTAGAGTCTCACAAATCGTAAGTATTGTGCTCGTTATTATTGGATTAATTATTTATTTAACTAATAATATATATAAAGTTAATTCGAATTAAATTATAAAGGCTAGCAATCGCTAGTCTTGATTTTTAGGTGCTAAATGAACAAGATTAATTATAACAAAAAGATGGAAAATATTATAAATAATATAGATAATAAAAAGCCAAAATTACTTTTACATTCTTGCTGTGGGCCATGTTCTTCAGCAGTTCTAGAGAAAATTAAGGAATATTTTAAAATTACTGTATTCTATTATAATCCTAATATAGATTCCGAGAGTGAATATAAAAGAAGAAGTAAAGAACAAGTTGAATTATTAAAAGATATGGATTTGAATGATGAGATAAATATTGTAGTAGAAGAATACATCCATCAAGAATTCTTAGAGTATATAAGAGGGTTTGAAAAATATCCTGAAGGTGGCGCCAGATGTTTCAAATGTTATATGCAAAGGTTAGAACAAGCTGCTAAATATGCTAAAAATTATAATTTTGATTATTTTACTACAACTTTATCAATATCTCCTCATAAAGATTCTCAGGTTTTAAATAGAATAGGCCAATTTCTATCGGTAAAATATGATGTAAAATATCTATATTCAGATTTCAAAAAGAAAAATGGTTTTAAACGATCTGTAGAATTGACAAAAGAATTTAATATGTATAGACAGGATTATTGTGGGTGCGAATTTAGTAAAATTGAAAGGCAAAATATAGATGAAAAATAAGTTAAAAGCGATATTTCTATTATTTATTTTATTATTATTAATTTCGTGTGATGTATCAAAAACTGATAATTTATCTAATAAATCTAATATTATTAATGATAGCAAGGTTTCTAAAACTACAGAAATTGAGATACTGGGTATGGGTGATTTGATTTTTCATCAACCAATAATAAAAAACTACAATGAGAATGGGACTTATGATTTTAGCCCTATATTTTCCAACGTTTATGAAGATATTAATTCTGCAGATTTAACAATCGCAAATTTTGAGGGGACTACTAATTTAAATAGAGAATTGAGTGGATTTCCTTTATTTAATTTTCCAAAAGAGAGTATCGATTCTCTTAAAAATGTAGGTTTTGATGCTATGTCCACTGCTAATAATCATGCATTAGATACAGGCATCGAAGGATTAATAGATACGATAAATAATATGAAAGACAATAATATTAGATATTTTGGTACAAATTTAAATGATAGCTCTAAGGGCAAGATTATCGATGTTAAGGGCATTAAAGTAGGGTTAATTTCTTTTACAGATACTTTAAATGGAATGGATTCTATAATAAGAGGAAAAGAATATTTTGTTAATACTTTTTCTCAAGATGTAAAGAGGGATATACAAGAACTAAAGGAAAATAGTGATGTTGTCATTGTTTATCCTCATTGGGGAATAGAATACCAGCATAAACCTAGTGAACGGCAAATTTATTTAAAAGATAAACTCTTCGAATATGGTGCAGACATAATTTTAGGTTCTCATCCACATGTATTACAAAGATATGAAAATATAGAATCCAGTGGTGAAAGTAAATTTATTATTTATTCTATGGGAAATTTTCTTTCTAATCAGAGACAGGAATTTATACACCGTGAAGGAGTAGAGACAGGTTGTATGGTTAAGATTACACTCTTAAAAATTAATGATAAGACTGAAGTAAAGAATGTGAATGTTATTCCTACTTTTGTTAATAGATATTGGGAAAATAATAAATTGACATATAATATAATAAAACTTGAGGACTTTAAAAGTGGTGGTAAATTAGAAAATACTGTGGATTTGAAAAGTAAGAAATTTTTCTTACAAAAACTTGAAGATGCAAATTATGTTTTGACAGGAGTAAAAGATGAATAGGGATCAAGTAATAGGAACAAAGCATATTATCTATCAGAAAGATGATGAATTTAAATATACTACTGATTCTTTAATTTTGTCTTCTCATATAAAAGGTGGAGAAAATTTATTAGATTTAGGATGTGGAACAGGAATTGTTAGTTTGCGTGTTGAAGAAAGGTTCAAAAAAATATATTGTGTAGATAAAAATACCGAAGTAGTTAGTTGTTTAAAACGATCTATAAAAGAAAATAATCTAGAAGAAAAAATATTAATTCTTCAAGAAGATATTTTTAATTTAAAATCGATGTTTAAAACTAATTGTTTTGATAATGTGGTTATAAATCCACCTTATTATGATTACAGTAATATAAAATTTAAGACTACTTTAGCTAAGCATAATTTTGATTTATTAGAAGGATTAGATATTATTAAATATTTGTTAAAAAACTCTGGTACATTTACTATGATATATCCTACTTTTAGACTAGCTGAAGCAATATTTAAAATTAATAAAAATTCTATGAAAGTAAAATCCATTATAAATATACATAATGAATTCAATAAGTCTTCTAAATCATCAATTATAATAGCAAAGAAACAGGCTAATTTTGGAAATACCTTTATAGACTTTTATGTAAACAATGAAGGAGATTATACTGAAGAAATGAAAAAAGTATATGAAAATGAGGTTTTAATATGATATATTTTTGTCCGACACCAATAGGAAATTTGAAAGACATTACACTAAGAACAATTGAAATATTAAAATCTGTTGATATTATTTTCGCTGAAGATAAGAGAAATTCTTTAAAATTATTAAATCACTACAATATAAGTACAAAGCTTTATTCATATCATAAATTCAATGAAAAATCTATGGCACAAAAAATTATAGAATTAGAAAATAGTAATAACATTGCAATAATTAGTGATGCTGGAATGCCTGGTATTAGCGATCCTGGGTATGTTCTTATTGAAGAATTAATAGCTCATAATATAGAGTTTCGAGTGTTGCCCGGTGCTAACGCAGCTTTAACAGCCCTAGTTTTATCTGGACTTGAGACAGAACATTTTTTATTTTACGGTTTTTGTTCCAGCAAATCATCTGCAAGGAAAAAAGAATTAAACGAACTAAAAGATGTAAAGTATACATTAATATTTTATGAAGCGCCTCATAGAATAAAGGAATTTTTAAAAGATGTTTATGAAGTTTTTGGAAAAAGAAATATATCGATATCTCGCGAAATTACCAAAGTTTTTGAAGAAACTATCAGAATCAATACTGAAGAAATACAAGGTATTGATTTAATGGAAAAAGGAGAATTTGTAGTAGTTATAGAAGGTAGTCGTGGAACGATTAATTATGATATAAAATCTTTAATATTACAGGAGATTAATAATGGAAATAGTAAATCAAAAGCCGTTAAAGTAGTTTCTAAAAAGTATAATTTGCCCAAAAATGAAGTTTATAAGGAGAGTTTAGATTTATGATAAATTTAGATAATCTTAAGTCTCAAATAAATGAAGTAAATTTCGATATAAAGAATAAATATAACTCAGTATTTACAATAGATTCGAATAATTTTAAGAATAAGTTAAAAACTGAAATTGGTGAACTTATTAAGCTGAAAAAAATAGATAATGAAAATATAATTCGATATAATTCATTGGTGGGGGTAGATGGTTCTAATAATAGATCTGGTGGTGCTTTTCCTCACTTTATTGAAATTGTTCAAGGCTTAGCTAAATCTACAAATGGTAACGAAGTATTTAATAGTACAGTTTATACACCTGCTTTATCTCAAACAGTTGATGATGGTAATTTATCTCAAAAACTTCTCGCTAGTATTGAAATAGAAACTGCTTTAGAGTATATAGATAAATATGAATTGAAATATTTAATGATGGATGGGGGATTTATAAGATATAAAATCCATTGTCTAGAATTATTTAAAAAATTAAGACAAATTTGTGAGAAAAAAGGGATAATTTTATTTGGTGTTATTAAAGATATTAAGACTAATTTAA
Organism: Peptoniphilus olsenii; assembly: GCF_040545475.1. Classification (NCBI taxonomy): domain Bacteria; kingdom Bacillati; phylum Bacillota; class Tissierellia; order Tissierellales; family Peptoniphilaceae; genus Peptoniphilus; species Peptoniphilus olsenii. The sequence goes on along the minus strand of NZ_JBEPMA010000001.1, from coordinate 176,850 downwards.
TAGCTAGCAAGTTAGATTTAGACAAAACTATTTATGATCGAGAAATATTATTTAATAGGTTGGAAATAGGAGAAGCTATACTTATTAACAATGAAATTAATAAAAAATTTCTAGAAAATGGAGATGGATTTTCTTCAGCATTTATGCGAACATCTAATTTTCCAGGAGCTATTGGAGTGGATATATTAGATACACAGCAAACACATTTAAAAGAAATATGCAACTTAATATATACATTAACCCCAATTAATTCTAGAGGAGTACCACTATGGCTTGATATTGTAGATAAAGATGTAAAAATTACTGATGAAATTATTGAAACTTTATTGGAAGAATTCTTAGATAGAGATATTTATGAAAGATTTTTTATTTCTGAAAGAGATAAAAGAACACTGTAGGAGGAAATTATGAAAGTATTAGGCATAACAACCACAAGGGAAGTTTTTATAGGCTCTAAAGATAAAAATTTTAGAAATAATGAATTTTTAATAGTAGAAGATCCTGTTCTAGGAGATATTATTGGAGGCGTTGTAGAATCTAAGACATTTAATAGATTTATTCCTTTGGATATGGGTGGAGATTTTATAGATAGTTCTGTACTCACAAGTTTAAACGCTCTTGGATATAATATAGATAAAGAAACAGTATATGTTTGTAAATTGAGATTTTTTGAAGAACTACTTTATCCACCTTTAACAGGTGATGATGTCAGAACTCCCGAATTTCATGAAATTAAAGATTTACTTATTGATATTGAACCTGAAGATGCATTAATTTTAGGGACAATCAAAAATACAGATAATATTGCCAAAGACATGGATGATCAATATAAAAATTTACTATATACATTAGATAACGATAAATTAAAAGTTCAAAATGAATTACCGTATTTATTTAATTATAAATCTATGCATCAATATCCGCATATAGGAATATTTGGCGGTTCAGGTAGTGGCAAGTCATTTGGGCTTAGAGTAATAATTGAAGAACTTATTGATAAGAATATACCTACAGTTGTGTTAGATCCTCATTATGAAATGGATTTTAGCAATTTATCAGATTATGCTCAAAGAAAATACGATGATAAATTTTCATGTTTAGAAATTGGAGTTAATACTGGGATAAAATTTCAGGACTTGGATAAACGTGATTTAAAAAATTTGTTAAATGCTGTTTCAGAACTTACTGATTCTATGAAGAATGTAATAGATGTAATGATGAAAAATGGTTCTAATTTTGATTCCTTCAGAAATAAATTAGATATGTTGCTGGAAGGACAAGAATATGGCTCTAGAGAAAAAATTATCCAGGCAACAAATGAAACTGGAGACATAGATGAAAAAAAGAGACTACAAATGGTTTTAAATATTTATGAAAGTTATGACAAAATTTGTAATTCTTTAAGTGTCAGAGGTGTGTTATGGAGACTTAACAATTTATTTCATGAAGGAATTTTTTCACACAATATAGATATCATAATGGAATTATTAAAAAATAGAAAACTTGTGGTGTTGCAAGGCTCAACAAAAATTATTAATATTTTTTCAACATATTTGCTTTCTAAATTATATTATCTTAGAAAAGAATATAGAGATGAAATTCATAGAAATTCTAAAAGTACCAAAGAATATTTCCCTCCTTTTATTTTAATAACAGATGAAGCTCATAATTTTGCCCCAAAAGGATATGAAACTCCTTCAAAAACTATTTTAAGAGAAATATCTCAAGAAGGTCGTAAGTATGGAGTTTTTCTTATACTAGCTACTCAACGTCCAACTCTATTAGATGACACTATAACTGCACAGTTGAATACTAAATTAATTTTTAGAACTGTTAGAGCTTCTGACATTGATACTATTAAAGAAGAAACGGACTTATCTTCTGATGAAACCAAAAGATTACCTTATCTAAGTTCTGGTGATGTATTTATATCTTCTGCAAAAAAAGGAAGGACTTCTTTTGTTAGAATCAGAGCAGCTAATACGATTTCACCGCATACTGAAAACCCATTTGATGAATTAGAAAATAGAGACGAGAAAAGATTTGAAGATATATTTTATACGATAAAAGATTTTCTTCCTGTAGATGTAGGGGGTATTAATAATTTAATTCAATCTATAAATAAAAAAAATAGCCTTTACTATTCTTATGATGAAATGAAAATCATCTTAGAAGAATTGGTAAATAGAAATTATATTGTTAAGGAAGAAACTTTTATGGGTGAGATTTATAAATTTAAATAGGAGATTTATTATGTATACTTTTACTAAAACCTGTTCTTTAACAGGATTAAATGGTCATGAGGTTCAAGTCGAAGTTGATTTAGCTAATGGATTGCCAAAAGTGACACTAATAGGATTAGCAGAAGGTGCAGTCCGCGAGTCTATAGAAAGAGTCAGATCGGCTATTAAAAATAGTGGATACGATTTTCCGCGTAAAAAAATTATTATAAATTTAGCACCAGCTGATTTAAAGAAGGACGGAACACAGCTAGATTTGGCAATTGCTATGGCGATTTTAAGTTCTGATGAAGAATTGGGAATTGAAAATAATTCTTTTATTTATTTAGGTGAACTTACTTTAGATGGCAAAGTTAATAAGATTCATGGGGCTCTACCAATGGTTATATCTATGAGGGAGAAAGGACATACTAAATTTATAGTTCCTTATGATAATAGAAAAGAATGTTCTATTATAAGCGATGTAGAAATTTACCCAGTTAAGAATTTAGAAGAGGTTGTATTATTTCTAAGAGGGGAGTTAAAGATAGAAAGATCAATAGGTGAATTTTTTCGTGAAAAAGTGAATTATCAATTAGACTTTTCTGATATTAAAGGTCAAGAAAACTTAAAAAGAGCTATGGAAATTGCCGCAAGCTCTAAGGCCAATATTTTAATAATTGGATCGCCTGGTTCTGGTAAAACTATGGCAGCTAAAAGGTTTCCAACTATTTTACCACCATTAGATTTTGAAGAAGCAATTGAAGTAACTAAAATCTATTCTATTTCAGGACTACTTGAAAATAATAGCCTTATTACTATACCCCCTTTTCGCTCACCTCATCATACAGCATCCGCTGTTTCATTAATAGGAGGTGGGAGAATACCAAAACCTGGTGAAATATCGTTGGCTCATAATGGAATATTATTTTTAGATGAATTGCCTGAATTTTCAAAGTCAGTATTAGAAGTATTACGACAACCTATGGAATCAAAAGAAATCAATATATCGCGTGCAAATGCAAATGTAAAGTATCCTGCAGATTTTCAGCTTATTTGTGCCTTAAATCCTTGTCCTTGTGGTTATCATAATTCAAAAAATCATGAATGTACTTGTAGTCCATATGAAATTTCTAGATATTTATCAAAAATATCACATCCATTATTAGATAGAATTGACATTCACCTTGAAGTAGATGAAGTTAATTATAAAGATATTTCCTCTGATAGAATTGGTGAAACTTCTGAAGAAATAAGAAAAAGGGTTACAGAAGTGCGAGAAATACAGAAAGATAGATATAAAAATAAAAGCTTTAAATATAATTCTGAAATTCCTGAAAAAGATCTTAAAAAATACTGTGAATTAGATGACTCATCAAGGAAAATTCTTGAATTGGCATTTCGTAAATATTCTATGTCGGCTAGAACTTATAACAAGATTTTAAAGACTGCTAGAACTATAGCGGATTTAGATAAAAGCACTAAAATTCAAGAAATGCATATATTGGAAAGTATACAATATAGATCTGTCGATAATAAGTTCTGGGGTGCTTGATGTGAATGATAGAGAATTTTTAATTTTTTTAAATTCAATTTTCTTCAGTAGTGAAAATTCCTTAAAAATATATAATTATTTGAAAGATAATGATATTGATATAAATGATTTTTATTTAGTTAATTATATAAAAGAAGAGATTTTAACCAAGAGATCTTATGATAAATTGATTGAAATGAAAAATCAAATTGATAATATTCTGAATAAAGTTAATAACGAAATTAATAAAAAAAATATTGAAGTACTTACAATAATTGATAAAGATTATCCAAATGAACTTCGTTATATTGAAAATCCTCCATCGGTATTATATATACGAGGTAATTTGATATTGAATAATCCATTGGCTTTTGTAGGAGCAAGGTCACATTCAACTTATGGGAAAGCTATGGTAAATAAAATAATTGATGATTTAAAAGGTTATGATTTTACAATAGTTAGTGGTATGGCTTTTGGCATAGATGCTCTGTCTCATCGGAGAGCACTTAAAAATGATTTGAATACAGTTGCTGTATTAGGTAGTGGAGTAGATTATATTTATCCAAAATCGAATAGAGATTTATATAATAAGATTTTAGAAAGAGGAGCAATAATAAGTGAACTTCCATTAAAAACTATTCCAAATAAATTCACTTTTCCTATGAGAAATAGAATTATATCTGGTCTTTCGAAAGCAGTTGTTGTAGTTGAAGCAAAAGATAGAAGCGGAAGTTTAATTACCGCTAGACTTGCTGCTGAACAAGGAAAAGAAGTCTTAAGCGTGCCTGGTAATATTAATTCTATATATTCTGTAGGAACAAATAAGCTAATTAGAGATGGTGCTACTCCTTTAATAGAAATCCAAGATATATTGGATATATATCCTGATTTAGTAAATACTGATGAGAAGATATTTAATATAGATTTAGATCTTGAAGAATTAGAAATTTACAATTTAATACAAAATGGACACACTAGTGTAAATGCTCTTTGTATTAAAGCAAAAAAAGAGATAAATGATACGAATAGAATATTAACTATACTTGAACTCAAGGGATTAATAGAAAGACTATCGATGAATGAATTTCAAATTATAAAATAAATTTATTTCTGAAATATATTTGCTTTTATTAAGGAATTGATATAAATTATATAATTAGTAATTGTAAAATGTAAAAAGAATAATTTAAGAATAGATAGGAGAGTTAATATTGGCGAAAAATCTTGTAATTGTAGAGTCACCTACAAAAGCCAAAACTATTAAAAAAATGCTTGGTCGCAATTACAAAGTAATTGCTTCTGTTGGACACGTAAGGGATTTACCTAAATCTAAACTAGGTATTGATATTGAAAATGATTTTGAACCACAATATATGAATATATGGGGTAAAGGTAAATTAATTAATGAAATAAAAAAAGAAGCTAAGAAATCTGACAATATAATACTCGCAACCGACCCAGATAGGGAGGGAGAAGCTATTTCATGGCATTTATCCCATATATTAAATTTAGATCCCCAAGGCAAAAATCGAGTTACTTTTAACGAAATTACTAAAAATACTGTCGCTAGAGAAATAAAAAATCCTAGACAGATAGATATGGATTTAGTTGATGCTCAACAAGCTAGAAGAGAGCTAGATAGACTAGCAGGCTATAAAATATCTCCATTATTGTGGAAAAAAGTAAAATCTGGATTGTCAGCTGGAAGAGTACAATCTGTTGTTTTAAAATTAATTTGTGATAGAGAAGATGAGATAAATAACTTCATACCAGAAGAATATTGGACTGTTCAATCAGATTTAAGAAGTGGAAGAAAGAAAATTTTAGTAGATTATTATGGTATAAAAGAAAGTGACAAGATTAAAAAAATAAATTTAAAAACAGAAAAAGATGCAGATAAAGTAATAAACAATATTGATAAAGATAATTTTAAAGTAGAAAATATAAGAAATGGGAAAAGGTCAAAAAAATCTTCAAAACCGTATACTACTTCTACTATGCAACAGGATGCTTCTAGAAAGATTAATTTTCCAACAAGAAAAACAATGATGGTTGCTCAAAGTCTTTATGAAGGTATTGAAATACCGGGAGAAGGGTCAGTAGGTCTTATCACTTACATGAGGACTGATTCTACTAGAGTTTCTGCAGAAGCAAAAAATACAGGATTAAAATTTATCGAAGAAAATTACGGGAAAAATTTTTTAGGTGCAAAAACGTCTAAAATAAATAATAATAAAGAAAAAATTCAGGATGCACATGAATGTATAAGACCGACAGATGTATTTAAAACACCTTATTCAATTAGTGATTCGTTGACGAAAGATCAATTTAAATTGTATTCTTTAATTTGGAAAAGATTTGTGGCCTCTCTTATGGCAAATGCAATATATCAAACAATAAGTGCAGACATAAATTCTAATAATGAAATTTTCAGAATAAATGGTTCAAAATTAGAGTTTGAAGGTTATTTGAAAATTTATGATGATATTTTAGCTAAAGAAATAAAGAAGGCCTTACCAGATCTTACAGAAGGTCAAGTCCTAAAATTCAAAGATATAATGAAAGAACAACATTTTACTAATCCACCAGCTAGGTATAATGAAGCTTCTTTGATAAAGGAACTTGAAGAACTTGGAATTGGCAGACCTTCCACTTATTCACCAACAATCTCAACTATAAAAAGCCGATACTATGTAGTTCTTGAAGAAAAAAAATTTGTTCCTACTGAACTGGGTTTTACTGTCAATGAAATTATGGAGGATAATTTTAAAGACTTAGTAGATAAAAAGTTCACAGCACAAATGGAAGATGAATTAGATTTAATAGCTGAAGGTAAAAAATACTGGAAAGAATTAATTAGAAACTTTTATAGTGGTTTAGAAGACGATTTGGAAAAGGCTTATAAAAATATTGAAAAAATTCAAATAGAGGATCCAGTAACTGATATAAAATGTGATAAATGTGGTAGAAATATGGTTATAAAAATGGGACGATATGGTAAATTTTTAGCTTGCCCAGGATTTCCAGAATGTAAAAATACCAAACCTCTTGTTGAAAAAATAGGAGTTAAATGTCCAAAATGTTTTGATGGAGAAATTGTTATAAAAAGAAGTAAAAAAGGAAGAATTTTTTATGGATGTGATAATTTTCCAAAATGTGATTTTGTCTCATGGAATAAACCTATTGATGAAAAATGTCCTAAATGTGGAAGTATCTTAACAGAAACTAAAAGCGGTAAAAAACAAATAATAAAGTGCAGTAATAGTACATGTGATTATAGGAGATAATATGGTTTCAATTTCAAATGATTTAAAGACAAAAATCACACAGATTTTTTGCAAAAAACACAATATTGTTCCAATAATGGAAGATAATACAGTAGCGATATTTAATGTTTTAAATTATGATGAAAATTTGAAATCGAATCTAGAAGAAATTTTAGGTAAAACAGTTGAATTTAAAATTTCTCATAAAAATGATATATTTAGAAAAATAGAAGAAATTTATAACTACGATATTAATAAAGAAATCAAAGACATTACAAGTAAAGAAATAGTTGATAATCAAGCTAGTCTTTATGAAGAGGACTCTCCAGCAGTGAGAGTTCTAAATTATATTTTGGACACTTCTATTCAACTGGCAGCTAGTGATATTCACATTGAACCTCTATTCGTTGATGTTTTAGTTCGTATAAGAGTGGATGGTTCTTTAGTAAAACTTAAAAAAATTCCTAATTCATTATATCAAACTGTTGTGTCAAGAATTAAGATATTGTCTTCATTAGATATTTCTGAGAAAAGATTACCTCAAGATGGTAGGTTTAGTTACAATTTTGGTAAAGAAAATATCGATATACGTGTGGCAATTATACCAACTGGAAATGGTGAAAAAGTTGTATTAAGAATTTTAGATATCCAAAGAATAGCCTATACTCCTGAAGGTATAGGACTTTATGGTGAAAATTTAACTAAAATTATGAGTCTTATTAATCAACCATCTGGTCTGATCCTTTGTTGTGGTCCTACTTCATCTGGAAAGACATCAACACTATATACTTTGTTAAAAAGGCTTAATAAAACGGATATTAATATTATGACTATAGAAGATCCAATTGAATATAAAATTGAGGGGATAAATCAAATCGAAGTCAATCATAATACAGGTTTAGATTTTGAAAAAGGACTCATGTCTATATTAAGAATGGACCCAGATAAAATAATGATAGGAGAGATTCGCAGTTCTAATACTGCAAACATAGCTATATCATCTTCAATTACTGGACATCTAGTGTTATCGACACTCCACACGGAGAGTTCACCTTCATCTATAAATAGACTAATTAATATGGGTATAGAACCATATTTAGTATCTGCAGGCTTAATAGGGGTAATATCACAACGTTTAATTAGAAAATTATGTCCCGACTGCAAGAAAAAAGTAAAAAATAATTTTGAACTTATAGATAGTGATTATATATATAAAGCTGTCGGTTGTTCCAAATGTAATAATGGTTATTTGGGGCGAAATGCTGTATACGAAATTATGATAGTAGATAATGAAATAAGAGAGTTGATTATTTCTAGAAAAAGTACAGCTGTTATTAAAAGTATTGCAATAAAAAAGGGCATGACTACTTTATCTGACGAGATTTTAAAATTGATAAAAAATGGGGAAACAACTATGGAAGAATATTTTAAGAATATTCATACATTAGGCGGTTTTTGACTTTTAAATATTTGTAGATAAAGTATATTAATTATGTTAGGTAATCGTTTTTTAATTTTTTAGATGGTGAGAGATGATATTTGATTATAAAGTTTTTAAAAATAAAGAAATCTCTATTGGTAAAATAGAAGCTGATAATAAAGAAATTGCAATTAAAAACTTAAAAGAACAAGGACTAGAGCCAATAAAAGTCGAGGAATCTATTACAGATAGTAATAAGACTACATTTACTAAGTGTTTCAAAAATGATGAATTATACATACTTTTTAAGGAATTATCTTTGTTATTAGATTCAGGTTTAAATATTGAAAAAGCTATAGATATTTTAAGTGAGCAATTCAAAAAAAATAAATATATTGCTTTGAACAAGATTAGCATTGGTCTTAGAAAAGGGTTGAATCTGTCAGATGCTATGGAAGAAACTCACGCATTTCCTATTTTTGTCACGAGTCTTGTTTATGTTGGCGAAAATACTTCTAGTTTAAGAGATGTTTTTTCTAATTTAGCAGTTTTTTATAAAAAAAATAACGAGATTAAATCAAAAATTATTAACGCTTTGGCTTACCCTATTATACTTTTAATAACGACTGTTTTAGTGGTTAATTTTTTGGTCAGCAATGTTATACCGGGTTTTCAAGAAATATTTGAAAACTCTGGAACTCAACTACCTTTGATTACTAGTATTATCGTTAATATTTCTAGATTTTTGAAAGAATATAATTTATTTATATTAATACTTCTTTTTTGTTTCTTCGCTATTCTTTTATATATTAACAAGAAAAATCCTAAAATAACACATAATCTATGGATTAAAAACAAATTTTATATGCTAGTTAAGTGTCTATATTTTTCGTTTAATATGAATATTTTACTTACTTCTGGTTTAACTATAGATAGGAGTTTATTGATAATTTATCAAACAGAAAATAATATTATCTTAAAAGAAAAATATATTTGGATTATTGAAAATTTAAAAAAAGGAAATTCATTGTGGGATAGTTTTAAAGAAATTAATATTTTTCCAAAGATATTAGTCTCCTTAATAAAAGTTGGAGAAGAATCTTCAAATCTTCAAAATTCTTTTAAAATTAGTAGTGAATTTTATAGTGAACGTTTAAATATAATGAGTAAAAAATTTCTCAATATTTTAGGACCCATATTAATCATTATTTTGTCTTTTATTATAGGTGTTATAGTATTAGCTATTGCACTACCAATTTTTGATATGGTTAATCAATTTTAGGAGGATATTATGAAAAACAATTTAACAAAAAACAAAGGGTTTACTTTATTGGAACTAGTTATCGTTATAGCTATCATAGCAATTTTGATTTCTGTTGCTGCAATGAAGTATTCAAATTCAAGTTTATCTGCACAAGCAGCAGCACATAACTCAAATGTAAGAGTGCTAAAAAATGCTGGTATTTTATATTTAATTGATAATCCAGAACATTCAGGAAAGATTGATGAATCAAATTTGAAGTCTTACTTGGAAGATGGCAAAATGCCTAAACCTGCAAAAGCTTTAGGAAAATCGAGTTCTTTTTCTGTAGAAGCAACTGAAGGGGACATAATTGTGAAACCAGGTTTAGTCAAAATAAAAGATAATAAAATTATAATGGACAATGATGAGTAATAATTTATATTTTTATTATATAATTTTATTTTTATTTGGAAGTTCATTATCTTCATTTTATTATTTATTTTTTTATAGAAGAGAAAGAAAAGAGGATTTTATCTTCAAAAGGTCATATTGTGAAAATTGTAAAACTACCTTAAGTATTGTAGATATAATTCCTGTGGCTTCATATATTTTAAATAAAGGTAAATGTCATTATTGTAAAAATGAAATTGGAATTGATAAGTTTTTGACAGAATTAATTGTAGGTTTATTATCATTATTATTTGGATATAAACATGGATTTAGTTTATCGTTGATTCTAATTATTATGGAGCTAAATATAATTTTTTATATAGGATTTATTGATTATTTAACAGGTTATATTTATAATATCGATGTGGGATTGTTATTTATTATAAATTGTATATACAAAATTTTATATACTGAACAAATAACTTATTCATTGATAATATCCTTAATTCTAGGGCTTATATTCTTATTAATTTATTTTTTCACCCATATGATAGGACTGGGTGATTGTATTTATGTGTTTGTCTGTGGTTTTATATTGCATAGTATTTATGATGCATTTTTATTCTTTAATGTCACTTTTTTAAGTGCTGCGATTATATCTATTATTCTACTTGTTACAAAAAGAAAAATGTTAAAAGATTCTATTTCTTTTGGCCCTTTTATAAGTGTTGGACTTTTAACTGCATTATTTTTTAGGTGAAATATGTTTAAACGTAATTATATTATAAAAATTAAAGATGGTTATTTCGAATATATAAATACTGAGAAGGAAATTTTTTCTGAAAAATTTTATTTTCCCTATAAAATCTATAAAGATGGACGTATTTTAGATTATCATCACTTTTTTTATAAATTTAAGAAAATGATTGGAAACTTAAATTTAGATAATTATTCAAATCTTATTTTATTAATAGAATCTAGTGAATTTTTGCATTTTAATCTCAATATTCCTAAAATAAATGAAGATGAGATTATGAATTACTTAAAAATTAATATTACGGACTATATCAATGAAGAAATCAAAAATTTTAAAATTTTTTATGATTTTATATATATTGATGATAGTATAGCTTTATCCATAGATTTAGTTAATAAAGAATTTATAAATACTTTAGAACAAATTTTAAAAAAAATAGAAATAAAAAATTATGAATTTTTTCCGATTAATCATATTATTCACACGAATGGAATATTTTTAGAAATTGGAACTAATTATATTAATAAAATCACTGTTAAAAATCACTTAGTTTATAAAAGTGAAAAAATATATAATAAAAATTTAGAAAATTTAATTGCTGACTCTAATTTAGAGACTAAAAATGTTGAAAACATTTTAAACAGAAAATATGATCCAGAACTGAATAATTTAGATGAAGATTTTGTTTTTAAGTATACAAATTATTTTTTAAATAATATTTCTTTTTTTCAATCATATGAAAATGAAGAAAAAAATATATTTATCCTAGGTTCATTAAATGAATCAACTCCAGTATTAAAATTACAAGAATTTATTCCTATCCCCCTAAAGGATGGAAATAATCTTGAAAAATATGATGTTTTTATTAAAAAACCTAAAAGAAAAATAGTTTTTAATAAGGAAAAAATTTTTAATTATATATTACCTATCATAATTTTCAGTATATTTCTAATTAATATTTTGTACATTAAAAATTTAAATTCACAAATAAATGAACTGACTAAACTTGAAAGTAGATATATTACAACAGAGGATGATAATTCTAGTGATAAATTTCAACAAAATAATAAAAAATTTATGAATTTAGTAATTGAAATTCAAAAACTAGAAGATTCGAACTTCTTTGTAACTGATTATTTATTTGATAAAGGAGATATATTAATTAATGGAGTAGTAAAAGATGAAAACTATCTCCGCAATAAGTTAAAAGGTTTTAAAATTATCAATAAGAATATTTTTAACGAAGATGGTTTTTATAAATTTGAGATTAAACTTAAAAATTAAACAGGAGTGTTATCTTTGAAGATAGGCAAACTTAAAAGTAGTGAATTGGAAAAATATGTTTTAAAAAATATTAAAGCATTAAGAAATGAAGTATTAATTAGGGGAGGAACAGGTATAGATACTGCAGTATTAGATTTTGATGGTGACTTAATTGTTACATCTACAGACCCCATTACAGGTGCTTCAAAAAACATCGGAAACCTGTCTATTAATATTTCAGTTAATGATATTTGTTGCCAAGGAGCGGACCCTGTTGGAGTATTATTAACAGTATTACTTCCAACAGATGCTGAAATAGAAGATTTAGAACTTATTATTAAAGATTGTAATAAAACTTGTGAAAAACTAAATTTAGAGATAATAGGTGGTCATACAGAAGTTACTGATGCTGTTTCTAAAATTATTATTTCTACAACTGTGTTAGGGCGCGTTAATATTAAACATATACCGAAGGTAGATCAAGTTCAAGAAGGTGATATAGTTGCTATCTCAAAATATATTGGCATAGAAGGTAGTAGTATTATTTATCACGACCTATATGACGAACAAAAGATATTGTCAAAAAATGAGAAAAAATTTGCTAATGAATTAAATAATTTTATTTCGGTTATGGAAGAGTCGAAACTTGCATCTTATTATAATGTAAAATATATGCATGATATAACTGAAGGTGGCATATATGGTGCAATTTGGGAGAGCTCAAAGGCAATAAATATGGGAATTGACATTGATAAAAATAAAATACCAATATTAGACCTAACCAGAAAATTATGTGAGTATTATAAAATTAATCCATATAAGTTAATTTCTAGCGGCAGTATGCTTATGATATTTAATCCGAAAGATTACAATGAATTTAAAAAAGAAGCAAGTTTTACGAATATAAAAGTTACAGAAATAGGAAGTATTACAAATACTAACTTACCGCGTGTTATTGATGGTAATAAATTTATTTTATTAACTGATCCTGAACCCGACGAATTATACAGAATTATTATATAAAGATTTCAATTTGGTTACAATGTTGACAAAATAGTAAATAAAATATAAACTAAAATTGCCAAGGAGGGTTTTATGAAAAAAATATTTTCAATAGTACTTTTGATTACGATAATTGTAATAAATCCAATATATGCTAGTAGCAATTTTAGTGTGAGTATAAATAATAGTATTTTTAAGGTTAAGTCGGCTAGTGTAAAAGTTAATGGTGAAAAACTCAATCCTGAATTTAAACCTTATATTAAAAATGGTAGGACTTTTGTACCAATTCGTGATATAACCGAAAAGTTAGGTGCTGATGTAAGTTGGAATAACTTAAACAAGTCAATTACAATAAGCTTAGATAATAATACAATAAAGATGCAAGTGGATAGCCCAACGGTTTTTGTTAATAATAAAAAGATTAATGTGGGTAATGATCAAGCACCGCAATTAGCCCTTTATCAATATCCCCGTAAAGAAACAAAAACAATGGTTCCTCTTCGATTTATTTCTGAAACTTTTGATTATGAAGTTGACTGGGACAATGATGAAATAATGGCAGCAATAAATACTTTTAAATCTGCAAATTTAACTTACGAAGATAAAAAGTCTAATATACAAAAAGTTTCTTTAAACAATAATAGCTCTTTAAACAAAAATTCAAATGGTTATTATCAATCTAAAGAAGAAAAAAATGAAACAAATAAATTAGATAAGAATATTCGTGGTGGGAGAAAAGAAGAAGTTTATGATTCATTATCACTGGATTTAGAAGATGAAAAAAACAATCGAATTATTAACGAAAAACTCAAAGTTAATGGCAAATTAAGAATAGTAATAGATCCAGGGCATGGAGGTAAAGATTCTGGGGCTATTGCAGCAGATTCAAAAACATTAGAAAAGAATCTTAATTTAGACGTTGCAGAAAAATTAACTTCGAGGTTACAACAGAAAGGTTTAGATGTTATTCTTACAAGAACAAGGGATGAATACATTAAGTTAGTGGATAGGGCCTCTATTTCCAATGATAATAATTCCGATCTATTTTTGTCTATTCATTTTAATAGTGCAAATAATTCAGATGCAAATGGTATAGAGGTATTATACGCATCTGAGAAAAATGTTAAAATTAAAGATACAGTTCAAAAAAATTTTGCTAATTGTTTACAAAAAGCATTAATAAAAGAAACAGGTGCTAATGATAGAGGAATAATTAATAAACCAGCTATAGCTGTAATTAGTAAGACAAAAACGGTCGCAGCATTAGTCGAACTAGGATTTCTATCTAATGAAGAAGAATTAAATAAATTAAAAGATGAAGATTATAGAAATTTATTAGTTAGTGGTTTAGTAAACGGAATTGATACTTATATCAAAAATTATACAGAATAATAAGAGTGATAACGTGAGAGAAGATAGACAAAATAATGAAGTTCGTCCTTTAAAAATTATACCTAATTATTTAACTCATCCAGATGGTTCAGTATTAATTGAATGTGGACAGACTAAGGTGGTTTGCTCAGTAATGATTGAGTCAAAAGTACCATCCTTTCTTCGTGGAAAAAATAAAGGATGGCTTTCTTGTGAGTATTCTATGCTTCCGGGCTCAACAGCATCTAGGAAGATTAGAGATATATCTAAAGGGAAAGTAGATGGTAGAAATAGTGAAATATCTAGAATGATAGGTAGATCATTGAGATCTTGCATAAATCTAGAGAAAATTGGAGAGAGGACTATATGGGTGGATTGTGATGTGTTAACTGCTGATGGAGGGACAAGAACCACTTCTATTACAGGATCCTATATAGCGTTAGAGCTGGCTATAAAAAAATATTTAAAAGAAGGTCGATTGATAGAAAACCCTTTAATATATAAAATCTGTGCCGTTTCAGTAGGAAAAGTAAATGGAACTAGACTTGTAGATTTAGATTTTAAAGAAGACTCTAATGCACAAGTCGATCTAAATTTAGTTATGAATGATAAATTCGAAATTATTGAAATACAAGGCACTGGAGAAAAAGGTACATTTTCAATTGAAGAATTAAATAGTTTTATAGAGGATGCAAAAGTAGGTATTATTGATATTTTTAGGTACTTTGAAATTTTGGAGAATTATATATGAAATTAGTTTTATCTACTGATAATAAGAATAAAACAAAAGAAATTACAAATTTATTGAAAGATTTAGATATTGAAGTTTTAACTAAGTCAGATATTGGATTTAATATAAATGTTGAAGAAAATGGGAGAACTCTCTATGATAATGCGTTACTAAAGGCAAATGAATTAGCGAAAAAAACAGATTACTATATATTAGCAGACGATACTGGCTTATTCGTGAACAGTTTAAATGGAGAACCAGGAGTGTATTCTGCTAGATATGCTGGAGTAGAACATAATGATAAACTTAATAGAGAAAAACTTCTCGAAAATCTAAAACTATATCAAGATAGAAGTGCTTATTTTAAGACTCAGTTGATATTAATTGATAACAAAAAAAACATTATTCCTATTGAAGGAGTATGTCAAGGAATAATCACAGAAGAAGAACGTGGAAGTTCAGGTTTTGGGTATGATCAGATTTTTCAGCCACTGGGATATAAGCAAACTTTTGCCGAAATGAGCATAGAGGATAAAAATAAAATCAGTCATAGAGGCAAGGCTTTACAGAAATTAAAAATAAAATTGACAGAAATAAAATAATCATTGACAAATTTTAAAATCTTTGTTAAACTAATATTGTTGTGGTGGATATGGCCTAGCTGGTTAAGGCGTCAGATTGTGGTCCTGAAGATCGTGGGTTCGATTCCCACTATCCACCCCACAATATTTGAAGTGTCTTTTGACACTTCATTTTTTTAAGCTAGAGTGGCGGAATTGGCAGACGCACCAGACTCAAAATCTGGCGATCGAGAGATCGTATGGGTTCAAGTCCCATCTTTAGCACCAGAGTTATTATTTTTGGCTTTATAAAAAATGGCATAAGATTTTTGGCTAGACAAATACATATTTGTTGCCTGTAAACTTTATTAGTTTTAGTATCTTTTCCAATCAAAAAAGCCAATAGGCATAGAATTGCGTACTTTACATTTAATACGTTGCTTCTATGCCTGTTTTTTTAAATAATTTTAACTTTTATATTTTATAATATTATTTATTTTGAAGTGAATTTCTAATTTTTCTATATTCTATTATAGGTAAGTCTCCCTTAATTAAATTCTCATTCATCTTAAGAGTACTTTTTTTAGGGAACTGTGTAATTACAACTCTTTTATCTTGCCTTTCTACCACAAAATTTCCTATTTTGCCAATTTGTGCAATAATTAAATTTATAAATTTTGAACTTGTTAACCTGTTGTAAAATCTAATATATAAAATTGTGTTATGCTCATCAACAGGTGCAAAAAATATAATTATTTTTATTTTATCCGATACATTATTAAGCCATATATTAGGAAAAAGGAAGTGTAAACTAGTATTTTTAATTTCTGCTTCATTATGATCTTTAGGTACTTGACCTCTATCAATTTCATTATCTGCAGAAGTTTTAATATATTGTTCTTGTATTATTACTTTTGGACCGTTTACTAAAGTTTTTCCACCTCTCCCAATAGTATTATGATGTACAAAAGGTAAGTGAACTACGTCTAATTGGTTTTCTATAGCCCTAGAATAGTGAGTATTCCACTTATCTTGAAATTCACTAAAAGAATAAGCTTAAAGAAGCTCCTCTATGTGGACAATATTCAGACAGACAGGATAATTTAGAATCCGAATCTCTGAAAAGAACTAGATTCAAACCACATCGTTTAACAGAAACTATCTGATTGATATTTATATCTGAGGAAGAAAGTATTGCGTACCACTGATTTTTTATCATAATCTCTAATAATTCTTTAAAATTTTCTATATAACCCTACAACTTTTCCAAGAATTGTCAAATAATTAAAGTACATAGGTTCCATAGTATCATTTTCAGGTTGCAATCTATATCTATAATCTTCCTTATAAAAAGTTTTAATAGTGGCTTCATCATCTATTAAAGCTAATACCTTGTCTCCATTTTTAGCAGTATTCGTTTTTTCTATAATAACATAGTCTCCATCTAAAATTCCAACATTGATCATACTTTCTCCTGAAACCTTTAATATAAATAAATCTCTATCATTTACAAAATTTAAAGGTAATGGCATTGTGTCGTCAATATTTTCTACGGCTAAAATTGGAGATCCTGCTGTTACTTTACCTACTATGGGGATATCTGTTGTTTTCTTTTTTGTAATTAACAAATCGTTGTCTTGAGTTATAATTTCTAAAGCACGTGTTTTAGATGCATCTTTACGAATATAATTTTTATCTTCTAATTTCTCTAATGCGTAATAGACAGTAGAAGTAGATTTAATTTTACATCCTTTACATATTTCTCTTACGGTAGGGGGATATCCCTTTCTCTCTAAAAACTTTTTTATAAATAGTAATATCTCTAATTCTCTTTGATTTAAATCTTCATACATTTATTTAACCTCCAAATAATTGTTTAGTTAAAGTTTATTAAATATATAATATCATAGATAAACATGCATTTCAAACAAAAGTTTAATATTTTATTTAAAACTATTGACAAATCAAATGTTTAATATTAACATATGTTTAGAATGGAAGTTTGGAACTAACATTCTAAACAAACTTTTAAACATATATTTAATATTTGGGGTGAATTTTAATGAAAAGAAGATATTATATTAAAAAGACTAAAGTTGTTATGTTTTTACTATTTATATTTATTTTTAATACTGGACTTACATTACAAAGAGAATCACATATACCTGATAAGATGGAATTTGAAGTATATACGGTGAAAGAAGGAGACACTATATGGTCCATAGCAAATTTTTATGAATTTAAAGATAAAATGATCTTTGTGTTAGAAATAGAAAGAATAAACAAAACAAATTCTCAAAAATTGCAACCTGGTGATAAACTAGCTATCCCTGTTATTTCAAGCATCTAATGAACTTTATTTATCAAGTACAAGGACATTAATCTGTTTGACTTATTATAATAAAAGATATACAATTAAGTGTAGGTAAGTAAAAATTACCTGCATTTTTTGATTATGAAACTTGAAAATTAAATATAGGAGGTGTAGAAATTGGGATTTAATATATTAATATCTATTATTGTTGGAATCATAGGTGTAGCTTGTGGCTATGCTGTTAGAAAATATATTTCTGAAGGCAAACTAAATAATGCTGAAGAATTATCTAAAAAAATTATTTATGATGCACAACATCAAGCACAAACTCAAAAAAAGGAATTACTTGTGGAGGCAAAAGAAGAAATTCAAAAGCTTAGAAGCGAACAAGATGCTGAAATAAAAACAAGAAGATCCGAATTAAAAGATATGGAAAATCGTATTCTTTCTAAAGAAAAATTAATAGATAAAAAATCTATACAAGTTGAAAAAAAAGATGAAAAACTTACTAGAAAACTAGAAGGATTAAAAGAAAGAGAAGACTATGCAGAACAATTAGTTGAAAAGCGTGAAGATGAGTTACAAAAAGTTGCAGGCCTTACTAAAGAGGAAGGAAAAAGCATTTTATTAAATGAATTAACAAAAGAAATTACTAACGAATCCGCTTTAATAATCAAAGAAAATGAAAACAGAATTAAAGAGGAATCAGGTAAATACGCTAGAAATGTGATTGCTCAGGCTATTCAAAGATGTGCTGCAGATCAAGTAGCAGAATCTACAGTATCAGTAGTAAATCTCCCTAATGATGAGATGAAAGGTAGAATAATCGGTCGTGAAGGACGGAATATACGTGCTATCGAATCATTAACAGGTGTAGATTTAATAATTGATGATACTCCAGAGGCAGTAGTTTTATCTTGCTTTGACCCTATTCGTAGGGAGGTAGCTAGAGTTGCTTTGGAAAAGCTAGTTAATGATGGAAGGATTCATCCAACCAAAATAGAAGAAACTGTAGAAAAAGCAAAAGATGAAGTTAATACTATTATCAAAGAGTCTGGTGAACAAGCAGCTTATGATGCTGGAGTTCATGGTTTGCATCCTGAAATAATTAAATATTTAGGCAGATTAAAATATAGGACTAGTTATGGTCAAAATAATTTAAAACACTCTGTAGAGGTTTCAGAGATAGCAGGAATATTAGCCAGTGAAATCGGAGCAGATATTAAACTCGCTAAACGTGGTGGTCTATTGCATGATATAGGAAAATCTATTGATAGGAATTATGATGATCCCCATGTTGATTTAGGTATTGAAATAGCAAGAAAATATAATGAATCGGAATACGTAATCAATGCTATTGAGTCTCATCACGGAGATGTAGAGCCAAATTGTGTAGAATCAGTTTTAGTACAAGCCGCCGATGCAATATCGGCAGCAAGACCTGGTGCTAGAAGAGAGACTGTTGAAGCTTATATACAAAGACTAGAAAAACTTGAGGAAATTGCAAATGATTTTGAAGGAATTGAAAAATCATACGCTGTGCAGGCTGGTAGGGAAGTCAGGATTATTGTTAAACCTGATAAGATATCAGAAGCTGAAATTACATTAATGGCAAGAGATATAACAAAAAGAATTGAATCTGAATTGGATTTTCCAGGACAAATAAAAGTTAATGTTATACGAGAAACTAGAGCTATTGAATATGCTAAATAAACCTGACTTGAATAGTCAGGTTTTTCTTTTTTATTAAGAGGTGATAAAATGATTAAATCAAATTTAATTGATGATTATTTAGATTATATGAAATCTACTAAAGGTTCATCTGATAACACCCTAAGAGAATATTATTATGATTTAAGAATATTTGTGCGATACATTAAGAGAAGAAAAGGTCTTGTTTCTGATGATATTAAATTTGATGAAATTACTATTGAAGATATCGATGCGAGAACACTTGGTGATGTAAGTAAACAAGATATATATGCTTATAATTCTTATTTAGAACGAACTAGAAAAATATCAAATCGTTCTAAGTTTAGAAAACTCTCTTCAGTAAGATCTTTTTATAATTATCTATTTAAAAAAATAGATGTCATTAAATATAACCCGGTTCAGGATATTGATATGCCTAAGATTGAAAAGACATTGCCAGTTTATCTAAGTTTGAATGAATCTTTAAATTTATTAAAAACTATTCAATCTTCAAAACAGAAAGAAGTATATAAAACTCGTGATTTTGCAATTGTAACAATTTTTTTAAATTGTGGTCTGAGATTATCTGAATTATCAAATATTAATATAGATCATATTACAGAAGATCACACTCTTAAAGTTTTAGGTAAGGGAAAAAAAGAAAGAACAATCTATTTAAATAATTCATGTATTGATTCTATTGATAGATATTTGAAATTTAGACCAGATATAAGCGAAGATGCTTTATTTCTATCTATGCGTCAAAAAAGGATGAGCAATAGATCTATACAACACATGATAGAAAAACATATGAAAAATTCAGGTTTAGATACTACAAAATATTCCGTTCATAAATTACGACATACTGCAGCTACTTTAATGTATGAATATGGAAATGCTGATATTAGATCTCTTCAAGAGATATTAGGACATGAATCGGTCAATACAACAGAAATTTACACTCATGTTAATAACGAAGCTTTAAGAAAAATGGTAAATTCAAACCCGCTTTCTAAATTAGAGGTTGATATAGATAATGAAAAAGATAATAATGAAAAGTGAGTAAAATTCTGATACAATAATTAATATGAAGGAGTGAAATAATGAAAACTAAAATTAAACTTACTGCAGCTTTGATTAGTCTGTTGTGTATGACACATATAAATATTTTTGCTGCAGGTAAATTACCAAAAGAAGCAAGTGATAGCAAGATAAGTATATATATTAATGATATAGAACAAAATATACCTGAAGATTATGGAAGAGCATACTTTGACAAGTCAACTAATAGAGTCATGGTTCCAGTTAGGTATATATCCGAAAATTTAGGTGCTAAAATAAATTTTTATAATAAGATTAATGAAAATAAGAGAGGAATACTTATAGGTAGTGTAGACGGTTTAATTGAATTAGACATCAATTCAAACAAAGCTAAAGTTTTGGATGGTGATAATGCTGAGTTTAAAGAATTAGATGCACCTGCGATTCTTTATGACGGCAGAACATATGTACCTATAAGATTTATTTCTGAAACAATGGGAATGAAAGTTGATTGGAAAAATAATACTGTTTATATAAAAGGTACTTTAGCAGGTGGAAAAAAACAAAGAGAAAAAAATAAAGATAAAAAAAATAATAATACGGACACTGTAAATGATTTAAATATCTTAGAAGAGAAAAAAGATAGTATAAGTAATAGAGATAATATACTTCCTAATAAAAGCTCTTCTAAAAATGATATCAAGATTAAAGGATCTTTATTTAATTATGAATAGTTTTAATAATTTATACTTTTATCTACAAAATATACATTATCAGTAATAGAAGAGGGCAAAAAACTTCAAATAATAGAAATAAAATTAGTCACAAAATAACAATTTTGTGACTAATTTTATTTTTTTGTTATTTTCTCCTAAATATATATTTTTTATGGTTAATAATTAAGCTTATTTATCATAATTACTTTTTAATATTAATTTTATTGTTTTGATCATTGTTTTATGATTTTTTTATTATTTTTAGATATCATATTAATTGTAAAAAATCCCAATGTCACATTTCTATCTAATTATTATATTATCTATTTTAATTAAATATTTTACTTCAAGTTTATCCATTTCTTAGTAGTTTATTTTTAATAAATTATATATGAATGGACATTCATAAAGTTCTAAATTAAAGATTTTTCTAATTTGTATTTAATAATCTTAATCATATATTTTATTGATTTTCCCTATTATGTTATAATTATTTATGGTGATATATATGTCCTTAGATGGAATTGTAACTAGAAATATTGTATACGATTTAAAAAATGAAATTATAAATGGAAGAATTGATAAAATTTATCAAAATGATAATTTTGAATTGTTAATAAATATTAGAAATAATGGAAAGAATAACAGATTACTGATATCAGCTTCTGCAAATCAACCGAGATTATACTTAACAAATAATAAAGATTTTAATAATCCTGTTAATCCCCCACCATTTTGCATGTTATTAAGAAAACATTTAGAAGGTGGTAAAATACTAAATATAAGTCAATTTAAAATGGATAGAATAATTGATATTGAGATAAGTTCAAAAGATGAGTTAGGAATTGATAAATCTAAAAGTCTTATAATAGAACTAATGGGTAAATATTCTAATATTATATTAATAGAAAATGACAATAATAGGATAATAGATGCTATAAAACGGATAAATTTTACCATGTCCAGTGTAAGAGAAATATTGCCAGGAATAACATATAATGTGAAAGATATATCTTTAGGTTTAGATCCTATTAACAACAAGGACTATATTTTGAATATAAAATCCTATTCTACTGAAAATGGGTCTTCATCAGTAAAAAATGCTTTAATGAAAATATATACTGGCATTAGTCCCAAACTATGTAATGAACTAGAATTTATTAGTGGAATTGAATTTTCAAGAACAATTAATAGTTTAACTGAGGATGAATTAGAAACTATAAATGAAATTTTAACGAAAATAATGATTAAAGTTGAAAATAATAATTTTAGCCCAATTATTGTTGTCGAGGATGGCTCATATAAAGATTTTTATTCATTAGACTTATATTCCATTGCAAAACAAAATAAAATATATTTCGGGTCAATTTCGGACGTTATTGAAGAATATTCTGCAAAAAAGCTTGTACTAAATACTATAAATTCTAAAAGTGTGAATTTAAAGAAAATAGTCAAAAAAGAAATTAAACGAATCAGAAAAAAAATTTCAAAGCAATCTGATGAATTAAATGAGGCTATCAATAGAGAGAAATATAAAGTATATGCTGATTTGATTTCTTCCAATTATCATTTGATTGAAAAAGGAATGAAAAATATAAAATTAGAAAACTTTTATGATGACATGAATATCATAACAGTTCCTTTAGATGATAAATTAGATGCTCATCAAAATGCAGCTCATTTTTATAAGAAATATTCTAAATTAAAAAGTGCTTCTCTTTTCCTAGAGGAGCAAATTGATGAAGGTACTGCAGAAATAGATTATCTAGAATCAATTCTTCTTAATTTAAATTTAGCACAAAATATCCAAGATGTAGAGGAAATAAGAGATGAACTTATACTCGCTGGATATATTAAAAAGAGAAATAAAAAAAATAATGATAAAGTAAAATCTAAAAAAGACAATATTTTAAAATTTACTACGGATGATGGTTTTATTATATATGTTGGTAAAAATAATAAACAAAATGACTTTATAACCTTTAAGATTGCTAACAAAAAAGATCTTTGGTTTCATGTAAAAGATGCACCAGGTTCTCATGTAATTTTAAAAAATAATGGGAATATTTTTACTAACGATTCAATGCTTATGGCAGCTAAATTAGCTGCTAAATATAGTTCATTATCAAGTTCTAATAATATACCTATAGATTATACCTTTAAAATAAATGTTAAAAGACATCCTAGTGGAAAATTGGGTCTTGTAAATTATATAAATTATAAAACAATTAATATTAATAAAAAAGATAATTTTTCTTAAAAATAAACGGTTGATTTTATTTAAAATCAACCGTTTATTTTTAATCTTCGTCTTCTTCAACGATACCTAGTCTTGTAAGTACTAGTTTATAACCATCAGCTCCATAATTTAAAGATCTATTTATTCTAGAAATTGTAGCAGTAGAAGCTCCAGTCTCGCTTTCAATTTCGTGATATGTTTTATTTTTAACAAGTAATTTTACTACTTGTAATCTTTGGGCTATTGCTTGAATTTCTTTTACTGTACATATATCTTCGAAAAATCTATAACACTCATTAAGATCTTTTAAAAGTAAAATAGCTTCAAATAAACCATCAGTTTGTTCGTTTTTTATTTTCGAATTGTAAATCATATTGTTATTCGGCCTCCTGTACAAATTATATACGTAGTTTATAGTAATAAAGTATTTTTGTTATTAATAAAACACGTAAGTATTTCATTAATATAGTAACAATTTTATATATTAAAGTCAAGTGCTTTAACTTATTAAATTATCCTCTTCCTGATTGTTTTCATTGACCTCAGTGATGCCATTTTTTATACTTACATTAAAAGATTTGTCACTAATTTGAGAAAGATGTGGATTATGGGTGACCATTATTATCTGTCTATTAAATAATGTAGAAGATTTTTTCAAAAACTCCCCTAAATTGAAAATATAATCATCACTAACATGTTTGCCAGGTTCATCTAAAATAATAGGGCCATCTAATCTTGGTTGGTGAATTTGAATGAAAGCAATTCTTAAAGCTAATGATACTATATCAACAACTCCTCCGCCACTCGATAATTCAGGTTTAGCTTTTACAGAATAACCTTCAGGATAGTTATTTTGTACAAAAAAGTCAGCTACAGGTATATCACGAGAGGTGGATAACTCTATTAAAAACTCTATATCAGTTTCGAAAATAAATTCTAAACACTTTGTTACCAAATCTTCTACTTGTTTTTTAGATTGTTCTCTAGCATATTCAGCCGTCTTTTCAAATAGTATTTTTACTTTACTTAAAGTTTCACTATATTCGGCAATATTTTTTAATTTACTTTCAATTTCATTTAAATTTTCTTTAAGAATATCGATTTTTCCTTGTTCAGAAAATATTTTTTCATTTAACTTATTTAAATTATCATCTAATTGTTTTAGACTATTCATTAAATCACAACCTTGGCATTAAATCTTCTGCCTTTTTAAATAATTCCTCAATTTCATTAGATAGTTTATTAATTTCTTCATCTAATTGGTCAGGTTCTACTCCCTCTTTAGATAGCTCTTCTAAAAGCTCTTTTTTTTGTATGTTTAGTTGTTCTAATCTAGCTTCAGCTTTATATTTTAAATTTTTTGCTTTATCCAGTCTTTCTTTTAAGTCATTTAATTGTTCTTCATATTTCATTTTAATCATTCCTTAAGTGATATTTTATGTGATCTAAAGATTCTTTGGTTATTTCCCTGTAACAAAATGGACATACATGACTCTCGATAATAATTTTTTCGTATTCATCAGCAAATTTCTTAATTCTATCTTTACATATATTTAAATTATTTTTAATCTCATTAATTTCATAATTAACAGGTTCAATGCGTTCTTTAATTGAAGTTAAATAATTATATTTATTATTTAAATATAGTAGTTTATTATCAACTAATATAAAAAGCTCATCTAAATGTTTAAAATTATTGTAATAATTATTGCCTATATTTAAAGACTTTTTATTATCTTTATAAGAAATATTATAACTATTTATTAGTTTAATTTTATCTATTTTAGACTGAGCTACCTCAATTATATCTTGTGATTCTTTTATATTTGAATAATAATGGGATATAGCATGTATTTTTTTAAATTCGATAATTAAACTTTTATATCTATTACTTAATATTTCATACCTATTTAATAAATACGATTTTTCACTTATAATATTTTTATATTTATTACATATCTTAATATCTTTTAAGCTTTTTAGTTGTATTTGTAAATTTTCTATCTCTTCATTTATAGAAGTTTGTTTTATATTTAAATTTTTTAATTTTATATGGTTATAAATATATTTTTCTAAAGAAAAAGCATATTTTTCTAATTTATGAATGGATTTATATTTTTTAAGTTCTTTTAAAGTAGAATCAATTTTTTGGTTAATATCAGACAAATTAATTGCATATTCTTTTAATTTAATTCTTTTATTTTGCAAGTTCTCAATTCTTTCCCTATAAGACTTTAGAGTTTTGTAGATATCTTTATAAGATTCCAAATATTCATATTTTTTGAGTTCTTCTTTAAGTCTTTGGGATTCATCATTTAAATTAGTTATATCAGAATTTAATCGTAAATTATCTCGTCGTACATTTCTTAAAGCATCATCTATATAGTTAACGCCTATTAATCTACCTATTGCAGCAGCTCTTGTAGATGGGGATTCGTTTAATAAAAAAGGACCTTCAAGTTGAGCAGAAATATTTAATATAGAGTTTTTATTTTTCTCAATTGTAACTTCATATATATTTGTAAGTTCTGTAACTTCTTTAGGTATTGTATTACCAAAATTTTCAAAACGCTCTTCTTCTCCATTTGGTTTTTTTATATAATAGCCATTTTTAGAAGGAGTTCTGTATCTTTCTAAAAATCCTCCATTGGAGAAAGTAATTTTCACAGATACATCTCTTTCACCTTGCCTAATAAAATAATCTCCTCTGGGGTCATTGTATAAAGCCCAACGAATTGCCCTTATGATAGCTGTTTTACCAGA
This sequence comes from Peptoniphilus olsenii, assembly GCF_040545475.1. NCBI lineage: Bacteria > Bacillati > Bacillota > Tissierellia > Tissierellales > Peptoniphilaceae > Peptoniphilus > Peptoniphilus olsenii. The sequence continues at coordinate 150,330 of NZ_JBEPMA010000001.1, read as the reverse complement.
ATCGGAATTACCTAGTATAACATTTAAACCTCTATCGAAATTAATTTCGGTATAATAATGTGATTGAAAATTTTTCAGTTCTAGTTTCTCAATATATATCAATGTATATCAGCTCCGTCTATTTGCGCTTGTTCTATTCTTTTTAAAGCCTCTTTTTTCACATCTTCATTGATATTATTATCCCTAGATATTTTCAAAAGTAGTTCAAAAATATCTAGATTTTTCAGATTTATAGATGAGTCAATAATTTCTTTAAATTCTGCTATTTTTATACCTTTAAATTTGTGTCTTTCTATCTCAGACCTATCCATTATTTCAGCCCCAGGACGAGCTGTTTTCAAATAATAGTCAAGTACTTCCACAGTGTCTTTAGTTAATTCAATTATGTTTACTTTCGGCATTCTATTTATTTCTGCCATACTATTAGAAATTCTAATTAAAGCACCTGGATTAATAAAATATTTCCCATCTTTAAAAATAGTCTTAAATCCATAGTGATAATGACCAGCTAAAGTGATATCTGCTTTTGTTGATATAATATCTTCTACTAAAGTATGAGGGACTTCTTTAATAAATGGTTTATCTATTAAGAAGCCATGTGTCATATGAATGGCGTATTTACATGATGAATCCACTTCTTTAACTATATAATTGTCTGTATTATTATTTTCATCGATAGAGTAAATATAAGGAGATCCAGTTAATTGAACTCTAACATCTTTATTTAATATAATTTTTTTGTTATTTACTAAATTAAGCACTCCAATATTGCAAAGTAGACCCAACATAGTTCTATTTAAAGTATCAGGGTTATGTCCAAAAATATCATGATTTCCACTAATAATATAAACTGGAGCATTAAAACTTTGGAATATATTTGCAAATTCAGAAACAATACTTACAGACACATCTGGTCTATCAAATAAGTCTCCTCCGTGCAAAACATAATCAATTTTTTCATTATCTATAATTTCTTTTATTTCATTAAATTTAATTTTTAAAGTTTCATAATAATTATCTAATCGGTTTTTAGGATTAGTTCCTCTTATATGAGTATCAGTAAAATATAATATTTTCAATTAATCACATTCCAATATATTTATTAATATTGTTCTAAAATATTAATCTTTTGTGTCATCTTCATCAATTAGATTAAATTCTACTCTTACTTTTTCTTCAATTTCTGAAAGTATTTGAGAGTTCTCTTCCAAGAATTCTTTAGCCTTTTCTCTTCCTTGACCTAGTTTATATTCACCATAAGAATACCATGCACCAGCTTTTTTGACAATATCTGCATCAGCAGCAACATCAAGTATATTACCAACTTTAGAGATACCTTCACCGTACATAATGTCAAATTCAGCCTGTTTGAAAGGAGGTGCAACTTTATTTTTAACAACTTTTACTCTTACTCTATTACCTATAATTTCATCACCTTTTTTGATGTTTTCAGTTTTTCTAATATCTAATCTGACAGTAGAATAAAATTTTAAAGCTCTTCCCCCAGTTGTAGTTTCAGGATTACCAAACATAATTCCGACTTTTTCTCTAAGTTGATTAATAAAAACTACAGATGTTTTTGACTTATTAATAGCACCTGTTAGTTTTCTGAGTGCTTGTGACATTAACCTAGCTTGAAGACCGATTTGTGCAGCCCCCATTTCGCCATCAATTTCAGCTTTTGGAACTAGTGCAGCCACTGAATCAATTATGATTAAATCGACAGCATTAGATCTAACTAATGCTTCCGTTATCTCTAAAGCTTGTTCACCAGTATCAGGTTGTGAAATAATTAAGTTTTCTACATCAACACCTAATTTTTTTGCATATCCAGCATCTAAAGCGTGTTCAGCATCTATAAAAGCTCCAGTTCCGCCTCCTCTTTGCACTTCTGCTAACATATGAAGAGTTAGTGTTGTTTTTCCAGAAGATTCTGGACCATATACTTCAATTATTCTTCCTTTAGGAATACCACCAATTCCCAATGCTAAATCAAGTGCTAATGAACCAGTTGGTGTTGATTCTATATCAAGTTTAGCATCTTCGCCAAGACGCATAACTGCACCTTCTCCGAATTGTTTTTCAATTTGATTTAACACGTTTTTTAATGCTTCTTGTTTGCCGTTAACTTCTTTCATTTGCTAACTCCTTTTATTTTTTATTTAATACATACAATAACTGTGATAATACTGAATTTACAGTCCTATTACGTATTTTATTTCTATCTCCGTTGAAAAAATAATGTTTTAAAAAATATTTATCTTCATCAAAATATATACAACTATAAACATTTCCTACATCTGTTTCTGAAGGTTTAGGTCCAGCTTCACCTGTTGTAGAAATAGCTATGTCAGTACCTGTGCGTTTTTTTAACCCTCTTGCCATTTCTAGTGCTGTCTGCTGACTAATTGCACCATATTTAGACAGAGTTTTTGGGTTAACATCAAGATTTTGTATTTTTGAATCATTTGAATATGTCACATATGATGAGTCCATAATCTCAGCGGCACCGCCTATATCAGTTATTGAAGATGCTAACATTCCTCCAGTTATAGACTCAGCAAAGGATATTTTTAATTTATTCTTTTTTAAAACTGAAACTAAAATTTGAGATACCTCTACATTTTTTTCTGAATATATATGTTCTGAAAACTCAGTATACAATTTGTCAATAATGGTATCAATATCAAGAATAATATTTTCTGAATTTTGACTAATTCCAATGATTTTAATTTCAGTAAATCCTTGATGAGCAAAAGTATTTATTGAAATATTATCTTTTTCTATATTCAATCTTCTGATAGTATCTTCTACTTTAGATTCACCTAAACCTATGACATCTAGTGATTTAATTATTATTTTGTCTGTTGAATTAATGATATTTGGTATAAATTTATCTACCATTGGTTCCATCTCGTTAGGTGGCCCTGGTAAGAGAATATACGTTGTATCTTCGTACTCTATTAATTCCCCTAAAGCCACTCCCCAATCATTATTTAATTTTGTCGATCCTTCAATTAAACAAATTTGTTTGAGATTATTAGATGTCATTTTACTTGAATTATTTAAAAACCTTTTTTCCATTAATTTTTTTTCTGTTTGGTCTAAATATATTTTTTTATCTAAAAATTTAGCAAGACTTTCCCTAGTTATATCATCATTAGTAGGACCAAGACCGCCAATTAAAATAATTAAATCAAATTTTTTTGAGTCTGTTTTCAATTCCTCAAGTATATCTTCCATATTATCATCTAAGGAAACTTGTTTTAAAACTTCTACACCTAAATCAGTTAGTTTTGCAGAAATATATTTTGAATTAGAATTCAATATGGAACCTATCAAAAGTTCTTTACCGATTGTTATAATAGCTGCTTTCATATTTTCACCTAGATATTCTTTAAATCAAGAACACTTTTATTCTTTATAATGTAGTCAATGCCAGATACAACAGTAAAAAAAGTTGCTAAATAGAAAATTATTATCCCTGGCGCTTTTAAAAATTCTATATTTGTCAACAATAGAATTAAAGAAATTAATTGTGTTATTGTTTTGAATTTACCCAAAGGACTAGCTGCTATTGTAATATTATCAGAAGCAGCTATAGTTCTAAAGCCAGTAATCGTAAATTCTCTAGCAATTATAACAATAACCATCCATGCTGGAATTTCATTAACACTAGCTAGTAAAATTAAAGCTGAACACACTAGTATTTTATCTGCTAAGGGATCTGCAAATTTACCAAAATTTGTAACCAAGTTATTTTTTCGGGCTATATAGCCATCTAAAAAATCAGTAAATGAAGCTACAGAAAATATTACTGTAGCAATTAATCTAGCAGAACTAAAATCTTGATACATGAAAATAACAAAAATTGGTACCATTAATGTTCTTACTAGTGTTAATTTGTTTGGAGTATTCATTTTGCATCACCTATTAAATCATAATTTAAACTATCTTTTATTTTCACCTGAACAAATTCCCCATTTTCAAGAGCAATATTAGAATTTATATATACTATTCCGTCTATCTCGGGAGCATCCATATAAGTTCTGCCAGAATAAGTATTTTTATCTATTTTTTCTTCTACAATAGTTTCAAAAGTTTTATCGCGTAGAGATTCTAAGCGTTTGGCAGATATTAAACTTTGTTCTTGCATAATTTTATTGCGTCTTAACTCTTTGATATTTTCATCGATTTGAACGCTTAACGAAGAAGCAGGTGTATCTTCTTCTCGAGAATAAGCAAATACACCTAATTTATCAAATTCAAATGATTTAATGAATTCTACTAATTCATTAAAATCTTCTTCAGTTTCTCCTGGAAATCCGACGATAAAAGTAGTTCTAATAATAATATCTTTAACTTTTGCTCTTAATTTATTAATCAAATTAACAATATCATTTTTATTCGTTTTTCTGTTCATTTTATTTAGTATATTATTAGATACGTGCTGAAGTGGTATATCAACATATTTTAATAGTTTATCATTATTAACAAATTCATTGATTAATTCATCATCAAAATGGTCAGGATATAAATATAAAATTCTAATCCATTTTAAATCTTCAATTTTTGATAATTCTTTAATTAATTTTGGTAATGAGAATTTAGAATATAAATCAATCCCATAATCTGTCGTATTTTGAGCAATCAATATAATTTCACGAGTTCCATTTTGAACTAAATACATAACTTCATCAAAAATATCCTCGATTTTTCTAGATCTGTTAATTCCTCTAAGTTGAGGAATTATACAATAAGAACAATTGTTATTACAGCCTTCAGAAATTTTTACATATTCTGTTACTTGTACATTTTTCTTTCTAATACCTTCAATATAATCACTATTTAAATTATCAGTTTTTATAACTTTATTACCAGCAAGTGTTGAGTCTAATAATTCATTTATATAACTAATATTACCAGTACCAATTATTCCATCAACCTCTGGAATTTCTTTTAGTAATTCTTCTGGATATCTTTGTGCCATACAACCAGAAAGTAGAATTTTTTTACATATTCCGTTTTTCTTATATTCAACACATTCTAGTATTGTATCTATTGATTCCTCTTTAGCTGCAGCTATAAAACCACAAGTATTTATTATAATTATATCGGCCTCATTTACATTATTTGTAATAACATATTTATCTCTATCTAGAATCGAATACATAAGTGTAGTATCTACATCATTTTTCGAACAACCTAAAGTTACGATATAGATTTTATTCATTTTGCTCCCCCAATATTTTTTGAATTTCATCTTTTGTCATTAATAGTTTACGCGGTTTTGAGCCTTCATGAGGTCCAATAATACCAAATTCTTCCATTTGATCTACAATTCTTCCAGCACGGGAATACCCAATCCTTAATTTTCTTTGTAAATAAGAAATTGAAGCTTGTTCGTCTTCTAATACTAATTCAACTGCATCTTTAAAAAGTTCATCCGTTTGATTAGATATATCAGTTTTTTTATTTTGAATAGCTTTTTCAATTTTAGATTCTATTTTTTTATTAACTGCGTTATTATCTTTTACAAAATCAACAACTCGCTCAACTTCAGCATCTGTAATCATGGTCCCTTGAATTCTTTTTGGCTTAGGGTACTTTACAGGATAAAATAGCATATCGCCTTTGCCAAGTAATTTTTCAGCTCCGCCCATGTCCAAAATAGTCCTTGAATCTACTGATGAAGTTACAGAAAAAGCGATTCTAGAAGGAATATTTGCCTTTATAGTTCCTGTTATTACATCTACAGATGGTCGCTGAGTAGCTAAAATTAAGTGCATACCTGCAGCTCTAGCTTTTTGGGCAAGTCTTGCAATATATTCTTCGATTTCTTTAGATGCAACCATCATTAAATCTGCTAATTCATCTACTATAATTAATATTTTAGGCATTTTTTCTTCTGGTTTTCCTAGTTTTATCATTTTTTCATTAAATCCAGTCAAGTCTCTTACAGAATATTTAGCAAAAGCCTCATATCTTTTTTCCATTTCATCAACAGCCCAGTTTAGAGCAAACGCAGCCTTCTTAGGATTAGTAACTACATCAATCAAAAGATGAGGTATTCCATTATATACACTTAACTCAACTATTTTAGGATCTATTAGCATCAATTTTACCTCAGAAGGAGAAGATTTATATATAATGCTTGTAATTATTGAATTTATACATACAGATTTACCCGACCCAGTGGCCCCAGCTATTAACAAGTGAGGCATATCTTCAAGAGATGAAACTATTATATTGCCTTCGACATCTTTTCCTAAAGTAAGAGGTAATTTTGAATCTAATTCTTGAAATTCATTAGATTCAATTATTTCTCTAAGACCAACCATATCTTTTGTTTTGTTTGGTACTTCTATTCCAACTACAGTTTTGCCTGGAATAGGTGCTTCAATCCTTAAATCGGAACTTGCCAAAGCCATAGCTATATTATCACTTAAGCTTACAATTCTTGATAGCTTAACTCCAGGAGCAGGCTTAAGTTCATATGAAGTGATAACGGGTCCTCTATTAATGGCTACTATTTTTGACTCAATACCAAAATTTTGCATAGTAGATTCTATAATTTTTCCATTATTGAGAACTAGGTCTTTTGAAAAACTTTTTTTATTTCTATTAGAATTTAAAAAAGCAATATCGGGATATATATATGGCGCTAATCTTTCTTGCTTTTCTATATCTTCTTTTATAGAATCTTTTAAATTATTAGTTTCTTTTATATTTTCTTGGTCTAATAATTCTACAGATTGAGAATTATTGTTTTCTGTTTGCGTATCTTCATTCATTGATGATTCTTCGTTATTGTAATCTTTAACTACAATATTATCGGTGGATACACCATTATCAATTAAAATAGGTTCTTCAGATTGTTTTTTTGTTTTTTCTTGTTTTATAATATCATATTGAGCTTTCTTGTCTTTGATAGATAATTTTTTATCTTCTATATATTCTCCAACATGTTCAAAAAATATTATAATTTGATCAATATTAGTTCTAAGCATAAAATAAAGAGAAAACAATATTACACATATTAAAATCAAATATGTCCCTATTGACCCGAATAGCTTATAGCAAAAGAAGCCAAAAATAGCTCCAATAACCCCACCACTTATTGTTATATCTAAATATTCGGCAGAACGATTTATTCTATCAATAAGAGTCATATCTATTTCTTTTGAGCCATCTAAAAATATAAGAATACATAAAAGTATTATGAGTGTTGGAATTATGTATCTTTTCATATGAAATTTTGTAGAAGGTAAATTAAATAATATTCCCCAGAAAATAAATAAAAGAGGGATCAATATATTTGCACTTCCAGCTATAATTGAAAACAAACTATAAATTAAATTTCCTATTATTCCCATTTTTTGACTAAACAGTGAGATGAATGATATAATACCGATTACCATTAAAAAGAGTCCAGTCATTTCTTTTTTAGAAGAGATTTCAGCAATATTTTTATTGACATTCTTTTTAGTATTTTTATTAAATAGATTTAATTTATTTTTAGATTTTTTCGTATTTCTTTTTTTATTCACTAAAATCGCACCTCATTAATATTATAACAATAAGAAAAAATTATAACAATAATGTTTAGATTCCAGTATGACCGAAACCTCCATCACCACGTTCAGTTTCACTTATAGTATTTACTTCTATAATTTCAGGTCTTTCAATTTTCATAAAAACTATTTGAGCTATTCTATCCCCATTTTGTATTATTGCTTCATTCTGACTCAAATTAATAATTATAACTTTTATTTCTCCTCTATAATCAGCGTCGATAGTGCCAATTCCATTTACTAAGCTTAGTCCCTTTTTAATCGCTAAACCTGACCTAGCTCTAACTTGTGCTTCATAACCATCAGGTATTTCTAAAAAAACCCCAGTAGGTATTAATCTTCTTTCAAGTGGTTTAAGTATTATATCCTCACTAATATTGGCCCTAATATCTATTCCTGATGCCCCATTTGTTTCATAACAAGGATTAGGGTGTTCACTTCTATTTATTAGTTTTACTTTCATTATAACTCCTTTAAATTTATATACAGTTAAAAAAATCGCATTAATTTTCTTTTAATGCGATTTTTATTAATTATTTGTCTTCCTTTTCAACCTTAGGTATCAGTGCTTTTCTAGAAAGTGATATTTTTCCGTTATTATCATCAATATCTATTACTTTGACTTCAACATTATCACCAACATTTAAGACGTCAGTAACTTCTTTAGTTCGTTTATGAGCTATTTCTGAAATATGGAGGAGACCTTCTGTTCCTTTTTTTAATTCCACAAAAGCACCAAATTTCACAACTTTTTTTACTTTACCTAAATAAACATCACCAATTTCTACTTCTTTAACTATAGATTCGATTAATTTAATAGCTTCTTTAGCTTTGTTATCGTCATTAGAAAGAATAGAAATTTTGCCATCATCATCAATATCGATTTTAACTTCTGTTTGTTCAATAATTTTATTGATGATTTTACCCCCTGCGCCAATAACTTCTCCAATTTTATCTGGATCAATTTTAATTATATGAATTATAGGAGCGTATTTCGACAATTTTTCTCTCGGGGATTCAATTGTGTTTCTCATATTTTCTAGAATATGAAGCCTAGCTGTTTTAGCTCTTTGTAAAGCAACTTCTAATATTTCTTTTTTTATACCTTCTACTTTTATATCCATTTGCAGAGCTGTTATACCATCACGAGTACCAGCTACTTTAAAGTCCATATCCCCAAAATGATCTTCTAAACCTTGTATATCGGTTAGAATTTTAATTACTCCATCTTCTTCAATAAGACCCATAGCAATTCCAGCTACAGGAGCTTTAATAGGTACACCTGCATCCATTAAAGCGAGAGTTGAGCCACATATAGATGCTTGTGATGAAGATCCGTTAGAAGATAAAACTTCGGAAACAACTCTTATGGTATAAGGAAAATCTTCAATTTTTGGGATAACAGGTAATAAGGCACGTTCTGCTAAAGCACCATGTCCAATTTCCCTACGACCTGGGGAGCGGAATGGTTTAACATCACCTACACAAAAACCTGGGAAATTATAATGATGAATATATCTTTTAGGTTTATCATCACCTAGGCCATCAATAGTTTGTTCTTCAGCAAGTGAACCTAGTGTAGCAACTGATAATACTTGAGTTTGTCCTCTAGTAAATAGTCCGGATCCATGAGTTCTAGGTAGAAGACCAACTTCTGAAGATAATTGTCTAATTTCTTCTAGACCTCTATCGTCAGGCCTTCTCTCTTCTTCGAGAATACCTCTTCTTACTTCTGTAACTTCAATTTCTTCTATAGCTGCTTCTATATCCTTTGAAAATTCTTCCATTTCTTCTTCAAAGTGTGTTCTTATATCTTCTTTAGCATTTTCAGTTAGCTCCATGCGCTCTATTTTGTTCTTTTGTCTAATAGCGTTAATTAACATATCAGAACCATAATTTTTAACCATTGAAACAATGTTTTGGTCAGGTTCAAATACGTGGTAAGAAGATTTTTGTTTACCGACTTCTTCTGTAATATTTTCAATAAAACAGCATATTTCTTTAATTGATTCATGACCTTCGAAAATGGCTCCTAACATTTCGTCTTCTGTAACTTCATTAGAGCCCGATTCAACCATCATAATTGCAGATTTGGTACCTGCAAGCATCAAGTTAATATCTGATTTATTTTTTTCTTCTTCATTTGGATTAATGATATATTTTTTATTTATCATTCCAACTTGTACGGATCCTGTAGGACCATCAAATGGAATATCTGAAATAGAAAGTGCAATAGATGAACCTATCATAGCTGCGATTTCTGGTGAATAATCCTGCTCTACACTAAGTACAGTTGCAACTACTTGAACATCATTTCTATATCCTTCAGGGAATAGAGGTCTTAAAGGTCTGTCAATTAATCTTGCAGAAAGAGTAGCTTTTTCACTGGCTCTGCCTTCTCTTTTTATGAAACCTCCCGGGATTTTTCCAACAGCATACATTTTTTCCTCATAATCTACACTAAGAGGGAAAAAATCTATACCTTCTCTTGGTTTAGAAGACGCTGTTGCTGTGACAAGGACAACAGTTTCGCCATATTGGACTATACAAGCTCCGTTTGCCTGTTCTGCAACTTTTCCGATAGTAACCTTTAATTCAGAACCAGCAAGCTGCATAGTAAAAACTTTTTCCATTATTTCCTCCTTTTAAAAAGAAAGAGCGGATTTACCGCTCCTATTATCCTCTGATTTGTAGTTTTTTAATAAGTGTACGATATCTTTCTATATCACTATTTTTTAAATATCTTAACAAGTTTCTTCTCTTACCAACCATTTTAAGAAGGCCTCTTCTTGAATGGTTATCTTTCTTATGAGTTCTTAAATGTTCATTTAATTCATTAATTCTTCTTGTTAAAATTGCGATTTGTACTTCTGGAGATCCAGTATCTCCTTCGTGTGTTTGAAATTCTTCAATTATTACTTGTTTAATGTTTTTATCTAGCATTTTAATTCCTCCTATAATTTATTAACCAAATCATAGTAAGCGTCGAGGTTCGTCAAACCATGATGAGGTATTTCAACTTAAGATATAATACCATATACTTGGTAAAATGTAAAGATTATCTTGCTTCTGTTATCTTTACATCTTTAGCAATTTGTTTAAAAAGTTCATCTATATTTTTGAATTTTAGTTCTGGGCGTATAAAATCAAGAATTTCTAATTCTACAGTCTTTCCATATATATCTTTATTAAAATTTAATATATGTGCTTCCACTTTAACTCCATCATTTTCTACTGTTGGATTAGTACCAATGCTAGTGGATGCTTTATATTTCTTACCATCAATTATAATATTTGTATCATAAACACCAAATTTGGGGAGTACATAATTGTCGATAAGACTTAAATTAGCTGTTGGATAACCCATTTTTTTACCAAGACCTTTGGCGTGAATTATTGTTCCAATTAGTTTATAAGGTCTGGTTAATAAGAAATTTGCACGTTTAATATTTCCTTTTTCAATTAAATTTCTGATAAGTGAAGATGATATTTTTTCATTTGAATCCTTTATTTTATCAATAATTTCTATTACTTTAAACAAATTTTTATTTTGTTGTAAGAAACTTACATCTCCAGCTTTCTTATAACCATAAGTATAATCATATCCGACAACAACACCTATAGTTTTTAGATTTTGTACTAAAAAATCGTTTAGAAATTTATAAGGACCATAAGCCATAAATTCTTTAGTGAATTCGATTAAATATATAATATCGATACCTTGTTTCTCTAAAATTTCAAATTTAGTCTTATTATTAGTCAATATTTTTTTCTTTTTGATACTAATGAGATTATCAGTATGTTCTTTAAAAATTAATACACTAGATTTAACATTTAATCTTGAAGCTGTTTTCACAGCAGTATTTATTAGTTCTAAATGTCCTTGATGAACACCATCAAAATTACCCAGAGCAATTATAGATTCTTCTGTTGCTTTATAATTTAAATCAATTTCTATGATTTTCATACTTCACCCATCAATCTTTTTTTTATCTTTAAATAATAATCTCCATTTATTATTCTAATCTCACCTAAACCTATAAAAAAATTATTACAATATATTCTGTAGTCATTATTTTTGTAAGGCCTATTTAACTTATAAAACTGTCCATTTATAATATTATCATAAAAATTAGGATTTACATCTATTTTTTGTAAATGTTTTAAAGCTTCATCTATAGGTAATAGTTTTTGATTAATTTGTTTAGCATTTAGATTTTTAAAATCTTCTAAAGTTAAAGCATCTTGAATTTTGAAATCGCCAGATCTTGTTCTTCTTAAATTCGTTAACGTGCCATAAGTGCCTAGATAATTTCCAATATCATTAGCTAATGAACGAATGTAGGTTCCTTTAGATACTAAAACTTTTATTGTTATCTCATCTTTATTATTAAAATCTAATAAATGAATAGAGTGAATAATTATTTTTCGTTTAGGAATGCTTATATCTTGACCTTCCCTTGCATATTCATAAAGTTTTTTTCCTTTAATTTTAATTGCAGAATATTTTGGGGGAGTTTGTTCTTGAATTCCAAGAAAATTCTCCAAGCATTCTTTAATTTTAGATTTCTTAAAAAGGACATCATCATTTTTTAATACATTTCCAGTAATATCCAATGTATCAGTTAATATGCCCAATTTTATTTTAGCTATATATTCTTTGTCAGCTGCAAGTATATAATCACTGACTTTAGTAGCCTTACCTATACACATCACTAGTACACCTGTAGCCATCGGATCAAGTGTTCCTGTATGTCCAACCCGCTTTATGTTTGTTTTTTTACGAACTTGATAAACCATGTCATGAGAAGTTAAATCTTTAGGCTTATCAAAAATTAATAATCCATTCATTTATCAAACTCTTCTAAGACAGTTTCTATAATATATTCTTTTGCTTGTTTCATGCTTAATTCGAAAAAAGTACCCCCAGCTGCTCTTATATGTCCTCCTCCGTTAAATTGTGAAGCTACTTTTGCACAATTAACAAAGCTTTTAGAACGAAGAGATAATCGTATCGAATCTCTTTTTTCTTTTAAGAGTATTGCAACTTCTACTCCTTCAATATCTCTTACAAATTCTACTATTCCTTCGGAGTCTAATTTACTTGCATTAGTTTTGTTAAAATCTTCAATGGTGGTTGAAACAATAGCTATTTGATTATTATGATAATATTCAATGGAATTTAGAGCTCTTATTAACAAGTCAGTTTTTTCTTTAGAACGGGATTGATATAAACTTACATTAATTTCATTAAAATTAATATTATACATTAATAAGTCTGCTGCGATTTTAAAAGTTTTAGACTTTACTGAATCATACTTAAAAGAACCAGTATCAGAAGAAATTCCAGTATATAAAGAGGTTGCAATATTTTTATCAATTGGATATTTAAGTGAAGTAAAAATATCATATAAAACTTCACAAGTTGCAGTTGCATTAACATTTACAATATTAATCTCAGAAAAGAAATCATTAGTACTATGATGATCTATATTTACAGTTTTCTTTGAGTCTATAAAAAAAGGTTTTATATTACTTCCCATTCTTTGTAGGTCTGCACAGTCTAAAGATATAAACAGATCGAATTCTTTATTCTTAATATCTTTAGGATTTACAAAAGAATTTATATATGGGAGAAAAGACTCTGATTTAGGGATTTCATCATCTAAAATAAAAACGGGATTTTTACCTAAATTTTTTAGCATTCCATAAGTAGCAGTTATAGAGCCTAAATTATCACCATCTGGGCTTAGATGAGAAGCAATAGCTATAGAGTTTGATTCATCTATAGCTATTTTAAATTTATTTATTTCTTCTTTTATATTACTTATTATCATTATTAACCTCATCTATTAATTTATTTAACTCAAATGCTCTCTCTATTGAATCATCATTAATAAATATAAGTTCAGGCATTACTCTTAACTTCACACGTTTTGAAAGTTCTCTTTTGATAAACCCTTTTGCTGAATTGAGACCTTCTACAGCTTCATCCCTATCATAATCATCACCAAGTACGGTAACATAAATTTTTGCAAAAGATAAATCATTAGTAACTTCTACATGAGAAATACTAGTAAGAGTTGGCACTCTAGGATCTTTTATATCGTTTTGTACAATCTCTGAAATTGTTCTTTTAACTTCTTCTGAAATTCTATTGATTCTTTTACTGTTCATTATTTCCTTTCAACTTCCTTTAAAATAAATGATTCAAGTAAATCATTTTCTTTAATATCATTAAATCCATCTATTACAAGTCCGCCTTCATAACCTTGTTGAAGTTCTTTCACATCATCTTTAAATCTCTTTAAAGAATCAATATCTCCTTCATGGATAACAACATCATCTCTCAATACTTTTACTTTTGAATTTCTTAAAATTTTTCCGCTCAGTACATAAACACCAGCCACCATTTGATTGTTAGGTAATTTAAATGTTTGTCTAATCTCACATCTACCCAAAATCTCTTCGATAATATCAGGGTCTAACATACCTTTAGCAGCTTGTTCTATATCATTTATTATTTCATATATCACTCTATAAGTTCTTATTTCTACTTCCTCATTTTTAGCCAGTTCAATAGCATTAATATTTGGTCTTACATTAAAACCTATTACTATTGCATTAGATGCAGAAGCAAGTGTAATGTCAGACTCGTTAATACCACCAACGGCAGAATGAACGATAGAAATTTTAACCTCATTAGTGGATAATTTCATTAAAGATTGAACAAGAGCCTCTGCTGAACCTTTGACATCTGCTTTTACAACTATGTTCAACTCTTTTACATTTTCTTCATTAATTTTATCAAATAAGTTATCTAAACTAATTTTATTCGTTTGTGTAAGACGTATTTCTCTTGAAAGTTCTTGGTTTTTATCAGCAATAGCCTTTGCAGTTTTATCATCAGAAACAGCATATAATGTATCTCCGGCATTCGGTACATCATTTAGTCCTAAAATCACGACCGGCACTGATGGCCCAGCTTTTTTAATATCTTTACCTTTATCGTCTTGCATAGCTCTTATTCTACCCGAACAAACTCCTGATACTATAGAATCTCCAAATCTTAAAGTACCATTTTTTACTAGAATAGTTGCCATAGGGCCCTTTGATTTATCTAAATTAGCTTCAATAACTGTACCGATGGCTTTTCTATTAGGATTTGCTTTTAATTCACTTAATTCCGCTACTAATAAGATCATTTCTAGTAATTCATCAATACCTTCTTTGGTTTTAGAAGAAACGCCTACTACTATAGTATCTCCGCCCCAATCTTCTGGAACTAAATTATAATTCATAAGATCCTGTTTTATTCTTTCTATATTTCCTTCAGGTTTATCTATTTTTGTAATGGCAACTAACATAGGAACATTAGCAGATTTAGCATGTGAGATGGCTTCTACTGTTTGTGGCATAATTCCATCATCTGCAGCTATAACTAATATAGCAATATCTGTTGTTTGTGCCCCTCTAAGCCTCATAGAAGTAAAAGCTTCGTGACCAGGAGTATCTAAGAAAGTAATTTTTCGGCCATCTAAATTTACAGTATAAGCTCCTATATGTTGCGTGATGCCACCAGCTTCTTGTTGCGTTACATGAGAAGACTTTATACTGTCTAATAATGAAGTTTTTCCGTGGTCAACATGGCCCATAACTGTCACTACTGGAGGTCTCATTTTAAGATCTTTATTTTTATCTTTCTTTATAAGACCAAACTCTTCTTCAATAGTTTTTTCAACTTCTTGTTCTACGATATTTATTTCAATATCTAATTCGTCAGCTAATAATATGCAAGTATCTTCATCAATTGTTTGATTTTGATTAGCCATAACGCCTAATCCAATTAATTTAGTAATAACTGTTGAGACTGCTAACCCCACTTGGTCGGCAAAGTCTTTCACTGTTATTGGTGCTGTAATATCTATAATTTCCTCCTCCTTTTCTACATTTTTATTTTTATGTTTCTTGTTAGTTTTTTTCTTAGATAAGTCTCTATTTATTGTATTTTTATTATTAGAATTTTTACGAGTTTTATCTTTCTCTTTATTTTTATTTAAACTTTTATCATTTTTTAAAACATCTTTATTCTCTTTTTTATTATTATTGTGTTGTTTATTGCCTTTGTTTTTATTACTTTTTGATTCATTTTTAAATTTGTTTGTTTTTTTAGTTTCTTTTGGAGAGTCATTTTTATGAAAGTTCTTATCATAAAGTTGTCTTACTCTATTTTCATCTTCTTTAACTAATGTTGACATATGGTTTTTCACCGGAATTTCTAATTCGTTAAGTTTTGATAACAACTCTTTACTACTTATTCCAATTTCTTTTGCCAATGCATGTACTCTAATCTTTGACAAATTGAACACCTCCTCAAAAGCAACGTATTATTCCATAGATTTCTTTAGTTCTTCATAAACATTCTCATTAATATCCATGGAGAATGATCTGTTAAGTGCCTTAGTTTTTATGGCTTTATCTAAACAGTTAATATCATCACATAAATACGCTCCTCTTCCATTTGCCTTTCCTGTTCTATCAACAAAGACTTCATTATCTTTATTTTTTACAATTCTAATTAAGTCTTTTTTTGCTTTTTGCTCTCTACACCCTATACAAGATCGCATAGGTATTTTTCTAACTTTAGTCATTTAATACTCCATTAATTATAATTTAAATTTAAGTTAATCATTATCTTCATTTAAATTTTGAAAATCTGAAATATTTTCGATAAAATCATCAGTTGAATTGTTTACATTGTTATCAGAATTATCATAACTAATAATATTTTTTTCATCTGTTATTTGGCTAGTAGAATCATCTTTTATTATTTCAGAATTTTCTTCTGGAATTTTATTAAATTCTTCTACAAGCTCTTCTTCAGTAATATTATTAGTTTCTAGATAATCATTAAATTGTTCTACAGATTTTATATCTATTTTCCATCCAGTTAGTTTAGCAGCTAATCTTACATTTTGTCCTTCTTTGCCAATTGCTAAAGATAATTGATAATCTGGAACGATAGCAAGAGCAGATTTTTCGAACTCGTTAACAAAAACTTTTTCTACTTTTGAAGGACTTAATGAATTTGATATAAATTCTGCTACATCTTTTTTATAAATTACTATGTCTATTTTTTCATTGTTTAATTCTTCTACAATAGCATTAACTCTTTGACCTTTGTAACCTACACAGGCTCCTAAAGGATCAACTTCTTCATCTTTAGAATAAACTGCTATTTTAGTTCTTGAGCCAGCCTCTCTTGAAATAGAATATATTTCAACTATTCCTTCGGTAACTTCTGGTATTTCCAATTCGAATAATCTTTTGACTAAATCGGGGTGTGACCTAGATAATACAATTTGAGGACCTTTGGTAGACTTTTTAACTTCAAGGATTAACATTTTGTATCTGTCGCCTTGTTCATATCTTTCGCCCTTTATTTGTTCACTAATCGGTAAAATTGCTTCAGTTTTACCCAAATCAACATAAACATTATTATGAGACATTCTTTGGACATTACCTGTTATAATTTCACGTTCTCTTTCAGCGTACTCATCAAAGACGACTTCTCTTTGAGCGTCTTTAATACGTTGGATAACTACTTGTTTAGCAGTTTGTGCTGCAATTCTACCAAAATTTTTAGGATGAATTTCATTATTATAAATGTCCCCTATTTCATAACTTGGATCAATTTCTTTTGCTTTCTCTAAAGAAATCTCCATATGTGGGTCGTCAACTTTTTCAACTACTTCTTGTGCAGCAAATAACTTGAGATCACCAGTAAGTCTGTCCATATGAACTATGACATTTTGTGAAGTTCCATAATTTTTTTTGTAACTAGAAACTAGTGCTGATTCAAGTGCTTCAAAGATAATCTCTTTGGAAATGCCTTTTTCTTTTTCAATTTCTGTTAAGGCATTTATAAACTCCTCGTTCATTATTCCCTCCAATTTAAAATTTTATTGTTTGTTTCATAGAAGATATAGATTTTATTGGTATTTTTATATTTATATCTTCAGATTCATCTCTTATATCAAGGTATATATTTTCATCATCATAATCAGCAAGAATACCGTTAAAAATTTTATTGCCATTTAATGGTGCATATAATTTTACATCTAATTCATTTCCAATATTTCTTCTATAGTCATCTTTCGTTTTAAGAGGTCTATCGAGTCCTGGAGACGAAATTTCTAAATAATATGGTTTATCTAAAAAGTCTAGATTATCTAATTTGGAATTTATTTCTCTACTCATATCTGCACAATCATTAAGATCAATCCCATCTTTTTTATAAATATAAATAGTTAATAAATCGTGTTTAGTTCCCTTAATGAAATCAATATCTACTATTTCATAATTAAGATTTACTGCAGTTTCTTCTGCAATAGGATAAACAGTTTTTAAAACTTCAGATTTTTTCACCTTGCACCTCACAATTCAAAAAACAAAGAGTGGGAAAACCCACTCTTTACTAAATACTTATCTTTCTAAATAAAATTATAACATATACTCATCAAATTACAAGTTTATCACATATTAAATAATGATATTTGGTTTGTTTCATCTAAATTATTTAATAAATTATTATTTTTTAAAACAATAATAACTGACTTTCCAGCTCCAGTTCTTTTTGAAAAATCTTCAACTGATAAAAATTTACTTTTTTCAGCTTCTTTTTCAATACTTAAAGCACAATTCTCGCCGACTCCCGGAAGTGCTCTGAGTGGCATTCTAATTTTTCCATCTTCTATAGTAAATTTTGAAGCCTTAGATTTATATAAATCTGGTGTTAAAAATTTATAACCACGAGCGTACATCTCAAGACAAACATTCAATACAGCCCGCTCACCTTTATCTTTTGCTGTCATCTTTTCTCGCATGTCAATTTCTTTAATTTTATTTTTTACAGTTTCAACTCCACATTTTATGATTTCTCCATTAAAATCGTTTAATTTTATTGTAAAATGAGTAGCATAAAATGCGAGTGGATAGTTAATTTTATAGTAAGCAATTCTAAAAGAAAGCATTACATACGCAACAGCATGAGCCTTAGGAAACATATACTTTATTTTTTTACATGAATCTATATACCATTCTGGCAAATCAAGAGTTTTCATTAAGCCCTCTTGTTCTCCAGTTAGCCCTTTGCCTTTCCTTACTTTTTCCATTGTGTCGAAAGCCATTTTATTCTCAGCACCAGCATTTATTAAATAAATCATAATATCTTCTCTCGTGGCGATAACTTCTTTTAATTCGGCTCGTTTAGAATTAACTAATTCTTGTGCATTAGATAACCACACATCTGTACCATGAGAAAGGCCTGAGATTCTAACAAGATCTGCAAAAGATTTTGGTATAGTCTCCGTCAACATACCTATTACAAAGTTTGTCCCAAATTCAGGTATACCTAATGTTCCAGTCTGAGAATCAAAAATTTCTTTATCAACATTTAAGGCATCTATGCTACTAAAAAGAGATAAAGTTTTTGGATCGTCTAATTTAATATTAGTTGAGCTAATGCCAGTAAAATCTTCTAGCATTTTAATAATAGAAGGTCCATCGTGACCTAATATATCTAATTTTAAAATTTTACCGTGAA
Organism: Peptoniphilus olsenii; assembly: GCF_040545475.1. NCBI lineage: Bacteria > Bacillati > Bacillota > Tissierellia > Tissierellales > Peptoniphilaceae > Peptoniphilus > Peptoniphilus olsenii. The sequence continues at coordinate 131,151 of NZ_JBEPMA010000001.1, read as the reverse complement.
TGAAGTTATAATCAAAATGAGTAGTTATTACTCCAGAACTAGCATCATCTGCAGGATACTGAATAGGTGTGAAATCATAAATTGTATTACTCTTTGGAACAATCATGACACCTCCAGGGTGTTGCCCGCTAGTTCTTTTAACGCCAGTGATTGATTTTGCCAGACGATCAACTTCTATTGGAGATATATTTTTCCCCTCAAAGTATTTCAGGACATATCCATACGCAGTTTTTTCGGCAATAGTTCCAATTGTTCCTGCCCTAAAAACATAACCCTCACCAAATAATTCCTCAGTATACTTATGAGCGCTAGTTTGATATTCTCCAGCAAAGTTTAAATCAATATCAGGTTCTTTGTCACCGTAAAATCCTAAGAATACTTCGAATGGAATATTATGCCCATCTTTTCTTAGAGGAGTATTGCAATGAGGACAACTTTTATCTGGCATATCTATACCACTACCATATTCTAAGCCATCAATAAATTCAGAATATTTGCATTTTGGACAAACATAGTGAGGTGGTAATGGATTTACTTCTGTAATGTCAGCCATTGTCGCAACAAATGAGGAGCCTACGGATCCTCTAGAACCTACTAAAAAACCATCATCATTTGATTTTTTTACAAGTTTTTGAGCAATTATATATAAAACCGCATATCCATTTGTAATGATTGAAGTCAATTCTTTGTCAAGACGTTTTTCAACAACCTCTGGCAGAGGATTTCCATAAATTTCTTTAGCCTTTTTATAAGTCATATTTTTAAGATCTTCATCAGAACCTTCTATAACTGGAGGAAAGGTACCTTCAGGAATAGGGTTGATTTTATCTATTTTATTGGCCAATAAATTAGTGTTTGTTATAACTACTTCATATGCTTTCTCATTACCTAAGTATGAAAACTCTTCAAGCATCTCTGCAGTAGTTTTAAAATATAATTTTTGTTTTTGTAAAGCAAGTGGATTGGGTCTACCTGGCTTCCCATTTAGAACGATTCTTCGACAAAGATCGTCATTTTTTTCTAAATAAAAAGTATTAGAATCTGCTACAACTAATTTATCTAAATTATCTCCTATTTCTACAATTTTTTTGTTTATCCTTTTGATATCTTCTATCTTTAATTTACCACTATTTATATCAATTAAGTTATCCATTACAGGTTGTATTTCTAAGAAGTCATAATAACTAGCAATCTTCTTTATTTCCTCATCTGGACACATTCTGTATATAGCATCAAAAAGTTCGGAACCACTAGTTCCTGAACCCACGAGAAGTCCTTCTCTATATTTATCAATTAGTGAACGAGGAGTTTTAGATACAATATGATAATAATTCATATGTGATTCGGAAATTAGTTTGTATAAATTTTTAAGTCCATCTAAATTTTTTGCTAAAACTAAAACTGAATTTTCGAACAAACGTTTAGAATCTATATTTTCAACAAGTTCGTTCCATTCATCAAAATTAAATTTATTTTCTTTTTTAAGTTTATCTTCTAATTTAATGAACAATTCAGCTGTAGCCTCTGCATCGTTGACAGCTCTATGTGCACCAATTAATGAAATCCCCATTTTCTTACAAAGAGTGCCTAAATTAAATCTCTTTAATTCAGGCATAAGAGCTCTAGACATTACTAAAGTATCCAATATTGGAAAATCAAAAATCAAACCATTCATCTGCAATTCTCTACGAATAAATGATATATCGAATTTAGCGTTATGTGCTACTAATACAGAATCTTTTATAAATTCATAAAAGTCTTTGATTACAACTTCTATAGTTGGCTCATTTTGCACTAATTCGTTTGTTATTCCCGTAAGTTCTGCTACTACATCTGGAATTAATTTTTCAGGATTAATCAATTGTGAAAATCTATCGATAATTATTCCGTCTTTTACCTTAACGGCACCAATCTCTGTTATTTTATCATTGATAGAAGATAAGCCTGTAGTTTCAATATCAAATACCACATAGGTATTGTATGATTTTTTTTCCGAATAATTAGTTACAATTTTTTCTCTGTCATCTACAAAGTTTAAATCACAACCATATAAGATTTTTAAATCATACTTTGAAGATGCATCCATGGCTTCTGGGAATCCTTGTACATCACCAGTATCAGTAATAGCGATGGCAGTATTATCCCATCTTTTAGCAGTTTTTGCAAAAGAATCAAATGAGCTAACTCCTGACATTTGAGACATTTTAGAATGAATTCTTAATTCTACTCTCTTCTCTTTTGCCATGTCTTCTCTAAACTCTTTTATAGAACTTTCAATATATTTTATCATGATAGTTTCACATCTTGCATAGTTGTCATATCCAACATCGCCAGTAATTAAAACATGATCACCGATTTTAATATTGGTTAAAAACTCATCTTTTTTATCAGGTTTTAAAAAGATTTTTGCAAGCGTTGAAGAAGTATAGTCAGTAACAGATAAGGAAATTAAAAAGTTTTTGTTTTTTAATTCTCTTACTTCTATGTCAAAAATATCAACTTTAATAGTTATTCTTTGGGAATTTAAATCCATGTTTGATAGTATTGTTATATCGTTAATTTTTTTTCTTCCAAAACTGTAATTATCTTTTATTTCTAAGACATCAGATTTTGAAGATTGAATTTCATTTTCTATCATTGCAGCTTGTTTTTCTGTAAAAATAACTTCCTCTTTTTGGATTTTTTCGATAAAAAAATCTTTATTATTGTCATTAGAATTTTCATTTTTTAATAAATTGACTTTATAATTATCGAATGCTTTTAAAGACTCTTCTAGATTAGACAAAAAACCATTCTTAATTAAAGAATAATATATTTCAGTTTGAGGAACTGTAATATCTATAATTTTATCATTTTTATTAATATTAATAATTAAATCTTTTATCCAAGATTTAGATGATGGATTATATTTGAGTATTTCGTTTTCAATTAAAGATTTTTCATCTTTATAAGACTTTTTTGAATAATATTTAAAATATAGCTTATAATTATTTAGATAGTTTTTAAAGGATTCTTCAATCAATTGTTTATCTTCTGAAGAAAGTAACGAATCAGATCTTAGTGTAATCAAGACTTCATTCTTAGATTTTCTATATTTTATTTTTGGTAGAAAGATATTTTTTTCATTTAAATTAAGATTGATTTTCATTTTTTGCAGAATATCTGTTAATTTAAGCAAAATTACACCTTACTTTTCTATTTCTTTTATAAGTTCTTCAATTAATTTTTCTTCCGAAACTTTTTTAATTATTTGACCTTTTCTGAAAATAAGTCCATTCCCTTCACCAGCTGCTATTCCAAAGTCAGCTTCTCTAGCTTCACCAGGACCATTTACTGCACAACCCATAATGGCAACTGTTATATCTTTATTGATTTTATCTAATTTTTCTTCAGCTTGTTCCACTAAATTTATCAAATTAATTTTTGTACGAGCACATGTTGGACATGAAATTAAATTAACTCCATATTTCCTTAAGTTCAGAGATTTCAAAATATCCTTACCAACTTTTATCTCATCCAAAGGATCAGATGTTAGAGACACTCTTATAGTGTCACCTATACCTTGTGAAAGCAAAGCTCCAATACCTACAGAAGACTTTATAATGCCAGTAGAAGGTGGGCCAGCTTCTGTAACACCTAAGTGTAGAGGGTAATTACATATATTAGAAAATTTTTTGTAGCTTTCTATTGTCAAAACAACATCAGAAGCTTTTAAAGAAACGGCTATATTATAAAAGTTATTAGATTCTAGTAGTTCAATTTCTTCTAATGCACTGTAGCAAATGGATGATGCATTGACACCATTATATTTATCTAAAAAATCTTTTTTTACGGAACCTGAATTGACCCCAACCCTAATAGGAATATTTTTATAAGCACAAGATTTAAGAACTTCACGAATTTTCCAATTTGCACCAATATTACCAGGATTTAATCGTATAGCATCTGCACCATTCTCACTAGAGGCAAGCGCAAGTTTATAATCAAATTGAATATCAGCAATAAAAGGTATATTAATTCTTTTTTTTATTTCAGAGATTGCTTTTGCATCCTCTATATCATTTACAGCACATCTAATTAAATCGCAACCTTCATGCTCCAATGAAAGGATTTGATTTACTGTAGATTTTATATCTTTTGTAACAGTATTAGTCATTGATTGTACTGTTATATCGCTATTTCCACCTATATATATATTTCCAACACTTATTTTTTTTGTGTTTTTTCTTTCAATTGTCATTTGAACAACCTTCCTAAGTCATTAAAAATTGTAACATAAATCATCAAACTAAAAAGTATAATTATTCCTATGAGTGTCAATTTTTGTTCTAATTTTGGGTCTATTGGTTTACCTCGAAAAAATTCAATTATTAAAAATAAAAATTTTCCTCCATCCAATGCAGGTATAGGTAATAGATTAAATATACCTAAATTCACAGATATAAGACCTAGTATTTGCAAAAAATAAATTAACCCTTTAGAAGATTCTGAACCAATAATTTTTACAACTCCTACAGGTCCTGATAAGTATTCCATTTTAAAATTACCAGTAAAAATCATATTAAGAGTTTCAAATATAGTTTTAGATGTAAAAATTAATCTATCAAAACCAACTTTAAAAGATTTCAGAACAGAATGTTTTGTTTTGGCAGTAAATCCTATTAAATAGGTTCTATACACATCAGAGTATACAGGTTTTATATTTTTAGTAATAATAATCCCTTTTCTTAAAATGTTAAATTCTATTTGTGCTCCATCACTTGAATTAATAATTTTATTAATATCCAATAGATCATTAACTTTTTTATTATTCAGCGAAATAATTTCATCACCTTTATTTAGCTTAGCAAGTTTTGCAGGAGAACCATCTGATATATTTTCTATAACATTAGAACCGTATCCTGTAATTAAAACAATTAAACTAAAAGCCAAAAAAGCAAGTATAAGGTTCATAAATGCACCCGCAAGTATTGTAGCCATGCGTTTTTTTATATTAGCATTTTGAAAAGAACGAGGATCTTCAGAATTCAAATCTTCTCCCTCTAATTGAACATATCCTCCAATAGGTAAAACTCTCAAAGAATAAATAGTCTCACCTTTTTTCTTTTGTGCTATTTTAGGCCCCATTCCTATAGAAAACTCATTGACTCTAATACCTGATATTTTTGCAACTATAAAATGACCAAACTCATGAATTATTACAACTAAAAGGAAAACTACTAAAGAACTAATAAAAGTAATCATAAAAACTCCTAAATTATAGTATATGGAAAAGCACATAAATAAATGGACTTACAAAAATTATACTATCAAATCGATCTAATACTCCACCGTGACCTGGTAAAATATTTGCGTAATCTTTAATTCCTGTATACCTTTTTAAGTAAGATGCAAAGAGGTCACCAAATTGCCCAGCTACAGAAGCTAGGATAATGATAAGTACAACATAAAAGTTAATGTGTATATTAACAAAATTTTTGCTTATATAATAGAAATAAATTGTTGTGATTATGGTAGCAGAGAATGTACCACCAATAGCGCCTTCTACTGATTTATTAGGGCTAACCCTTTCAATTAGTTTATGTTTACCAAAAATTGAACCTATAAAATAAGCAAAAGTATCAGTAGAAAAAGATACAACAAAAGCTGAAATAATTAGCATTATATCATTTGATATTGCCAACAAAGTAAGCAAGAAAACTGAATAAAAATAAGCAAAAAATGTATATATGGAATTGTTCAAGCTATAATCATCAACTATAATAGTGCAAATAGAATTAATTATAAAAAATGCTATAGGTGCAAATAAAATATTTAACTCAAAAAAAGAAACAACAAAAGTAATTACCGAGCCAAAAAATAAAGTAGGCAGAAAAAGAGTAATACCTTTTTTTATCAAAGCATTATAAATCTCTCTTATTGCTTCTAAAGTTACAATGAAGAAAAATATTTTAATAGCTTCAATTCCTAAATACATAATTAAAATTAAAGCAAGTATACCAATTACACCGGTGATAACTCTTTTGTGCAAATCTTTCAACTAAAGTCCCCCAAACCTTCTATGTCTAAGCTGAAATTCATATATCGCTTTACAGAGCTGATTTTCGTCAAAATCAGGCCATAAAACATCAGAAAAATAAAATTCAGCATAAGCCAATTGATATAATAAAAAATTTGATACTCGTAATTCTCCACTTGGTCGAATAAGTAAATCTAAATCTGGAGATTCATGAGTATACAAATATGATTTAAAAATTTCATTATCTATCTCATTAACTTCTATTATACCCAAATTAACATCTTTAACAATATTTTTAGTAGCTCTCACAATTTCATCTTGACCACCATAGTTAAGAGCGATATTTAATATCATTTTATCATTTGAAGATGTCTCCTGCAACGCCTTAGTAATTTCATCTACCACTCTTGGAGGGAATTTGGTGTAATCTCCTAAAACATTTATTTTTATATTATTTTTTTTAATTTTATCTAGTTGTGTCTTTACATAGAAAATTAAAAGTTCCATCAATTTTGAAATCTCTTCGTTTGGTCTCTTCCAATTTTCTGTAGAAAAAGCAAAAAGAGTTAATGCTTTAATATTCAGATTATATGCGGATTGAACAATTTCTACAACCTTGTCTGAACCAGCCTTGTGTCCAAATGATCTTGGCAAGCCTCTTTTTTTTGCCCATCTACCATTACCATCCATAACAATCCCGATATGGGATGGAATATTATCCAAATCTAATAAACTTTTATAATTCATAATTCACCTTAAAAAAAGCCTTAGATTTCTCTAAGGCTAAAATGTCTCAAATTTCCATAAGTTCTTTTTCCTTAGCTTCTGTTATTTTGTCAATTTCTTTAATATATTTATCAGTTAGCTTTTGGATGTCTTCTTCATACATAATTTTTTCATCTTCGGAAATTTCTTTGTTTTTTTCTGCTTTCTTAATTTCTTCCATAGAATCTCTTCGAATATTACGGATAGAAACCTTACCTTCTTCAGAATATTTTCCTACAACTTTAACAAGATCTTTTCTTCTTTCTTCGGTAAGTTGTGGGATAACTAATCTAATCAATTTACCATCATTAGATGGATTTATACCTAGGTCAGATTTTTGAATTGCTTTTTCTATATCTGGAATAATTTTTACATCCCAAGGTTGAATTACTAATAATCTTGCTTCGGGAGCAGATACACTTGCCACTTGATTAATTGGCGTAGATTGTCCGTAATAATCAACATTAATTTTATCTAATAAACTAGTATTTGCTCTTCCTGCTCTAATTGATTGAAGATTTTCTGTTAAGGAAGTTACAGTTTTCTTCATTCTGTTTTCAGTATCTTTCTTCAGATCAGATATCATAATATCCTCCTATTTAACTTTAGTACCTAAATCCTTACCACAAACTACATCATACATAGAATTTTCATCATCAATACCAAAAACAACTAGAGGTATATGATTGTCCATGCATAAAGTTGTGGCAGTAGCATCCATAATTTTCAAATTATTTTTAAGAATCTCTCTATAATTTAAGGAATCATATTTTTTGGCATCAGGGTTGAATTTTGGGTCAGAGTCATAGATACCATCTACACCTTTTTTTGCTAACAAAATAACATCAGCATTAATCTCAGCAGCTCTTAAAGCAGCTGCTGTATCTGTAGAAAAGTACGGATTTCCAATTCCTGCAGAAAAGATTACGACCCTTCCCTTTTCTAAATGTCTAATAGCTCGTCTTCTAATATAAGGTTCGGCTACTTCTTTCATCTCAATAGCTGTTTGAACTCTTGTGAGTACACCCATTTTTTCAAGACAATCTTGTAGAGCTAACGCATTCATAACTGTACCGAGCATACCCATGTGGTCTGAGGTTGCCCTGTCAATATTATTTGCTTCTCTTCCTCTCCAGAAATTTCCACCACCGACAACTATGCCAGTTTCAACTCCAAGATTATGAATTTTTTTAACTTGTTCAGCAATGAGCTTAATATAATCAATTTCAATGCCAACAGAGTTATCCCCAGCCATAGCCTCGCCACTTAATTTTAGAATTATTCTCTTATATTTAGGTTCTGGCATAAATTCCCTCGATTATTGGTTGATTTGTTTTGCTACTTCTTCAGCGAAATCTTCTTCTCTTTTTTCTAGTCCTTCTCCTACTTCAAATCTAACAAATCTTCTTATTTTGATATTTTCACCAATTTTAGCAATTAAGTCATTAAGAAGCTCTTGAATAGTTTTATCAGAATCTTTGATGAATTTTTGATCTAATAAACAAACTTCTTCATAATATTTTTCAAGTCTACCTTCAACAATTTTATCTAGTATGTGTTCAGGTTTGTTTTCACTCTTAGCTTGTTCAGTTAAAATTTCTCTTTCGTGTGCTAATTCTTCTTGTGGGACTTCTTCACGTGAAACATATTTTGGTCCAATAGCAGCTATTTGCATTGCAATATCTTTTACAAAAGATTTAAATTCTTCATTTTTAGCGACAAAATCTGTTTCTGAATTTACTTCTACTAAAACTCCAATTCTACCACCATGAATGTAAGATTCAACAATACCTTCAGAAGCAATTCTAGAAGATTTTTTTGCTGCAGAAGCTAATCCTTTTTCGCGTAAAAAGTCAACTGCTTTTTCCATATCTCCATCTGTTTCTTGTAATGCTTTTTTACAATCCATCATACCTGCTGATGTAATTTCTCTTAATTCCTTAATTTGTGCTGCTGTAATTGCCATTTTAATTCACTCCTTATATATTTTAAAAAAAGAGTTATAAAGGATCACTTTACAACTCTCAAAAATTATCTTACTCTTCTGTAATTTCTTCTTCACTAGAAGCTTCGTCAACAGATTCTTCTAACTCTTCTTGATTGTTTTCATAATCACTTACTAAAGCTTCGTCTTCAGTTTGATTCCCTTGTTTACCTTCAAGAACGGCATTTGCTATAGTTTCTGTAATTAATTTAACAGCTCTAATTGCATCATCATTACCAGGGATTGGTAAATCAATTTCATCAGGATCACAGTTAGTATCAACGATACCTATAACAGGAATTCCTAGAATATGAGCTTCTTTAACAGCTATGTTTTCTTTCTTAGGATCTACAATGTAAAGAGCATCAGGCATACCTTGCATATGTTTAATTCCACCTAAGAATTTTTCTAATTTTTCTCTCTCGTGTAGTAATTCAGCAACTTCTTTTTTAGGAAGAACTTCAAAAATTCCTTTTTCTTCCATATCATAAAGTTCAAAAAGTCTGTCGATTCTTCTCTTGATAGTTTTATGATTTGTTAAAAGTCCACCAAGCCATCTTTCGTTAATGTATGGCATACCACATTTGATAGCTTCTTTTTCTATAGCATCTTGAGCTTGTTTCTTTGTACCTACAAAAAGAATTTGTCCGTCATTAGCTGCTATTTCTCTAGCAAATTCATATGCTTCTTCAACTTTGTTAACAGTTTTTTGAAGATCGATTATATAAATACCATTTCTTTCTGTAAATATAAATCTCTTCATCTTAGGGTTCCATCTTCTAGTTTGATGACCGAAGTGAACACCAGCTTCTAATAAATTTTTCATTGATATTACTGACATTTTATAACCTCCATGTTTTATCCTCCATTTTCATCAACTGATAGAAGGACGAGATCGCAACTCTTCTATCATCAAAAAATGTGTGTTTTTAATACCGTTAAAAAGTATATCATAGATGGCTAAAATTAGCAATAATATAAATTAAAAAACTCTCCTTTAATACATAAAGGAAAGTTTTTTTAATAATAAAATTAATATTCAACAAATTTATCTTTTTTACATCCACATATAGGGCAAGCTTCTTCTGTGTCATCAAAAGTGATGTATCCACATATAGGACATAATAAGATTTTTTCAACATCTAAATCTTTACCTTGATCAACAAAGTCCTTAGCTTCTTGATATCTTTTTGCATGTACTTCTTCAGCAGCAGTTGCGTATTTCATAGCTCTAACAGCTTCTTTTTCTTCTTGCATTTCAGCTACTGCGATATAAGCTGGATACATTTGTGTAGATTCAAATATTTCACCGTTTTTTGCTCCAACTAAGTTTTCAGAAGTTTCTTTTATACCAAAACCAGCCATAGAAACTACAGGGAAATCACCATCAACATCTCTTAACGCGTTGAAATGCAATGTAGCATGGATTCTTTCTGCATCAGAAGTAGCTGTAAAAAGTCTTTTTACATTAGGAAATCCTTCTTTTTCTGCAACATCTCCCCAAATTAAGTATCTCATATGTGCTTGTGACTCTCCGCCAAAAGCTGATCTTAAGTTATCACTTGTCATTTGATTCATAATATTACCCCCTTAAAATAAGTTATAAACTTTACATATATATTATAGTTTATAGAAATATAAAAATCAAATAATTAAAAATATCATAAATATTAATTTAACTTAATTAGTTTTATCAATATTAGATATTTTTTGAGTTTGATCATAGGCTATTAAAGCATCTATTATTTCATTTAAATCTCCATCGTTAATCGCGTCAATTTTATGGGTAGTAAAGTTAATTCGGTGGTCGGTTACCCTACCTTGTGGATAATTATAAGTTCGTATTCTCTCGGAGCGATCACCTGTACCTATTTGAGATGATCGTTGTTCGGACTCTTGTTCGTTTTGTTCTTGCAATTTTAGATCATATAATTTAGCTCTTAATAATTTCATCGCTTTTTCTTTGTTTCGAAGTTGTGATTTTTCATCTTGACAAGAAATTACAATACCAGTTGGAATGTGAGTTAATCTTACTGCAGAATCTGTAGTGTTAACACATTGTCCTCCATTTCCACTAGCTCTGAAGACATCAAATCTTATTTCGGATTGGTTTATTTCTACTTCAACATCATCTATTTCTGGCAAAACAGCAACTGTTGCTGTAGAAGTATGAATACGGCCTCCACTTTCTGTTTCAGGAACTCTTTGTACCCTATGAACTCCCGATTCAAATTTTAATCTTGAATATGCACCATTACCTATAATCATAAATACTGCTTCTTTGAAACCGCCAATTCCTATCTCATTAGTAGATATTGTTTCTACTTTAAATCCCGACCTCTCAGCATAACGGGTATATTGTCTATAAAGTACACCGGCAAAAAGTGCAGCTTCATCTCCACCTGCTCCTGCTCTAATTTCCATGATAACATTTTTATTATCATTCTTGTCTTTTGGTATTAAAAGTATTTTTAAATCATTTTCAAGTATTTCTAATTTTTTTTCAGATTCACTTATTTCTTCTTTAACTAATTCTCTAAATTCATCATCTAATTTTTCTTTTATTAGTTCTTTATTTTCATTAAGTGTATCTAAAGTTTTTTTGTATTCTCTATATTTTAAAACAATAGGTTCAAGCTCGGCGTGTTCTATTGCTTTTTGTTGATATAGCTTAGAATCATTTATTATTTGAATATTGGATAAATCATTTTCTAACTGTATGAGTTTATCTTCAAAAACTGATAATTTTTCGTACATGTTAACTCCTCATTTTACCTACTATTACTCTGTCTAAATTATTTAAATCTTTGTAAATTTTTGTCTCAAAGTTTTTACACATAAGTTTTACTAATTCATGACCTTGATTATAACCTATTTCAAAGATTAAATAACCATCTTTATTTAAAAAAAATGGTGCTTTTTTTATAATATTTTTGTAAAAATAAAGTCCATCTATACCACCATCTAATGCTAGTCTTGGTTCAAAGTTTTTAACTTCAACCTGTAGATTATCTATTTCTTTCCTTTCTATATAGGGAGGGTTAGAATAAATAATATCAAAGGTGCCGTCGATATTATCAAATAAATTACTCTCAATAAATAGTACATTTGAATGTAATAGTTTTGCGTTATCAGATGCGACCTCTAAGGCTTTTTTGCTTATATCACAAGCAGTTGTATTGATATTACTCTCTGAATTAACAGTAATAGCTACTGCACCACTCCCAGTACCAATATCTAATATAGAGTCAATATTATTATTTTTTATTATATCTAACAAAATTTCAATAGATAATTCCGTATCTTGTCTTGGAATTAAAACATTTTTATTTACAATAAAATCTCTTCCAAAAAATTCTGTTTTTCCTAATATATATTGTAGTGGTTCTCCTCTTCTTCTTCTGTTTAGGATTTCAATATATTTTTTTTCGATTAATGGCGAAAGTTTCTGCTCTGAATGTGCAAACAAATATGAAATGTCTTTATTTAATAAATGAGAGAGTATATATCTTAATTCTTTTGAAGATGAAGAATATTTGATATCTTTTAAATATTTCTCACCTTCGTTTAAAGCTTCTGTTATATTCATTATCTTTAATATTAAAAAAGGTTAGCTTGGCTAACCTTTTGATTATTTTTCTCTTTTGTATCTCTTGTTGAATTTTTCAATTCTTCCGCCGTGATCAGAGAATTTTTGTTTTCCTGTAAAGAAAGGATGACAAGCTGAGCACACTTCAACTTTTAGGTCTTCTTTTACAGAACCTGTTGTGAATGTATTTCCACAAGCACAAGTAACTGTTGCTTCTTTATATTCTGGATGAATTCCTTTTTTCATGTATATTAGCCCCCTTATTCTTTTTATAACTCAATTTTTAAATTATAACATTAAAAACTGATAATATCAACCATTAATTAAATAACATTAATATTATACAATAATAATATTTATTTTTCAAATAATAATTTTAAAGATAGTAATAGCTATATTCTATACTTTTTTAAGAATTCTTCATTATTAATTGATTTATCTAGGTTATCTATGAATTGTTCTGTAATCTCATTCTTATTCTCTTCGTTTAATTTTTTTCTGAATGAATGATTAAATTTTAATTCATTTTGATTTAATAATAACTCCTCTTTTCGAGTACTTGATTTGAATATGTCTAATGCTGGGAAAATTCTTCTTTCAGACAAGACTCTATCTAAGTGTAGTTCCATGTTACCAGTGCCTTTAAACTCTTCAAAAATAATATCGTCCATTTTAGAACCTGTTTCAACTAGAGCCGTTGCAAGTATAGTTAAGCTTCCACCTTCTTCAATATTTCTAGCAGCACCAAAGAACCTTTTAGGTTTATGAAGTGATAAGGGATCAAGACCACCAGATAGTGTTTTTCCGCTTGTTGGAGTTATTAGGTTGTAAGCTCTCGAAAGCCTCGTTAAAGAGTCTAATAAAATTACTACATCCTCTTTTTGTTCAACTAATCTTTTAGCTCTATCAATTACCATTTCAGCAATTCGTGTGTGATTTTTTGGGGTTTCGTCAAAGGTTGAATATACAACTTCTCCTTTAACTGATCTTTGCATGTCTGTTACTTCTTCAGGTCTTTCGTCAATAAGTAATACTATTAAATGAATATCTGGATAGTTTTTGCTAATTGATCGTGATATTTTTTTTATTAATGTAGTTTTACCTGATTTAGGTTGGGAAACAATCATACCTCTTTGACCTCTTCCCACTGGAGACAACAAGTCTATGACACGAGTAGCTATGTCTTTGTCCTCAGTTTCCAAGATTATTTTTTCATTAGGATATATAGGTGTTAAATTATCAAAATAATCTCTATGGACTATATTATTTGGATTTTGTCCGTTAACTTTCTTAATATATAATAGAGCATTAAAATTTTCACCTTCTTTTGAAGGAGAAACTGCACCTAAAATTTCATCGCCATTTCTCAGTCTAAATTTTCTTATTTGAGATGGTGAAACGTAAATATCTCCTTCACTTGGCAAATAATTAAAAGTTCTTAAAAATCCATATCCATCTTGATGTAAATCTAAGATGCCTTTAACATAAGTAGTGTCTTCTAAATTTTCCAATGCTTCAGCAGCATTATCAGACAAATCTAATTTCTCAATATCATTTTCTTCTATTATATCTGCATTCTCCTTTCGTGAATTTATTCTTGCAATTAATTCATCTTTTTTTAAAGAATAAGCTTTATCTATATCTAAATTCTTGGCTATTTCTCTAAGTTCAGAAACTTTTAGATTATTTAAATCTTCTTTTTTTTCGGGTATAATTCCTTTAACTATAAAATGTTTATAGTCTTGAGCATTGTAATTGTTACTCAATTTCAAACCCATAGATGCAGCTATTTTTTTTAAATCTTCTAAAGATTTTTTATTTAATATTTCATAATCATTTCTGCTTTTCATAATAAAATCACTTCGCGTAATCTGGTTTAAGATCAAGTGCATGCACTGATTTAATAAATCTTTGAGTTCCACTAGGTAGTCTCAAAACTAAAGATTCAGTTGTAGCTTTATTTTTACCGTAATATTTTACTCCATCTAAAATCTCGCCAGACGTTATGCCAGTTACAGAAAAAATAACCTCATTACCTTTTACTAAATCATCAATATTATAGATTTTATCGAGATTAGAATTTAAGTTTTTACATCTTTCTATCTGTTTGTCATCTGTTGGATGTAATCTACCTTGGAAGTCTCCGCCTAAACACTTTAATGCTGCTGCAGCGATAACTCCTTCAGGAGCTCCACCTCTACCTATAACTAAATCTATACCTGAATCTTCATAACAAGTTTCTATAGCTGTCACAATATCTCCATCGGAAATTTTTTTAATTCGTGCACCAATGGACCTAATTTCATCGATAATATCTTCGTGTCTTGGTCTATCAAGAATCGCTACAGTAATATCTTCTACATTTTTGTCTAAGGCTTTAGCAACTCTTTTTATGTTATCGCTAGGTGAATCATCTAAATTTATGCAACCTTTTGCTTTGGGACCACATGCTATTTTATCCATATAAATATCAGGTGCATGAAGTAGGCAGCCTTTTGGTGCAACTGCAAGCACAGCAATAGAATTAGCCATTCCATGAGCGATAGAATTTGTACCGTCGATTGGGTCAACAGCAATATCAACTTCATTTTCACCAGTTTTAGTTCCAATATTTTCGCCAATATATAGCATTGGAGCCTCGTCTATTTCTCCTTCTCCAATGACAACTGTACCATCAATTTCAACTGTATCAAACATTCTTCTCATTGCATCAACTGCAGCTTTATCAGCAGCATTTTTGTCTCCACGACCAAGCCATTTTCCAGCAGATAATGCAGCTGCTTCAGTTACTCTTGCTAGATTTAAAGCTAAATTTCTATCCATTAGTTAAGTTCTCCTTTTGTTTTTACATTTTTAAAATCATCAAGAAATATTTTCAAACCTTTATCGGTTAAATCATGTTTTATCATTTCTTTAAAAATTTTATATGGTATTGTAGCAATGTCTGCACCAGAATTAGCAACCAATTCAACATGAGTTTGATGTCTAATGCTGGCGGCTATAATTTCAGTATCATAATCATATTTATTAAAAGTATCTTTTATATCTTTAACTAGTTTTATACCACTTTCTCCAATATCATCTAGTCTACCCATAAAAGGACTTATATAAGTTGCTCCAGCATTGGCAGCAAGTAATGCTTGTGATAAAGAAAAAATTAAAGTTACATTAGTCTTTATTCCTTCTTTACTTAATATATTTACAGCTTTTAGTCCTTCCTCAATCATAGGAATTTTAATTACAATATTTTTTGATATTTTTGCAAGCTGACGAGCTTCTTTAAGCATATTTTTGAGGTCTGTAGAGATTACTTCGGCTGAAATGGGACCTTCTACAATAGTAGATATCTCTTCTACAACTTCCTCAAAAACCCCTCCACTTTTTGCAATTAAACTTGGGTTGGTAGTTACACCTGATAAAATTCCCCAAGAATTGATTTCTATTATTTCTTCAATATTCGCAGTATCAATAAAAAACTTCATCTAATCCTTCTTTCTTAAAATACAAACTGCTTGAGCAGAGATACCTTCTTTTCTACCCACAAACCCTAGTTTCTCAGTTGTTGTAGCTTTTATAGATATATTTTCTATATTAGTTTCTAAAATATTAGATATATTTTTTCTCATATTATCAATATAATCTTTTAATTTAGGCTCTTCGCATGCTACAACTGAATCTATATTGTTTACTTCATAACCACTAGAATCCATAATATTATAGACTTTTTTTAGTAATACTTTTGAGTCTATATCTTTATAAGCTTCATCTGTATCAGGGAAATGAAAACCAATATCTTTCATTGCTAAAGCGCCTAAAATAGAATCCATAATAGCATGAATTAGTACATCTGCATCAGAATGGCCTAAAAGTCCTTTCTCATAATCAATATTTTCGCCACCAATTGTTAGTTTTCTTCCTTCTACAAGACAATGAACATCGTATCCTATACCAATTCTCAATCTTTCACCTTCTTAATTAAAGTACTTGCAATTTGCAAATCTTCTTTTGTTGTTATTTTTATATTGTCATAAGAATTATTTATTAACTTAACTTTAACACCAGTTTTTTCCACTAAAGAACAATCATCTGTTCCATAATAATCTTCTGAATAAGCTTGATTATACGCTTTCAATAATATTTCAGCTTTAAATACTTGAGGAGTTTGAACTTGCCATAACATATCTCTATTTGGAGTATAATTTACTAATTTTCCATCTAGTGAAACTTTAATTGTATCTTTAACTCGATTCGCAAGTACACATGCTCCAGTTTCAAAAACTTCTTCAATTGCCTCATCTATTTTGTCGACTGATACAAAAGGTCTTGCTCCATCGTGAGTCAATACAATGTCAGTCTGATCAGGCATATTTATTAATCCATTATAAATAGAATCTTGACGTTCTTTACCCCCATAAACAATTTTATAGTCTATATTAATTTTAAATCTATTAATTATTTCACCAAGATAAGAAATATCTGTATTTTTGATGATAATAACCAAAAAATCGATGTACTTTGATTTTTCTAATTTTTTTATTGTGTGAGCTAAAATAGGAATGTCATTGATAGTTAAAAACTGTTTATTAATACCCATATTCATTCTCTTACCCATCCCTGCAGCAGCTATAAAAGCAGTTACAAAGTTAGAATTATACATATGCACCTCAATCTTCATCAAATTGTAAATTGTCTATAGCGTATTTTAAAAGTTCTCCCGCAATAGGAGCTGCAACTTCACCGCCTGAGTTCTTTATTCCCGGTATAACAACAGCTATTGCCACTTGAGGGTCATCAGCTGGGGCAAAACCTACAAACCATGCATTATTAGTTCCTCGGTCTAAATCGATTTGTGCAGTTCCAGTTTTTCCAGCTATTTTATAACCTCTTTGATAAGCTTCTGTTCCAGTTCCATTATTTACAACATTTTGCATCATCTTGGCAATTTTTTCAGCGTTTTCTTTAGGAAGTGCTTCACTTAAAACGGTTGGAGAATTTCTGAGTATATTTTTACCGTCTGACGAATCTATTCTAGATACAATATGTGGCTGCATCATAATACCATCATTTGCGATAGTAGAAGTTATTAGACACATTTCTAGGGGTGTAACTAACACAGAATCGTGACCGATACCAGCCGAACCTAAAGCAGTTCTATCAAAACCATCTCTAGTGTAATTCCATGTCGATATTTCCAAAGGTAATTCAAATTCAACTTTTTCATTTATCATAAATTTTTTCGCAACAGATGACATATTATCAAGGCCAACATCTATAGCTTTTCTTACAAAATATGTGTTAATAGATTTTGTAAATGCTTCATTTAAATTAACCCTACCATAAATGCCGCCGCCAGCATTTTTAAATTCTCTGCCTTCATCTATTTTTTCTGATCCACGGTCATTGTATCCTTGTGATATACCCGATTCAAGTATAGCCTCGGTGGTTATGATTTTAAAAACAGAACCTGGAGCAAATCTACCTTTGGTAGAACTATTGAATAAAGCACCATTATTTGCTGTATTTATTTCAGCCATGTCCTTGGCAATGTTTTGTGAGTTAAAATCAGGAAGTGAGACCATTGATAATACTTCGCCAGTTTTTGGATTCATCATTACTACTGATCCTCTATCAAAATTTTCAGCAAGAACTGACCTAGTTTTTCTCTGTAAATTTGTATCAGTTGTCAATGTGATTGAATCTCCTGTATATTGATCATAATCACTATTAAATGCAGATTTAAAAATTTTTAATATTTTTGAACCATTTTTGCCAATAAGATAATCATTCATTTCCTTTTCTAAGCCATATTTATCAACTATTTTATCTGAATATCCTATTATGTGAGAATAAATAACAGGATAGTTGTATATTCTATGGTAATTATATTTTTTTCCATTTGAATAAGCCAATACTTCTTGATTTCTATCAAAAATACTGCCTCTTTTTACAGAATTTTCTTTTAAATTCGCTCTTCTATTAGCAGGATGATCAACAATATTATTGGCCTCAAAGATTGTAAAATAAGTCAAATATACTATTGGTGACAATAGAAGTATAATCAAAAATACTAGTAGAAGTAGTATTCTTTTATTATCTTTATTATTCATAACTGTTACCCCTATCGTATTTATAAGATAAATCTTCGCTAGTAACTTGCAGTATACCTAGTGCAATAAAACTAGATATCATGGAACTACCTCCATATGAAATAAAAGGAAGTGTTAAACCTGTCATTGGGATTAATTTAATAACTCCACCTATATTTAAAAAGGCTTGTACAGTGAATAAAATTCCAATTGAGATAGCCAATATTCTATAAAATAAATATTCTTGTTTTAAAGCAATTTTTATAGATCTATATATTAATAGCATATATAGCATAATTATTCCAATACCCGTTAAAACGCCCATTTCTTCGCAGATAGCTGAAAAGATAACATCGGAATAAGCATATGTTATTTGTGAAGGATATCCAACGCCTATACCCTGTCCAAAAAAACTTCCATCTGCAATTGCAAATAAAGATTGTACAATTTGTTGAGCATTATTGACGACATTTTGTGGAGTCCATGGATTTAGCCATATATCAACTCTATTTCTAACATGAGAAAATAGGAAATAACCAGCAATGGCACCAAAAAGCATTAACCCTATATTTATTGCTAAAGCTTTTCTGTCTTCATCATAAATGAATTGAATGCCTGTATATATAGCCATAAATATAGCTACCGTACCCAAATCTCTTTGTAAAAATAAAAAAGCAACGAAAACATACATCACAGCCATTAAATAAAATGAAGTATGTGTATAGTTAAGCTTTTTTAATTTTTTGTTGAAAGTGGTATAAAAAGACGCGATTAAAAAAATAATTAAGATTTTTGTAAATTCAGAAGGTTGGACTGATATATTTTCTGAAATTTTGATCCAGTTAATAGCCCCTTTGGTTCTTTGACCAAAGATTAGAGTAATTAGAAATAAGAAAATTGAACCTCCAAGATAAACAGCAGTCATATATTCTAGCTTTCTTACTGCTCTTAAAGCAAAATAAGTAATATAAAAAACTAAAATACCAGCTAATACCCATATTAATTGTTTTAGACCTAGTGCTGGAGAAAGTCTATAAATTGTAATTATTCCTAAGCTTAATAACATGGAAACTAATAAGAATATATAATTATCCCCTGATGAAACCTTTCCTAGAACTAGATTTGAAACATAAACTATAAGAATTAGCCCCAAAAATAATATCACTATATATCTGTCTATATGATTATTATTAAATAAAAAAAGAAGTAATATACTTAAAATTTCAAAAATAAGTAGTAAATTTCGTGGTTTTCTGTTTTTTAGTACAAAATCAAACATTTAATCACCTATTTTCCACAAAAATAAATTGAATAAAACCAACACCAATCTTATCATTATCATAAAGCTTAATAGGATTATTTGGTTCTATCCTTACACCATTTACAAAGGTACCATTAGCAGAACCTAAATCTTCAATAAAGTATGAATCGTTGTCTTCTAAAAATATCAAGTGATTCTTACTAACAAATTTATCTTTGATTACAATATCATTTTTTGAACTTCTACCGAGTGTTATATTATCATTTAAAATATAATGTTCTTGCATTCTAAAATTTAATGAATCTAATCTATTTACTACTTTTAAATATGAATCATCTAATGCATCTCCTGCAGCAGCAATATTTTTAATATCAAGATACATAAGTCTTAAAATACTAAATATAAAAAGGTATATTATTATTATGAACACATATTTTAAAATCTGTGAAATTAATTCAAACATTCTTCACCTCATTAACTTAAACTATATATCATTATATACTTTTTAAAGAAATTTTTCCATTAAAAGCTTTAAAAATAATGACCTTGACTAGTTTACTGAATTTTAAAGAATTAAATTTTATGTTAAAATATATTCTGGTGATAATATGATAATTGAAAATATTACTTTTAACAAAAATAAATTTATTATTTCTTTTGATTTAGATATTGATATTACAATTACAGAAGATGTTTTAGTGAAATTTAATTTATATAAAGGCATGGAGGTAGAAGATAATTTTAGAGAAATACTTCACAAAGAAAATTCTAAAAATGAAGGATTACTATTATCTTATAAATATTTATCTAATTTAAAAACTACGCAGCAAGTAAAAAATTATTTGTATAGGAAAAAGATAAACCAGTATGTAATTGATGATATTATTATAGAATTAGAAAAAAAAGGATATTTGAATGACTATGACTACGCTTTAAGATTAATTCATGATTCCCAAAAAATAAATAGAGACGGAAAAAATAAAATCATTTATAAATTGAGATCTAAAGGAATTAAGTCAAATATTATAGACAAAGCTATTCGGGAAATAGATGTGAATTTAGAAGAAAAAAATATCCTATATTTATCAAAACGCAGATTTAAAAATAGAGGATATAATGAAAAAGAAATATATTCTTGCAAAAACTATTTACTTAATAAAGGTTTTGATTCTGAACTTATAAATAAAGTTATGGAGAATGTTAATGAAAAATGAATATGTTTATATTTTGAAATGTTCCGATGGCACACTTTACACAGGATATACTAATAATCTAAAAAGACGATTAATTGCACATAATAATGGTAATGGAGCAAAATATACTTGTGGTAGACTGCCTGTTAAATATGTTTTTACACAAAAATGTAGTGATAAATCTGATGCCCTGAAGAAGGAAATTTTTATAAAAGGTTTATCAAAAACAAATAAAGTAAAATTAATAAATGGAAAAATTGATTTAGACAAAAGCTTTCAAGCTTATACTAGAAAAAAGGATAGTAAATAATGTAGTCAACACACAATTACTATCCTTTTTTATTTATAAATATTTTTATATGAATTACTAATGTTAAAAGCATTATAAATTAAACTCCAAGTAAGAGTGTGTCAAAAACCTTTTTTAGAGCTGGACACTGTTAAATTAAAGTCAATTGTATAATTTTACTTTTATAAAGATATTAGCATAAAATTCATTAGAATTGAATCTTATCTTATTTTCTTTTTCTTATATCGATTTTTATCAGAGCTTGCAATTCCAATTATAAGGGCAAAAATTAAAGAAACCAAACCTGAAGATACGCCCATAACAAAGATAATTAAATTATTTAAGCTTTCAGGGTTAAAAAGTCTATTTATTACCATAAATAGAGATATTATACCAATAAAAACTAAAGTTAAACCTGGTAAATATTTAACAAATTTAAGGTCCCTAGCCGCAAAATTAACTATAAAAGTAATCACAATACCAATAACTATCGCACCCATTGTCAGCATAATATAGCTCGAATTATCAATGAGTAATTCATTAATCTTATCCATTTAAACACCTCATTTATGGGCAATTTCATCTTTCCATAACTTGGCATATTTTCCAGTTGCCCATTCAGTCATTACACAAGTAGTATCAGCACCAATGTCTTTTTCGAAAATATATTCTGGATCTATACCTGTTTCTAATATATTATATATCCTAAGTTTATCATTTTCAATTGTGATTAAAAACTTATTATCTGGAGATACAAAACCGTCTTTTATTGTTGATCTAAAATTTTTAATATCAGACATTGGAATATTCAGTTTATTATATTTATTTACATCATATGGAAGCACTAAATTCAAATCAAAATCTTCAAAATTTCCGTTTTCATAATTTTTACGACCTTTTAATTTCCAAAATCCCTTATCCCTATATATACCTATATTGAATGGATCTCTTTCTAAATTTTCTAATTTATCATTTGGTGTCAACTCTACATCTTCAGAAAGAAACTCATTATAATGTATAGGATCCTTATTAATAATATCGCTTAAATTATATATTCTCATTGTTCTCATATTGTTTTTAAGATTATATGATTCAATATTAATATAATTGTTGGTAACAAAATCTATAGATTTTAACTTGTTATCATCTATAATCTCTTTACGATTTTTAAGAATATCTGAGCTATTGTTATTGTTATTTTTGTAGTTATCATTTGGTTCTATAATTAATTTATCACTGATATTACCACCTTTTGTCTCTCTCTCTATACTAATTTCTGAGAAACCATTATCTCTTGGTACAATAAGATTATTAACTTCATAAACATTTTCTACCGCATTATTTAAAAATTTAATGTAAATAGTATTATAATTCCATGTTGGAATAGTGGATCCTGTCTGAGTTTTTAACCCTATTAGAAAGCCTTTTTCCCCTTTAATTCCTAAAAATTCTCCTTGTTTTAATATGTCATCTTTACGTGCACTTATCAAAGAATTTAATTTTTCGTTGTCAATATTTTGATCCATTAATTCGATTTCTAAGATGACTCCATTGTCAAATAGTAGAGCTTTATCTTTATTAATCCTGATAACTTCATGGTAAATATTATCCGAAGAACTTTCATCACTAACATAGGTTACGTAAACATTGTCATCATCTTCAAAACCTAATACTTTATAATTGATATTAAATTTATTATAAAGATATTCAGACAATCTTACATATTTAGATTGAAATTTAACGTTACTGATATAGTCATTAGCCAAGAGTGCTTCATTATTACTAAAAATTACTTCATTTCCGATTATATCTTTGAACATAAAATTATCAATATCTACATTCTCATTATAAATAAATTTAGATATTGTCCATTTTCCATATACGGGACTCTCATCTAATTTTGGAGTTTCTATACTAGTTTCTTGTGGATTGATTATATTACAACCACATAAAAAAATTAATAAAATTATAGCAAAACATTTTTTCATTTTAATTTTCACCTGCTTTTTCAGGATTTTCAATTGGTAAATTTACTTT
The DNA here is from genome assembly GCF_040545475.1 of Peptoniphilus olsenii. Classification (NCBI taxonomy): domain Bacteria; kingdom Bacillati; phylum Bacillota; class Tissierellia; order Tissierellales; family Peptoniphilaceae; genus Peptoniphilus; species Peptoniphilus olsenii. Next base: position 107,928 of record NZ_JBEPMA010000001.1, on the reverse strand, counting down.
TATTGTAGTACCAATATTTTCTTCTGAATATATGTTCAATTTGCCGTTATGGAGTTTGGTAATTTCATCACTAATGGAAAGACCTATACCACTATGACTTTTTGAATGTTTACCTTTATAAAATTTTTCTTTAACATGTACTAAATCTTCCTTACTCATACCAACACCATTGTCAGAAACCAACATTATTATAGAGTTATTTTCTTTATACATTTGAAACTTCACCCAGCCATTTTCCGAAGTAAATTTAATAGCATTGTCTAATAAATTAATTAGCAACTGTTTAATTCTATTTTCATCTGCATATACAAGCTCTATCTCTTCTGTAAGTTCTGTTATAAGTTCTATTTTATTATTCTGTGCTCTAGGTTTCATTTGTTTAGCAACATCTTCACAAGTTTTTGTGATATTGAATACCTCTTTGTCTAAAGTTATTCTTCCAGAAATATATCTTGAAAAATCTAACAAATCTTCAACCATTTTTGTCAATCTATCAACTTCATTTTCAATAATATTTAATCCGTCATTAATTAAATCTTTTTCATCCTCTTTTGCATCTTTTAAAACTACTGCCCACCCTTTTATAGATGTAAGAGGAGTTCTCAATTCATGTGATACAGAAGATATAAAATCATTTTTAATTTTATCTTTATTGATAATTTCTTCAGCCATAGAATTTAGAGTATTTGCCAACTCTCCAATCTCATCATCTTGCCAAACATTAGCTTTGACCTCATAATTTCCTTTTAACATTTTATTTGCTACATCTGTAAGCTCTAGAATTGGTTTCACAATTGACTTAGAAAATAATAAACTAACTATAGCTGTAAGAGTCGCAACAAAGAGTGTAAAAACTATTAAAGTTACCATAGTCTTTACAATCGAGTTATTAGCTTCTTCTAATGAAGATATAAGTTTTAAGTAGCCTATAGTATTACCTGATTCATCCAAAATTGGTCCAGTTACCGACATAATAGATTCGCCAGTGGTAGGATTTTCTCCATGCCAAGTAACAATATCACTTTTTTTGAAGGATTCTTCGTTTATATTTTCTAAATTAGGGCTATCGACTTTACCAATTGAATCAAATAATATTTTACCTTTTGTACTTAATATTTGAACCTCAGCATTTGTATGAGAAAAAAATATCTGATTGTCATCGTAAATTAAATTTTTGAGGCTATTATTAGAAAAGTCTCTTTCATAAATGTCGAGAGATAACTCCATTCTTGATTTGAGTTCATTTGAAATATTATTATAATAATAGTATCTAAAACCAATTAGAAGAAAAATATCTATAACAGAAATAGTAATTAAGATAATAATAAGGAAAGATTTAACTAATCTTTTACCAATTCTATTTTTCAAAATTACACCTCTGATTGCCACCTATATCCTAATCCCCAAACAGTTTCTATATATTTAGGCTTAGCTGGATTTTCTTCAACTTTTGACCTAAGTCTTCTCATATTTACATCTACAATTTTAGAATCGCCGATAAAATCATCGCCCCAAACTAGTCTTAATATTTCATCTCTATTTAGAGCTTTTTTGGGGTTTTCCATAAATATTTTTATTATTTGAAATTCTGTTGGTGTAAGTTCTAATTCTACATCATCTTTATAAAATTTTCGAGAATAAGAATCTAGTTTAAAAGGTGGATCTATTATAAGATTTGATTCATCTCCTTCTTCTGGTTCAAGTCTTCGTTCAATAGATTTTATTCTAAGAGTTAGTTCAGTAGGATTAAAAGGCTTAGTTAGATAGTCATCACATCCATATTGCAATCCCATAATTTTATCATAATCCTCTGCTTTTGCAGTCAACATAATAATACCTAAGCTAGGAAATTCCCCTCTTAATATTTTACAAACTTCAAAGCCATCAATTCCTGGTAACATTACATCTAAAACTACAATATCAGGATATTTTTCGTTTGCTATCTTTACTCCCTCTTCGCCAGTTCCTGCCTCATAAACCTCATAACCTTCACGTTCTAGATTTATCTTTACAAATTTTCTTATAGATTCTTCATCTTCTACAAGTAGAATTTTTGTCTTCATAAATTTCACCTCTATTATGCTATATTATAAAGAAAAATCACTTCAAATTCAATTGAAGCGATTTTTAAATCAATTTTTAATTTTCAATAATAATTAGGCGATTCACGAGTAATAGTAATATTATGGGGATGAGATTCTTGTAAAGATGCTTGAGTTATTTTAACATATTTAGAATTTTCTCTTAAATCTACTAAGTCATGAGCTCCAAGATATCCCATAGCTGATCTAACACCACCAACTAACTGATATACAATATCTCCCACTTTACCTTTAAAAGGCACTCGTCCTTCAACACCTTCTGGAACATATTTAGAAGTGTTTGATTGGAAATAACGATCTGAAGAACCAGAATTCATCGCTCCAAGAGATCCCATACCTCGATACGCTTTATATCTTCTACCTTCAACAAAAATTTCTTCACCAGGAGATTCTTCAGTTCCAGCAAATAATGAACCCATCATTACAACATTTCCTCCTGCTGCTAAAGCTTTCGCAATATCACCTGAAAGTTTAATGCCACCATCTGCAATTATAGGTATATTATACTTTCTCGCGGCTCTAGAAGCTTCCATAATAGCTGTAATTTGTGGAACTCCAACTCCTGTTACAACACGAGTTGTACAAATTGAACCCGGGCCTATTCCTACTTTAACACAGTTGGCACCAGCTTTAATTAAATCTTCTGTTCCTTCATACGTAGCTACATTTCCCGCAATCAATTCAATATTTGGGAATGCACTTTTAATATTCTTAATTGTATCTAATACTCCCTTAGATTGACCGTGAGCTGTATCTATCACTATCACATCTACTTTGGATTTTACTAGAGCATCTACCCTTTCTAGTACATCTTTTGTAACACCTACAGCTGCTCCTGCAAGTAGTCTTCCTGTTTCATCGCGAGCAGAATTAGGGTATTGCTCATGTTTTTCTATATCTTTAATAGTTATTAGACCTTTTAGAAGATTATCTTTATCAACTAAAGGTAACTTTTCAATTTTATATTTTTTTAAAATTTCAAGAGCTTCTGATAATGATATATCTGGCGAGCCAGTAATAAGTCCTTCTGAAGTCATAACTTCTTCAATTTTTTTTGTAAGATCAGTTTCAAATCTAATATCACGATTTGTAATTATACCTTCAAGTATACCATTCTCGTTTACTATTGGAACTCCACTAATTCGGTATCTTTCCATTAGATTAGCAGCATCTCCTATAGAGTGATGTCTATTTAGAGAAAAAGGATCTGTAATAACGCCATGTTCAGAACGCTTTACTTTGTCAACTTCTAATGCTTGCTCGCTAATAGGCATATTTTTATGGATTATACCTATTCCTCCTTCTCTGGCCATAGCTATAGACATTCTATGTTCAGTTACAGTATCCATTCCAGCAGACATAATAGGAATATTTAGTTTAATATTGTTCGTTAAATTAGTCGTCAAATTAACCTCGTTTGGTAATACATTTGATTTTGCTGGAATTAACAGTATGTCATCAAATGTTAGACCTTCTTGAAAAAATTCCATAATTCCTCCTTAAAATTAAAATCATAAATTATTGTTGCTTCCTGATAAGTTTTACTTTATCTATTCCATCTACTAAATCAACTTTATCTGGTAATTTTAGATTCACTTCATTAATTCCAATTTCGGTATCTGCTAAATCGATTGGATAAGTTGAAATTTTATCTAAAGAATCTACTAAATTAGAATTTCCTCTTATTGTAACAGAAGAAGGTTCTATAGTAAAGTCGGATATTGCAATATTTTCAGAATCACTATTTGTATACTCAATTACTATAGGCAAAGTTTTAGTTTTTAATATAGGAACTTTAACTTTTATAGTGGAAGGTTCAATTATTAAATCATCAATTATATTTCCGTTTGTGTCATAAGCTGTTACTTTTGAATTTACTGATGCAGTTTCAGTAAGTTTACTGACATCAACATTAACTTCTAATTTTTCTACTTTATTTACAATTGTGCTAGCTCCTGTAACTTTTACATTTTCAAAATTTTCTACATCTCCTACAGAATACCCTGGTGACGGATTACTGTTTATTATAATACTTGCATTAAAATTATCACTAACAATTTTATCTATTTTGAAAGGGATAGTCTTTTGAGAAACCTTTGAAACTGTTATTCCGCTATCTATATAAGATACACTTATAGGAACGGAATGATCTCCTTCAGTTAAATTATTTAAAATAACTTTAGCCGAAATTCCATCTCTAGAAGCAGTTCTCATATAACTATTATAGCCTTTTAACTCCACATCTACAGAAAATTCCTTAGGAGAAATTATAGTTAGGTTATTATTTTTAAGTTCTTCTTGGCCCTCAAAAGTCACATCAATATTTTTAAAATTTCTAGTAATTATTATATTCCCGTCACTTCTCACATAAGACCAAAGTATTATAGCAAACAAAAGAGAAAGCACTTTTAACATAAAATCTCTATCTTTTTTAATTTTCATTATCTTCACTTTGACCTCTCAATCTTGAAAGTATTAAATTATTGTTAGTAGTTGGAGTGTATACTTCAAGTAATATTGATTTTAAAGTTTCAATATCAAGATATCTAGATATACTACCATTGTCAGCTATTGAAATAGAACCTGTTTCCTCAGATACCATAATACTTAAACAATCTGACTTTTCAGTTATTCCTATACCAGCTCTATGCCTTGTTCCTAACTCTCTAGAAATTTTTTGATCGTCAGATAAAGGCAAAAAGCAAGCTGCGGCTTTTACTTTAGGTCCTTTGATTATAACAGCACCATCGTGTAAAGGTGTATTGGGAATAAAAATATTAATTAATAAGCCACTACTTACAATTCCATCAATTTTAGTTCCTGTTTCTATAATTTCACTTAGTCCAACATTTTTTTCTATAACTATGAGTGCACCAATTTTTTGTCTTGATAAAGAGGATACAGCTGTTATTATCTCTGTTACAGTTTCTGGTACATATTCTTTATTTTGATTAAAATTATTTTTTATGCTTGAAGTCAAACCTAAATATTGAAGTGCCCTTCTTAGTTCAGGTTGAAACAATACTATAATTGCAATAATACCATCGCTTATAAATCTAGAGAAAACCCAGTTAATTGTATAAAGTTGGAATATTTGAGAAATTTTTATAAAAATTAATACGAGCAATATTCCCTTAAATACCTGTTCGGCTCTAGTATTAGTTATAAGTTTTAAAATAAAATATATTAAAAATGCAACTATTAAAATGTCTATTACATCTTTAATATTTATCATATAAATTAAATTAGTTATTTTATCCATCTATTCACTTCCTGACTTAACAATATAAATTAAAGAAATTATTAGACCAATGCATATTAATATATCGCCAAAGCTTATGACAACTGAATTACCCCAAGGTTTAATTAGTGGAATTATGTCTGATAAAAAATAGAATTTAGGTTTATCAAATACGCCATGACTTAAACTTTGATTTTCAGTAATTATCTTAATTATTTTATTATTATTGATTTTTAGCAATGCATCTAAACTAACAGGCATTTTTTTGTTAAAGATTATTGGAATCATGTTTAAAAATATCCCAAAGCCTACAATTAAAAAACCAATATTTTTATAGTTACTAATAAGTCCAATACTAATTAAAACCAATGAGATAATATGAAATAAAAAATATTTATTAATTATAAATTCACTGATGTTTTTAACATAAAAGGAGCTGAATATATTAATTAATATTAAAATTATAATACCAATAATAACTAAATACAAATTATTAAACTTGAAGTACAATAAATTTTTAGTATCTTTGTTTTTTAAAAAGAAAATAATAATAGTTGCAAGAATTAAAGTTTCTAAAAACATATCATCACCTAAGAACATGATATCATAAAAATTGATATTTATATATTTTTTGTATAAAAAAAGGATCCAAATAATATGGATCCCTAATTTTAATTATTATTCTTCAGAATTATCTTCATTTTCTTTTGTTTCAGTATCATCTGAAGTATCTACTTCATCAATCATTAAATCTTCATCTAATGTTGAATCAGAAAGATTTAAACCAAGCATTTCTCCAATTGTCATGTTAAATTCATCAGATTTAGGTTCTTCTTTTTTAACCTCTCTTCTAGGAGCTTTCTTTTCTCTTTTTGGTTTTCTTTCCTTAGGAGCAGATTCTTTTTTTGGTTCTGGTTCTGTTAAAGCTTTCATTGAAAGAGAAATTTTTTGATTTTCTTCGTCAATATCTGTTACTTTTACAGTTACTTCTTCTCCTAATGATAGTTTATCTGCTGGTTTTTCCACATGTTCTCTAGAAATTTGAGAAACATGAAGTAAACCATCGACGCCTTCTTCAAGTCTAATAAAAGCGCCAAAGTCAAGTAGGTTTACAACTTTTCCTTTAACTACATCGCCCACAGAAACATTGTTTTTGAAAATGTCCCAAGGTTTTTCTGTCAATTGTTTTAGTCCTAAAGCGATTCTATTTTTTTCTTCATCTACATTAAGAACTTGAACTTTAACAACATCTCCAGGAGAAACAACATCAGAAGGGTGTTTAACTCTATTCCATGAAAGTTCAGAAATATGAATTAGTCCATCTACTCCTCCTACGTCTACAAAAGCACCAAAATTTGTTATTCTTTGTACTGTACCTTCGATTATATCCCCTTCATGAAGATTTGCATATACTTCTTGTCTTTTTTTGTCTTGCTCTTCTGCTATTACATTTTTTCTAGAAAGAACAATTCTTTTTTTTCTTTTATCAAAATCAATGATTTCAGTTGTAAATTCTTCACCAACGAATTTACTTAAATCTTTTTGGAATCTAGTTGATACATGAGATGCAGGAATAAATGCGTTTAAACCATTATAATCAGCAGTTAGACCGCCTTTTACATTAGCTTTAACTGTGACATCAATCTTTTCTCCGTTATTATATAATTCTTCTACTTCATCCCAGACTTTCATGTCTGCAACTCTCTTAGTAGAAAGCACAACATTTCCGTCACCATCATCCATTCTTAGGACATAAACTTCAATTTCTTGTCCTTGTTCATAAAGATCTTGAGGATTAACATCAGGTCCTCCTACAAGTTCTTCTCTTGAAATGATGCCATCAGATCTATATCCAAGATTCACCATAACCTCTGAATCAGTTATATAAAGAACCTCTCCAGTTACTACTTCGCCTTTTCTAATTCTTTTAAAAGAATTATCAATGGCCTCCATCATCTCACCTTTGTCAAAATTTTCCATACTACAAACAGCCTCCTTGATTACCTTATCCGGTGTGGATGCTCCGGCGGTAATACCTATTTTATTAAATTTTTTAAATATATTTATATCAATATCTTTAATTGATTGAATTAAAAATACATTTTCACAATTATTACTTGCTACCTGAGCAAGCTTCTTAGTATTGGAACTATTTTTGCCGCCCAATACAACTACGGCATCAACCTCTTTAGAAAGCTTTTTTACACTATCTTGTCTCAAAGAGGTAGCACTACATATAGTATTATAAACTAAAACTTCATTTTTTGAAATGTTTTTTATTTTTTTTACAATATTTTCAAAAAATTCTAGTCTATTTGTTGTTTGGCTAACTACAATTAAGTCGCCATCTGGTATAATTATGTTTTTATCACTATCTATAATTGTAGCAGTATCCTCACAATAAGAATTAATACCAATAACTTCTGGATGTTCACTATTACCAACAATTACTACATTATACCCTTTTTTATAAAAATTTTCCACTATATTATATACTTTTTCTACTTTTGGACATACACAATTGATAATTTCATTATTATTAGCTTCAAATTTTTGAAGTAATTTTTTGTGAACTCCATGACTCCTTATAATAATTTTTGAATTATTTATATCTAAATTTTCTAATTTTTTCACACCTAAGTTTTCAAGCTCTTTTATTACTTGTTCATTATGAACTAAATCTCCAAATGAATATGTTCTATCATCTGCATTTTGTAAAGCCATTTTATATGCTCTTTTAACTCCGCCACAAAAACCAAGGTGTTGAGCTAGTATAATTTCCATTTTATTTCTTCACCATAAATTGTTCTCATTATATCTTGTGAAATTTGCATAAGTTCAGTATTATTATATTTTTTTTCTTTATCTATTTTTATTGGTTTTCTATAATAAATTTTTATTTTTTTAAATAATTTAAAATCACTGTCTATATATACCGGTAAAATCTCAGAGTTTGTTTTCTGAGCTATAAGTGCTATTCCTGCCTTTATTTCATCGTAGTTAATTTCTTTGACCCTTGTACCTTCTGGAAAAATTCCTAGAACTTTATTGTCTTTTAAAATTTTTAATGAAGTTTTTATAGCTCTTAAGTCATTATGATTTCTATCTACTGGGAATACACCAAGTTGTTGAAGAATTTTGCCTAAAATCTTATTTTCAAAAAGTTCTTTTTTTCCCATCCAATATATTGGTCTATCGAAATATACTGTCAAAATAATTGGATCTAAATTACTACTATGATTACCACATATAATTAAATTTTTATTGTGATTAGGTATATTATCTTTGTTGTATAACTCAATACGATAAAATATTTTAAATATAATAGCAAATAAAAATTTTAAAAATCTATACAACATATTTCACCTGTTTATATAAGATAAAATCTTTTCAATTGTTTCTTCATAATTTAAATTCGTGCTGTCTATTAGCTGTGCATCATCAGTTTTAGTTAAAGGAGAAATTTTTCTATTTGAGTCATTAAAATCTCTTTCTTTAATGTCATTTAAAATATCATCATAAGAAACCTCATAACCTTTTTCTTTTTGTTGTAAATATCTTCTTCTAGCTCTTTCTTCGGGTTTTGCAGTTAAGAAAAATTTATAATTTGCATCTGGTAGCACAACGGAGCCAATATCTCTTCCTTCCATAACAACAGAGTGTGTTTCAGAGATTTTTTGTTGTAATTTAACCAAAAAATCACGTATTAACGGATTCTTAGATAATTCAGAAGTCTTATTAGATATGGAATTTGTTCTAATTTTCTGTGAAACATCTTTTCCGTCTAAAAAAATAAGACCTTGTTTAAATTCAATTTTTGTATCTGCTAAAATTTTTTCATAATCTATTTCGTTTTCATTTAATAATTTAAGTGTCAATGCACGATACATAGCGCCAGTATCTACATAGATTATATTTAATCTCCTGGCGATTTCTTTTGCTATGGTACTTTTGCCAGATCCAGCTGGTCCATCAATTGCAATTTTCATTAATTACCTCCACAAAAAAATCACTATTAATTAGTGATTAGTATAATATTATAACAAACATTTATCAACATAAACTAAATAATAAAAAAATCAAAGATTTATACCACAGGAATATCCAGTAGAATTTGCAATTTGAATATTATATCCTCCGGTTAATGCATCAATATCTATCACTTCTCCTATAAAATACAAATTTTTTATTAACTTAGATTCGAAAGTTGAAGGATCAATCTCTTTCACATTAATTCCTCCACTTGTGACTATTGCTCTATCTATTGATTCAAAATTCGAAAAATCAAGTTTAAATTCTTTTATGCTTTTAACCAACATTAATCTTTCTTTTTTTGTAATTTGATTAACTTTTTTCTCTGAATCAATATTAGCTTGTAATAAAATATATTTTATTAAATCTTTTGGAAGAAGTTTAACTAAAGCATTGGTTATGTTCTTATTGATAAATTTCTCAAAATCTCTTAACATTCTATTGTCTAATTTATCCTTACTTAATGCTGGTTTTAAATCTAAATATAACTCAAAATCATCAAACTTATTGATTTTACTGCTTATAGAAAGAACAACTGGTCCACTAATACCTCTGTGAGTAAATAACATTTCTCCAAATTCTTCTACAATTAATTTATTATTAATAAATGCACTTAAATTGATATTTTTAAGTGTTAATCCAGCTAAATCAAAATTATTTTTTAGAATTAATCCAGTTAAAGCTGGTTTTAAAGGAGTAATAGTGTGGCCAAATCTTTTACCAAAAATATACCCATCACCAGTAGAACCAGTTAGTGGATAAGACTTCCCCCCAGTAGCAATAACAACTTTATCATATTTAAACTTATTATTTATAATGAATGTATTATTATTTTTACATATTGAATTTACTTTTGTATTTAGTAGTATATTGACTCCATGTTCTCTTAATTTTTTTTCATAAGTTTTTATAACATCTGAAGATTTATCGCTTTTAGGGAAAACTCTATTACCCCTTTCGACTTTTAGCTCTAGACTATAACTTTCAAATAGTTCCTTAGTTCTAATCGGAGACAAAGTATAAATTGATGAGTACATAAAATTCTTATTTGTAACGATATTATCCAGAAAATCTTCTTCATCTGAATAATTAGTTAGATTACATCTTCCTTTACCAGTTATAAATAATTTTTTTCCAACTTTTTCATTTTTTTCATATAAATCTATTTGATAATTTTTAGAAGCAGATAATGCACACATCATACCACTAGGGCCTGCACCTATAATTGCTATTTTCATTATAAATCCTTCTTTTCTATTAAATACACAACGGGAGGGTTGTTAATTTGATTAAAAAATTCTCGTTTTTCGACTTTAAATAGCCTCTGGTCTAAATTTTTTAAAAAAGCTTCTACAGCTTCTCTTTCCTGATGAGAGTTTTTATGACCAACATAAGAGACTATAATTATTATTCCATTCTTATTTAAAATACTAATTGCTTTATTTAAAGATATTATTGTTGTGTTTGCAATAGTGGTAATATCTTTAGTTTTTCCAGGCAAATAACCTAAATTATAAATCACTAAATCACAATTTGCTATTTGATCAATTTCTGTGTGATTTCTTAATAAAAGTTTGTAATTATCAAATTCACCATTGATTAATTTTTCAGTTTTAAATATTGCTTCTTTCTGAATATCAAAACTATATACAAAACCATTTTTGCCAACAGTATTTAATAATTTTAAAGTATCATGTCCATTTCCCATTGTAGCATCAATTGCTATTTTACCATCAAAATTATTTGAAAGGATTTCATCTACTATCTCATAGTATCTCTCTTTAACAATCATTTTAGCTCTTTAAGATAGTTTATTTCTTCTTCAGTAAGATATCTATAATGACCTATTAGTAAATTACCTAATTCCAAATTTCCTAAAGATATTCTTTTTAATTTTTTTACTGGAAAACCTACATAATCAAACATTCGTTTAACTTGATGATTTTGTCCCTCATGTATAGTTATTTCTACTATTGAATCTTCTTTATAACTTTTTAGTATTTTAACTTCCGCCGGAGAAGTTTTTAAATCTCTAATATTTAGTCCGATTCTAAGCTTATCTAATGCAGTAGCTGAAGGAGTGCCTTTAAGAGTTGCAATATATGTTTTTTTTATTTCATTTTTAGGATGCATTAAAATATTTGCAAGTTCTCCATCATTTGTCATTAAAACCAAACCAGTTGTATCTATATCAAGTCTTCCAACTGGATATACTCTATAATCATCAGGAACTAAATCTACAACTGTTTTTCTGCCCTTTTCATCATTTGCTGTTGTTACAACTCCAATAGGCTTATTTAGCATAATATAAACAAATGTATCTTCTAATTTTAATCTTTTACCATCCAGATAAACCCTGTCTGTTTTAGGATTAACCTTAGTACCTAATTCTTTTATAATTTTATCATTCACTTTTACTCTACCCGCTAATATTAATTCTTCAGACTTTCTACGAGAAGCAGCTCCAGCATGTGCCATAAATTTTTGTAATCTCATATTTTTTCCACCTCATCATTATCTAATTCATCAAGATTTGGTAGTTCTTCTAAACTTTTTATTCCAAACTTTTCAAGAAATTTATCAGTCGTACTATATAAATTAGGATGTCCTATTCTTTCTAATTTACCACTGATTTTTATAAGCTCAAAGTCTAATAATCCTTTAATAGTACTATCACAGTTTACTCCTCTTAAATCTTCTATTTCTACTTTTGTAACGGGTTGTTTATAAGCAATTATAGATAAAGTTTCAAGAGCAGGTTTAGATAGATTCTTTTCATTTTTTTCTTTAGTTATTTTCTTTACGAAATGGTAATTTTCAGGTTTTGTGCTCAGCTGAAATTTATTATTTATATAGGTAAGCCTTAGACCAGAAGTTTCTTGTTTATATACTTCCATCATTTCAAAAAGAATAGATTTTAAATAGAAAGGTTTTAACTCTAAAGTTTTAGATAAATCTTCTAAACTAATTGGCTCTCCCCAAATAAAAAGGATAGATTCGATGATTGATTTAATTCTATTTTTATCAATAGTTTGTTCTGATTTCAATTAAAATATCTCCATAATTGTTTTTTTGATTAGCTACAACAAATTCTAGCTTTATTAATTCTAACATACCTAAAAAATATGTTATTATATCTATTTTAGAATTAATATTTTCTAGAAGTTCAGTAAATAAAATTCTTTTTTTATTAATTATTTTAGTTTTTATAATACGAGAAGCATCTTCAACTTTAAAGTTATCACGCTCTATTTCTATTATTTCATCCTTTTTATAATTTTTCAAAATCTTGATTAAAACCTGTGAAAGTTTATTGACATCTGTGTTTTTTAAAAAATCAAGTTCATTCATTTCAAAGATTTCTGTCTTTAATTTTACAAAAGACTTTGATTCATATTCCTCTTGTTTTTTTAAAATATCAGAAGCTTCTTTATATCTTTTATATTCCAATAAATTTCTTACTAAATCAGCTCTAGGATCTTCAAGTTCTTCATCTTCATTCTCAGGAGGCTTAGGCAATAACATTTTAGATTTAATTTCTAATAGGGTCGATGCCATAAGCGTAAAGTCTGATGTTAGTTCCATATTTAAGATAGCTGCATTTTCAAGATATTGCAAAAATTCTTCTGTAATTTTAAAAATAGGTATATCATAAATATCAATTTTATTTTTTTTAATTAAATCTAAAAGAAGATCCATAGGACCTTCATAAGATTTTAAAACAATATTATATTCCATATTTTAACACCTAAATACAGTATCCAATTCATTAATTTAAAAATTATTGGTGAAATTATATCACTGACAAAACCACTTAAAAGTGCAAATACTAATAAAAAATAGAAGTATTTTTCATATTTATAGAATTTCCACTCAAGATTTCCTGGTAGTAAAGTAGCTAAAACTTTAGAACCATCCAAAGGTGGAAGAGGAACAAGATTGAATACTCCAAGCATAATATTATACCAAAAAATAGCTGAAATAAGAGGGGAAATACTGAAGGAATTATATTGCACATATACTAAAATTATGCCAAAAATAAATCCCAATATGAAATTAGTTAAAACACCAGCAATTGATACAAATAAAGATGAAAGTTTGCGATTTTTAGTAAATCTACTAGGATTAATTGGAACTGCTTTTGCCCATCCAAATTTAAAAATAATAAGCGTCAATAACCCTATTGGATCAATATGATTTAAAGGGTTTAAACTTAATCTACCATCATCTTTTGCAGTTGTATCTCCACATAAATAAGCTGCATATCCATGTGCAATTTCATGAGGAATTATCGCTATCAAAAGGGCTACAATATTTATTAAAATTGATATAATATCTAAGTCTTTCATATAAATTAATCAATTTCCTTTAAAATTAAATCATAAGTTACTTTATCTCTAGTAAAAGAAAAAGCTTGCGTTATTTTATGGGATACATCATCTACAACATCTTCCTTATTTGTATATATAGTAGCTAATATATCTCCTTTATTAACATAATCTCCAATTTTTTTATTTAAAATCAAACCAGCACCAAGATCTAAGCTATCTTCTTTAGTAAGTCTTCCTGCTCCTAAGTCTCTTGATGAAATTCCTATCTGTAATGCATCTATTTCTTCAACATAACCTTCTTCGCTAGATAGAATATTTTTTTGAATTTTAGATAATTTAAATTTATCAGTATTGTCTACATAAGTAACATCTCCACCTTGAAGTTCAACCATTTCCTTGAATTTAGATAGAGCCTTACCATTATTTAAATTTTTATAAAGAATATTTTTAGCCTCTTCTTCATTTTTTGTTATGCCAGCCATGTGCATTAGTTTGGAACCGATAACTATGGAAATTTCTTCTAAATCTTTAGGTCCATTACCATTTAAAGTTTCAATTGCTTCAATAACTTCAAGTGAATTACCTACAGCTTTTCCTAGTGGTTCATTCATATTTGTAATTATAGCTTTAGTATTTCTACCAAATTTTTTACCTAAAGAAACCATCATTTCAGAAAGTTCTAAAGCAGCTTCTACATCTTTCATAAAAGCTCCATTTCCAACTTTAACATCTAAAACTAGAGCATCATTAGCTAAAGCGAATTTTTTAGATAAAATGGAAGAAGAGATTAGGCTTATATTATCAACAGTTGATGTAGCATCTCTTAGAGCATATAATAATTTATCGGCAGGAACAATATTAGCTGTTTGACCTATAATTGAAATATTTGACTTATTAAGATTATTTATAAATTCATCATCTGTAAGGTTGATGTTAAAACCAGGAATTGATTCTAGTTTGTCTAAGGTTCCACCAGTATGTCCCAGTCCTCTTCCACTCATTTTAGTAAAAACTAAACCGACAGATGCCATTAGTGGACCTAATACAAGAGTAACCGAATCCCCAACACCTCCTGTTGAATGTTTATCAACCTTAATTCCGTGAACTGAATTTAATTTTATAGTTTCTCCAGAGTCAATCATGGTCTTTGTAAGAAAATAAGTTTCATTTATACTTAGTTTATTAAAATAAATAGCCATTAATAATGCTGATATCTGATAATCTGGGATATTTCCATTTACATAATTTTCAACAAAATATTTAATATCATTTTCGGATAATTCTTTTGCATGTTTTTTCTTTTCAATTATATCCAATATATTCACTAAATCACCTCTATAATATTAGTCAGTAATTTTGTAAATTTATCTGAAACTTCTTTACCAACCTCAACTACCTCGGCATGATCTAGCGGTTTATCAAGAACACCCGTGCCCATATTAGTTATTGTTGAAATACCCAAAACTTTGATACCTCTATGCCTAGCTACAATGACTTCAGGAACTGTACTCATGCCTACGGCATCCGCTCCTAAAATTCTGGCCATTCTAACTTCAGCAGCAGTTTCATAACTAGGTCCTGAAAAATACATGTATATACCCTTTTGTAATTTTTGGTCTAACTCGTTTGCAATTTTTTGTGACTTTTCGATTAAATCCTTATCATAACAATTAGTCATATCTAAAAATCTTGGACCATCAGATTCATCATTTGGACCAATTAAAGGGTTTTTCCCAGCTAAATTAATATGATCTTCTATTAGCATTAAGTCTCCAGGATTAAAATCGGTATTTAAACCGCCTGCAGCATTAGTGACTATTAATTTCTTGACACCAATTTTTGACAAAATTTTAACTGGGAATACAACATCTTTTATATCATACCCTTCATAAAAATGAATTCTACCTTTCATTACTACTATATATTTATCTTTAATTTTACCAAAAATTAATTTGCCATCATGTCCTTTGACGGTTGATTGAGGAAAGTTAGGTATATCTTTATAATTTAATTCAACAGTATCAGTTAGATTTGTCGCAAAATCTCCTAGTCCTGAGCCGAGTATAATACCAATTTTAGGTATGCTTTTTATTTTTGTTTTAATAAAATTTATGGTTTCTTTCATTTATTCCTCCTTAATTGATTATATAGTAAGATTCCAGTAATAGACTTTGCATCTATAATCTCACCTCGTTCTATCATTTTGAGTGCTTTATCGAATTTTACTTTTTCAAAAGAAATATCTTCAAATTCATCCAAATTTTGTTTTCCTTCTACTAACTCGTCAGCAAAGAAAATATAAATCTTTTCATCACAAAAACCAGGAGTTGAATACATTTCTAAGATATACTCACAATTGTTTGTTTTATAACCAGTTTCTTCTTCTAATTCTCTTATTGCTGCTTTAATAGGTTCTTCTTCAAAATCAATCATTCCTGCTGGTATTTCTACAAGTTCTTTATCCGCAGGTTTTCGAAATTGTTTTACTAGTATAATTTCGTCTTCATCAGTAATGGCAACTATACATACACTAGAATCCCTTTCTACTATTTCTCTTTTAGTATATTTTTGACCATCCATTTCTACAGTATCCACACGAAGTTTTAAAGCTTTCCCATCAAAAATTTTATTTGAACTCATTGTTCTCTCAACTTTGGCCATTGATTTCATCTCCTATCATCTCTTTAGCTGTGATTAATGTAGATTGACTAATTTTACTTCCACCAATTAGCCTAGCTAATTCTTTAACTCTCTCTTCGCTGTTTAATTTCGTAATTGTCGACAAAGTCTTTTCATTAACTGTGTTCTTATTAATAGCATAGTGCGTGTCGGCTAAAGCAACAATTTGTGGTAAATGTGATATAACAATTATTTGTCTTCCAGTGGATAGCTTTTTTATCTTCTGTCCCACAATCTGAGCAGTAGAGCCACTAATTCCTGTATCAATCTCGTCAAAAACAAGTGTAGGAATATTATCTTTTTCTGCTATTATACTTTTGAAACCGAGCATAATTCTACTCATCTCTCCACCAGACGCAACACTTGCCATTGGCATTAGATGCTGACCTTTATTTGGAGAAATCAAAAATTCAATTTTATCTTTTCCATCAGAACCAAGTGGCTTTTCATCAATCTCAATTTTGAATTTAGCATCAGGAATATTTAATTCTTGTATCTCTTCGGTTACTCTTTTTTCAACGAATTTTGCTGTATTAATTCTATTTTCTGTAATTTTAGCAGCTACTGAATTAGCTTCTTTCTCTAAATTTCTTATTTGCAATTCTAATTCTGTGAGCTTTTTATCATAATTTAATAAAAATTCTAATCTATCTGAACTTTTATCATAAAATTTCTGTATTTCCTTTATATTATTACCATATTTTGATTTTATAGAATTAACAAGATCTAATCTTCTTTGTAAGTAATTAAGCTTCTCTTCATCAATATCCAAAGAATCGATATATCTTTGCAATTCTGATGAAATATCTGTCATTCTATAACGGATATCTTCTAATTCATCACTTATATTTTTTAAGTCTTTATTATTTTTAAGAACTTCTGATACATTCAATATTACCCTATCGAGTATATCTTCAATATTACTATTTTCATAACTACTAGAAATAATGGATTTAGCTTCTGAAAGTTTTATTATTGCATCCGTCATATTATTGTATCTGTTATAGTCTTCTGTAAGCTCATTATCGTCATATTCTGTTAGATTCGCCTCATCTATTTCTTTAATTTGATATTGTAAAAGATTAATCTCACGTTCTTTATTAATCTCAAGATTTTTATTATCTTCATATTTTTTCTTTAATGAATTAATTTTGGATACTAACAGTTCAAGTTGACTTAATAAATTTTTATGGTTTTCACCAGAAAAACTGTCTATTAGATTTAATTGATTTTTATTGTCCATTAATGAAATAGTTTCATGTTGTGCAAATATGTCTATCAATTTAGATGCTATTCTTGATAATAATTGTGTAGTTATTGCGCGATTATTAATTCTTGTTACTGTGGGGCCATCGATTTTTATTTTTTTAGATATTACTATTAACTCGCCAATATCAAAACCATATTCTTTTAAAAGTTTTTTTATATTATCATTGTAACAAGAAAAAATTGCTTCGATATAGGCATAACTTTCACCATGTTTTATAATTTCTTTATTTGCTCTGGCACCTAAAACTAATCCTAAGGAATCTATAATTATAGATTTCCCTGAGCCAGTTTCCCCAGTCAAGACATTTAAACCTCTATCAAATTCAATTTTCATATTTTCAATTATTGCAAAATTTTCAATGTTTAATTCAAGTAACATAATTCACCTTAATTATTTAATTGTTCGTAAGCATAATTTAATATTTGTTCAGGGTTATATTCATATGATGTTTTACCATAATTTGTTAAATATATCAAAAATTCTATATTGCCATTAGTACCTTTTATTGGAGAAAAAGTAATATCTAAAACATTTAAATCAAGTAAATCAGAAAGATTATATATCTTATCTAGAACTTCCTTATGTACATTTCTATCTCGGATAATTCCACCCTTGCCAACTTTATCTTTGCCAGCTTCAAATTGAGGTTTTATTAACGCAACTATACTAGATTTTTCAGACATTAAATCAACTGCAATTGGTAAAACCAATTCTAAAGATATAAAAGAAACATCAATTGAAATAAAATCTATAGGTTCTTTTATTAAATTAAAATCAAGATAGCGTATATTAGTTTTTTCCATAGATATCACACGTTCATCAATTCTTAATTTATAATCAAGTTGATTATAGCCAACATCTATTGCGTAGACTTTTTTTGCACCATATTTTAACATACATTCAGTAAAGCCACCTGTAGAGGCTCCAATATCAACACATATGTTATTATTTAAGTCAATACTATGTTTTTCAATCATTTTTTCTAACTTATGTCCGCCTCTCGATACAAACTCATTCTCAAGTCCTTTAATATTAAGCAGTACTTCTCTTTTTAATTGTTCACCTGGTTTATCTATCCTTTGTGTTCCTGTAAAAACTTTACCTTCCATTATAAGTCTTTTAGCTTTTTCTCTAGAACTGACTAAGCCTTGTTCTACAAGTAAAATATCTGCTCTGACCTTTGCCATTAATAACTCCTATTTACTAATTTATATACAAAATCTTTTAATATACCTTCATTAAATTCTAAGTTATCTATACATTTAAAGCCTTCATCTGTCAATTTCAAAATGAAATTTTTAATTTCATCTTTTTCTTTAAATAATAACATATTAACTTCATTGCTTTTAGGATCATCATTTTCATCTAAAATATCATCTTCTAATTGATACGCTAAGCCAACAGATGAAGCAAAACTCTTTAGTTTGGAAAGAGTATCTGCATCCACTTCAGCAATTATTCCACCCATTGCAACAGCTGCTTCAATTAAAGAAGCTGTTTTTAATTTATACATATTTTCACAGATATCTTCGTTAAATTCATTTATGCTTAAATCAATATCGATGGATTGTCCTCCAACCATACCATTTACTCCAGAAGAATTTAAAAGGAATTTCATAGCTTTGATTCCCTTTTTTATATCTTTTATATCGTCAAGTGAGTCTAGATATTTAATTATTAATTCACTGGACATATTAAGAAGCCCATCTCCTGCTAATATAGCAATACCTTCAGAAAAAACCTTATGATTTGTAGGTTTACCTCTCCTAAAATCGTCATTGTCCATTGAAGGCAAATCGTCGTGTATAAGCGAGTAGGTGTGAATAGATTCTATTGCAGCAGCATACGGCAAAATTTCATCTAGATCAGGATTTTTAGAAAATTCTAAATAGGTCAAGATACATAAAAGAGGCCTAATCCTTTTACCGCCAGAAAAGAGAGAATATTTCATTGACTCTAGAACTTTATGTTGATTATTTTCTTCATAATCTAGAGCAGAATTCAAATAAATGTTAAATTTTTCTATTATTTCTTTAATATCTATCATCGTTATTTTCCTTTAGTATATCAGAATTTTCTTGCATAATATTCTTAACTTTACCTTCATATTCTTTCAAAACCGTGGCACAATATTTATAGAGTTCTATACCTCTTTCATATTTCTTAATTGAATCTTCTAGAGTAAGTTCATTAGACTCTAGGTCGCGAACAATTTGTTCTAATTCTTTGAGAGAATCTTCATAATTTTTTTGCATTTAATCACTTCTCATTCTTTTATTTTTTACTTCGGACTTAACTATACCATCTTTAAAAACTATTGATATTTCTTCTCCAATAGTTAGGTTTGTTGCATTAGTAATAAAATTTCCTTCAGAATTTTTAACTTCAATCTTATTCATATTGTTAAATATAGTATTAAGTTTTAAAAAATTATAGTCTAAAACCTTTTGAGAATTTTCCAACATTCTATTTATGCTTATATATAGAGATTTTAAAGTTTTAGCTTCATTATTTTGATAAAAACTAATATTATATATAATCTTATTTAAAGATTTAAATAAGCTGTTTTTATAAAGTTCTAATCTTGATTTTTCCAATTTCATCTCTAATAAAAACTTAGGCTTTAATAAAACTTTATTACTAGTGTTTAATTTAGAATAGTAGCTATTAAAGTTTCTTTTCAATTCATAATTCTTTAAAATAAAATATGAATAGTTAAAATCTGATTTAAGGTTGTTCAAAAACTTAAGAAAGCTTTCATTTATAAATTTCCAATCATAGAATAAATCATTTCTTAAATAATTTAATTTAGAAATAATATTTCTATTTAAATTTATATATAATATTTTTATATAATTTTGATTATATTTATCTTTGAATTTAAAATTTGCTAACTCTACTTGATAACTTATCAATTTATTTTTATGCAAATTTAAATTTTTTTGAAAATAAATATTTAAATATCTTTCATAATAATCAAGTTTTCTATATTCTTTATTAATTAAAGTATTAGGGTTGTTTTTTGATAAACGATTATATATATTTAAAATATGGTATTTTTTGTTATAAATTTTCTTATTTAAAGAGTCAAAAAGATTTGATATTAAGTCAAGTAGCTCTTTTATCAAATCTTTCTTACTTCCCGTAACTAGTTCTGCGGCATTGGTAGGTGTAGCAGCTCTAAGGTCTGAAACGAAGTCCGAAATACAAAAATCAACTTCATGGCCAATAGCAGAAATAATTGGAATTTCAGATGCGAAAATCTCGCGTGCTAAATTTTCATCATTAAAGGCTGATAAATCTTCAACACTTCCACCACCTCGAGCAATAATAATAGTATCTACATTGCATTTGTTATTGAAATAATTAATACCATTTATTACATTTTCGCTAGCAGATTTTCCTTGAACAAAACTAGGATATACTAGAACATCTATTAAATTATTTCTCTTTTTTAAAATATTTAGTACATCTCTTATTGCTGCACCAGTATCTGATGTTATTAAACCAACTGTGCTAGGATATTTTACAATGTTCTTTTTAAATTTAGAATCAAATAACCCCTCTGATTGTAGTTTATTTTTTAGTCGTAAAAAATTCTGATATAAATTCCCTTCACCGTTTAATTTTAAATCATCCACATAGAAATTTATTTGACCTTCTTTTTCATAATAAGAGACTATACCTCTAGCTATAACTTCAAGTCCTTCTTCTAAATTAAAATCAAAGTCAGTGTCTGCAGAATAAATCTTGGCATTAATTCTAGCTTTTTCATCTTTTAATGAGAAATAAATATTACCATTTGAATGGAACTTTAAATTGGAAATTTCTCCCATTACACTTATATTTCTAAGTAGGTAATCCATTTCTAATAATTTTTTTATATAACTATTTAATTCACTAACTTTAATCGCATTATTTGGCAAAATTAAAAACTCCTATAAATGCTTCCTAAAATTCCATTAATAAATTTAGGAGATTCTTCTGTACTATAAAGTCTAGCAATCTCAACTGCCTCGTTAATGGAAACTTCAGGTGGAATATCATCTTTAAATAAAAATTCATAGACAGCAATTCTGAGAATTTGTCTATCAACTTTAGCAAGTCTTGCCATTGTCCAACCCTTTAAATTTTTTTGAATCGTAGAATCTATTTTGTCAATATTACTTAATAAATCAGGTATAACACGGTTTATATAATCTAATTCATCACCTAAAAAGTTATTATTCTCAAGGAATAGCTCTAAATTATGTTCAGAAAAATCGTCATTGGCTTCCATAGCATACAAAGATTGCATGGCTCCTATTCGTGCTTTTTTTCTACTCATTTTATTGATTATTAGTTTTGACAGCTATGCCAGATAGGTGAATATTGACTTCAACGACATCAAAATCTGTCATGTTTTCTATTGCATCTTTAACTGCTTTTTGAACTTTTTCGCTCAATTCTACGATTTTTTTTCCATATTCTATAGTTATATATACATCAACAACTGTTTGTTTTTCTCCTATATTGACTTTAACACCTTTTGTTATGTTTTTTGTATTTAAAATATCAGACACTTGAGATTTAAAGTTTGAAGATACTTTTACTACACCTTCGACAGCTTCTGCAGCTACAGTTGCAATAGTTGCTATAACATCTTCAGAAACCATAATTTGTCCTTCTGATACATTTTCATCTATTAAATAATTTTCCACATTAACACCTCCGAATTTATTAAAATAATTATACCAAATACTATATTTATAATCAATTTATTGATAATTTCAAGTATTTCAGATTTTAATCTTGCATTAGTTTGATTTATTAAATTTCATATAAAAAAAGCCCCTTGGGGCTTTTTAATTTATTCTTCTTCCTCACTAAAATCTACATCTTCATCATCAAAAATTTCTAGATTATCGAAATCAAAATCGTCATCGTCATAAATATCGAAATCATCATCTTCATAGACATAATCCTCTAGATTTGACAAATCTTCTTCAATTATATCCACATAATCTTCAATTCCTTCACGATAATCAACCATTTCATCTATAACGTCGCCTAAAATGTCAATCAATTCACTTAAGATTTTCCCTTCATTAGTAGATGTATCTAAATCATAACCATCTGCTAAACCCTTTAAATACGATATTCTTTTTAGTAAATATTCCATAACATCCTCCATGTTATACTCTAGACATGTATTCTCCATCTCTAGTATCAATTCTAATTACATCTGACGTATTTATGAAAAGAGGTACATTAAGAGTGAATCCAGTTTCAACTTTGGCAGGCTTAGAACCCCCACTTGAAGTATCTCCTTTAACACCTGGTTCAGTCTCAATAACTTCTAATTCAACAAAGTTTGGTGGAGTAACTCTAAAAGCCTTACCTTTATAAAAATTAATAGTTGCCATGTCATTTTCTTTAATAAAGTTTAGAGCTTCTTCTACCATCTCTTTTTCTAAAGGAATTTGTTCGTAAGATTCTTGATCCATAAAGTAGTATAATTCTCCATCAGAATAAAGGTATTGCATTTCTTTATTTTCAATAACTACTCTTTCAAATTTTTCAGAAGGATTAAAAGTAATATCTTTAATTCCGCCATTTAATACTGATTTTATTTTAGTTCTTACAAATGCAGCACCTTTGCCAGGTTTAACATGTTGAAAATCAATGACTTCGAAAACATCTCCATCCCATTCAAATGTTAATCCTTTTCTTAAATCTCCTGCTGTAATCATATAAGCCTCCTAATTTGTTATTCTGTTTCAAAATAGTTCAAAGCAACCGGTTCAAATTGCACATAATTTGGCAATGCATCCCTAAACTTTTTAAGGATACTTTCACTGTACTCTACATTAGAATATGTATTCTTGTCATATAAATCGACTAAATATCCTTTTAAATTTAGCGATTTAGATACCTGTGCTTTCTCATTTAAAACTATTATACCATGAATATCATAATCATTAAATAAAACTTTGTCATTAACTATCAAAAAAATAGAACTTATTATACTATTTTTAAAAATTATGGTACCTCTATCTTGTATTAAAATGTCAGTGTTCGAAATTTTATGAATTGGCTCTTCAATAATATTTTCATTTTCATCATTTTCATTTTTAACAATTTTCTCTTCACAAACGAAATAATTAGATTTAATTTTTTTTATTATGAAGTCACCTTCTAGCCTTATAATTTTATATTTATCTATAGTGTCAAATTTATTAAACTTTTCTTTTATTAATTTTAAATTATTTGGTCTTATATTTGATGAATTCACAATACCAGTTTTATTTTTATATATTTCATTTATTGCGGTAGCAATTAGTCTTGCTTCTGATTTAACATTTTTATACATAGAACTTACAGTAATAGTAACTTTATCGTCCATATGAGAATTTGGGCTTTTACTTATAAAACATCTTTCTAATTCTGTATTTTCTGGTAGAAATGTAGGTGAAAAAACTCTATTTGGTTCATCGGACAAATAAAATTCTCTAAACTTATCCTCAAAAGTTTCATCAGCTACAAGAATATTAATTATAGATTCTGCTTTATATTGAGAATTTATGATATCTTCTCTTCTAAAATTTAATATAGAGCCTTTAGAAATGTAGGAATAAACAAAATAAATTATAACAGAAATTAAACAAGTTAATAAAATAGTATATATGTAGATGATGCCTTTATTTTTTTTCATACTTTTTCGCCCTCATTGCCAAGGTTTCATCAAATGATTGGTTTTTAAACCTTATACTTATTCTTACTAAATTATCTGTAATCTCTATATTAAAATCATCACAATTTTCAAGTAAAATATTGTTTCCTTCAAAATAAATCTCTTTATTTTTAACTAATGTTTTTTGATTAGATACTTTCCTTTTTATATCTCTTCCATTTTTGACAAAATTTATGTATCTGTAATTATTGCCTTCATCAACAACAAAATAATATTTACCATTATTCTCTATATAATAATGGCAGCTTCTAATTTCGTCTTTTATGTATTCTATTGCACTTATTATTTTTGTATCGGTCAAATTTTGCTTATATGTTATATTTAGAGATTTTTGTGTTATATTTAAAACAGATAACAAAATTGACATTATAATTATGGATAGGGAAACTCCTAAAATTAATTCAATTAGAGAATAGCCCCTCATCCCACAAATATATTTCGAATTGTACTTCTTTATCATAATTTTTATCTTTCCCCTGTATTATTACTTTATTTAAACGACCAACTTTTGTATTGTACAATTTTATATCATAAAATTCACTGTTTTCAATGTTCAAATCAAGAGTACCATTGTGATAGTTGTTAGAAATTACATTTTCTAAATTTGATGTTACGTAATCAATAAGATTATTAGTTGTAGTATTTGCTTTGTTGTTATGAAGCAAAGTTGTAAGATTAGGCAGAATTATACTTGCTAAAATTCCAACGACACATAAAGACATTAAGACGTCAATCATTATATGTCCATTATATTTTTTCTTCATTTAATTCCTCTACATTTTTTAAATTTACTTTTCCAGTAACAGGCTCTATAGTTATTTTATATATTTTATTTTCAATTCCATATATAATTGTACCTGCAGAGTTTTCATAATTTTTATAGGATGGTTTACCTTTAGCAGTGAACCTAACAGAATTCAAATTAGTTTCTATCAATCTCACTTTATTGTTAAAATTAAAATTTTGAGATTTACCAGAAAATTTTAATGTATAACCTTTATCATTAAAATCAATAACTGTTGCTTTATTGTGGACCTGTGAGTAGGTTCTCATTTGATTTATATTATATACTAATTCTTTTATTTGATTATTGCCTTCTATTTTATCAATAATATTATAATTCAGTCCTGCCATCATTGTTAATATAAGTATTATTGATATAACAAATATTAATTCAATTAAAGTAAAACCTTTATACTTATTCATAAACATCTCTCAAATAAAATATAATTTCTCCATCTTCATTTGGTAAATAATAAAATTTAGACATATTGTTCAATTTTAATTCTACGTTGTTCCACTTTCCTATTTCTATTTCACTATCTAATCTTTTATATTCACCTAACTCATTTACTACACCAAAATTACCATTATAATTATAAGGTACAAATAATTCTATATTTAATAAATCTTTATTATCTATTAATTCGAGGAATATAAATCTGTTTGCTAATAACTCAGTAAAATTGCAAGAAATAATATTGGCTTTTTGAAATTCTATTATGTTGCTATTGTTCAATAAATCAAATATACACTTTCTTTCAAAATTATCTAATTTATTGGAGGTCTGAACATCTTCATTGATTATTTTTTCTATATCTGTTTCTGTTTTTATTTTAGCAGTTGTATTCGCAGAGAGTTTTGTTTGTGCAAGCATACTTACATTTGATTTAGTTTGAGAAGCATCAATATTAGAATTATTTGATATGATAGTATCTGCATTTTTAGTATTTTGTTTAGTTTTACTATTATTTTTTGTTTTTGTTAAATTATTATTATTATTTTTTAAATTAACTTCTTTAAAATCCAGTGATTTTACTGCTTCTTCTGTTTCTTTTATCAAATTATTTTCACTATTTTCTTTTGTGTTTGACTCAGATGAATATGAAAAATAAGCATTTTTCAAATCTTTATATAGTATTCTCTCGGCAGGTTTAAAGGATTCAAAAGAATATGTAAAATTGTCCTCTGAAATCCTTCTCAGTTCAATTTTATTAAAACCATAAAAATCTGGCATATTTATAATCTTTTTAAAATCATCTTTAGGTATATTTCCATCTATTTTTAATATTTCCTTATCTGAATTAATATCTTTATAAATATTATCTTTACTTAGATTATTGGCTTTTATGAATTTATTTATATTCGCATCTGCAAAATTTAAATATCCAACGTAATCTTCGTTATTTATATTTTCTTTCTCCAAAGATTGATTATGAAAATGCAGTTCTTCATAGTAATTTGATTTCGGATTTATCCAAAATTTAAGAAAAATCAACTGTATAAATAGGAAAAAACATACAGATACTAAACTCTTCTCTCTAAAAGATAACTTTCTGTAATTAAATTTTTTGGTCAAGATATCAAATATGTCCATTAATTAATTCCTCCACATAATTTGCTAATTTTCTATGAAGATTTTCATTTGGATGTATACCATCAATTAAATCATCCCCTATGGGATTTTTAAGTGAATAGTCATAAAACGATATAACTTCAATGTTAGTATGAGATTTTATAGCTTTAATTTTTTCATCAAATGTTTCAATCTTTTTATTAGCAGAGTTAAAACTCTAAAAAAATAATAATGATTTTGAAACATTTTTATATTCCAATTTATATGGAGAACAAATGTAGATTTTTGAATCAAAAGTATCTAGATGTTTAATTATTTTTAAAATGTTATTGAATATTTTATCTAACGAATATCCATTTAAAATATCGTTAAGACCTATGTGTATCAAATAAATATCATAATTAATTATATTATATATAGCGCTTAGAAGTTCATCACTTGTGAGGCCATTAACTCCATAATTATCAATTGAATATCCTTTTTTCATTAAATGATATATCAAAGATTTACCATTTACCAGATATCCTGCAAATATTGAGTCACCAAGGGCACATATTTTCAAATCAATCACCTAATTTCTTTTTTAATTCTTCGCCATTATTTTTACGCGAAAGTTCTAACAAACCCAAAGAAGTGAAATCAATGTTTTTTATATTCTTATCTTGGAAGAAAACCTCACGAAATTCTTTTAAAATTTTAACTCTATTCTTCTTTGATTTCATTTTTAATAAATCTATTATTATTATACCGGATAAATTCCTATTTATAATTTGATTAAATATTTCATTAATAACACCACTATTGACAACATATGCTGTTCTTTCAAAGTTATGAGTTTTTGATGAATTAAATTTAAAGGTGTCAATATCTATAACTGTAAGAGCCTGTGTCTTCTCAATTAAAATTCTTGAGCCATTTTCTAGGACAATATTGGATTTAAAAAAGCTTTTATATTTTTTTAAAATATCTTCATAAAATATTATAGAAAAACCATCATCAAAAATACAATCAAATCTTTTATCATTAAATTCTTTATTGTTACTAATAAGAGGAATATTGAGTGCAAACTCAGATAAAAAATCTTTAATTTTATCTGCTTTATATAAAAGTTTAGGTACTGGTAATTTATTTTCTTCAGTTTTAATATTAAGAGCTGGTATTAAGGATTTTTCTAAGTATTTATACATAATCTTATCATCTAGACTACTAGCTTCTGTACGAACAAGAATACCAACTCTATACTTTTGGCTTATATTCTCTAATTCCATTTTATTATTACAAATAAAATCATCTCCTAATTTTTTAGAAAACTTAACAAATTTTTCAAAGGGAAAAATCACAAAATATCTATTAGGCAATGATATTTCTTTTGATAATTTTAAACCTTTATCTTTAGGAGTTTTAATTACTTGTAAAATCTTAATATCTGATTCATATATTTCATCTTTTGCATCAATTCTTAAAAAAGCCTTATGTTTTTCTCCAATATCTACAAAAGCAGCATTTAGATTTTTATCAATATTAGTTATCCTTGCTCTATAAATATTACCTAGCTTATCCTCATTGATATCGCTGATTCTCATTAAAGTATTATTTTCAACATATCCAATCAAGCCATAATTAAAATCAATAAACAAATAAGTGTCTAAATTAGTTTCCAAAGAATTTTTGTATCCATGTCCTCTTTTCATTCTTATCTTTCCTTATCTTACTATCAGTTGACAAACGATTTAAATCTTTCAATTTTATTTCTTCATCATTGATAAATCTGTTTAAATTATTAAAATCATCATCATAAAATTCAGAAAATTCTTCTTTAAATTCTATAATCTCTAAAAGTTTAGCTATTTTTAAATTATCCGAGAATTCAGTAATTTCTTTTATATCTAAGTTTTGGATTTTATTTAAAATTATACCTAATTTAATATTTCTATTGTTTTTAAATGATTCATATATGATTTTTTCTAAATTTCTTTTTGATGTATCTTCAAAATCAGAAATCATGATTAGCTCAGTTAACATATATGATATCTTTTTAATGTATTGGCTATTTCTTGGCAAATCAATAATAATATTCTCATAATCTAATGATAATAATTTTTCTTTTAAATTATCTAAATTAAAATCTTCTATATCTTTACTCTGACTAGCAGCAATAAAATCAAAATTATTTGTATTTTTTATAACTAGGTTATTATCTATATTATAAGTAAAATCATAAATATCATATATAATATCAGTTTCATTTATTAAAATATCAATAGTACGAAAACCATTATTAAAATCTATTAGTAAAGTATTTTTTAAAACGCTCGCTAATTTAATCGAAGTAGTTGTAGCACCAATTCCTCCTGTTGCGGGCATTATTCCAATTATATTCATTATATTAAACCTTTCTCTAAAAAACTAAAATAATTATTATCACCTATAATTATGTGGTCTAGAATTTCAATGTCTATAGTTCTAGAAGATTGAACTAATTTTTCAGTTAATGATATATCTGCATTTGATGGTTTAGGATCACCTGTAGGATGGTTATGTAACAAAATAATACTATGGGCATTATCTTCTATAGCTGTGCGAAATATTTCTCTTGGATGAACTACTGTCATATTAATGATTCCTTTTGAAATTTCTCTAATATAATTAATTTCTTTTTTTGTATTTAAAGTTATTATTCTAAAATGTTCCGATTTTAAGGAACTCATTTCACTCATTACATAATTTGCTGCAATGGAAGGCGTTGTGATTCGTATTTTTGTGTCATATTTGGATTGGGAGAGTCTAACACTTAATTGGACTGCAGCCATAATCATTGCCGCCTTAGCTTCACCAATACCATCAACAGTCATTAGTTGTTTTAAACTTGCATTTTTAAGTGCATTTAGCCCATCTTTATCATTCTCGGACTTTAATTTTTGAAATATATTTCGAGCAGTATCTATTGCAGTCTCGCCATTTTTAGTGCCAGTTCTAATAATCAAAGCAAGAAGTTCTGAATTCGAAAGTATTTCTGGCCCGTATTTTATTAATTTTTCTTGTGGACGTTCGTCCTCAGGCATTTCTTTAATTGTGTATTTTATTAAATTATTAGAATTCATTTAAACCCCATTAAATCTATATTAAAAAGTTTTTTCAAATCATCATAAATTTGAGAAATTGGAAGACCAATAACATTAAAATAATCTCCCTTAAATTCTTCAATTAGGAGAGCTCCCTTTTCTTGTATTGCATAACTTCCAGCTTTATCTACATATTCATTAGTATCTAGATAACTATTAATTGTTTGTTGACTCAATTTTTTGAATTTAACAATTGTTTTTACAAAATCCACATATTTAATATTTTCACCCAATAAAATTAGAGAATAACCGCTATAAACATTATGTGTTTTTCCACTCAAGTTTTCTAGCATACTTTCAGCTTCTTTTCGGTCTTTGGGTTTTCCTAATAATAAACCGCCATACTCGACAATTGTATCACATGATATTATAAGAGAATCCTTATTTTTATTTGCTATGTGAATGCCTTTTTCAAAAGCTAATGCCATTACTGTAGTTTTGGCTTTAAAGTAATTATCTTTTATTTCAGTTATATCTGGTGTTTGTATTTGAAAATTAATAAATTGTTCTAAAATTTTTTTACGTCTAGGTGAACCAGATGCTAAAATTATATTTCTCATTTATTTCTCCAATTCCCTTATATTAATGTTATCAACAATAAATATTGAACTTAAACCTACAAAAAAACCTGTAAAAATTCCCAGCAAAACAAGCACTGGAAAATAAACAAAAATCGTAGTACTTTGCATTATTAAACTAGCTACTGTAATTTGTCCCAAATTATGAAAGAAAGATCCTATTTCACTAATTCCTATAAGTGAAATATGTCTTATTAAGAATTTATGTGCAATTATCATAGATATAGAACTAAATACTGCTCCTCCTATAGAAAAAAAGAAACTTGAAATTCCACCTGTAACAAGAGCTAAAAGAATTGTTTTAAAAATTGAGACAATGAACCCTTCTTTGTATCCAATAACAGATATAGTAATAAGTACTACCATATTGGATAGTCCTAGTCTTGCCCCAGGAAAAGCAACAGGTAGAGGAATAGCACTTTCAAATAGACCAAGGATTATTCCCATTGCTGATAACAAAGATAAATAAATTATTTTTTGATTCTTTTTCATTTCAAAATCATATCCATTTCATCTGAATTTTCATCGTCATTAGAAATAATTTTTACTAATAATCTATTAGGAAGGCAAATTATATTATCTCCTACATCTTTAATTTTTCCCATTTTTACGCATATTTGATCATTGCAATCAGATTCAAACATAAAAACAAAGCCCTTGTCTAATTTTATGACATTATGTCCAAATTCAGAATTTATATATATAGTTTTAGTATTATTATTTAAATCTATAGTTTGGTATACTTGTCCATTAATAGTAATTTGCACAGCTTTATTTTTTATATTATTTGTTTTTCTTGTTGTTAAAAAATACATAGAAAACGAGATACAAATTATTAAAAATATGACAATATAATCTCCATATTTCATTTTATTCATAGAAATATTATAACACATATTTAGATTTTAATAATTTAATTTAAACTAAACAATTAAAAAAGCTATTGAAAAACTCAATAGCAATTTGTTATTTTATAGATATTAAATTCTTCTCGTTTAAATTATTAAGAACGTTTATTAATGCAAATTTTATATGATAATAAGATAAGCCTCCTTGAAAATAAACAAAGTAAGGTTCTCTCATTGGTCCATCAGCTGATAATTCGATGGAGGAACCTTCTATAAAATCTCCTGCAGCCATAATAACTTTATCCTCATACCCAGGCATATCCCAAGGCATAGGAGTAAAAATTGAATCTACAGGTGAAGAATATTGTATAAATTTACAAAATTCTTCTAAAATTTCAGGACTTTTTAATTCTATTGCTGTAACTATATCACTTCTTTTATCTTCGGTATTAGGAATTGTTTTGAATCCTAACGTTTCAAAAGATTTAGAAAATAACATTGCGCCCTTTACAGCATCTTCAACAATTTTCGGCGACATAAAAAGACCTTGTAATATTTGTCTTGTCATGCCAAATGTTAGACCGCATTCTTTTCCTATTCCAGGAGCAGTTAAAAAACTTGCAGCCCTATCTATTAAATCTTTTCTCCCTACTACATAACCACCAGTGTAAGCTATTCCACCACCTGGATTTTTTATTAATGAACCTGCCATAATATCTACTTTATATTCACTTGGTTCATGTATTTCAGTAAATTCACCATAACAATTGTCAACAAATATTAATACATTTTTATTTATTTTTTTAATTTCATTTACAGCCTCTTTAAGTTCTAGAACTGTGAATGCTCTCCTATTTGAATATCCAGTAGATCTTTGTAATATAGCTAATTTTGTGTTTGGTTTAATATTTTTTTTTATTTCACTTATATTAATTTTATTATTTATTAAAGGGATTTCAGAATACTCTATACCTGAATTTATTAATGAATCAGGATCATCGCCTTGAATACCAATAACTTTTTGGAGCGTATCATATGGAGTTGAAGTAATTGAAAGAAGATGATCACCATGTCTTAAAATAGATCTAAGGGCTAAAGAAATTGCATGTGTACCAGAAACTATATTTGGTCTAACTAATGCATCCTCTGTTTTAAAAATTCTAGCAAATATTTTTTCAACTTTTTCTCGTCCAATATCTCCATATCCATAGCCCGTTGTCCAATTAAAGTCAGTTGAAGCAAGTTTTTCTTCTTGCATGGCATTTAAAATTTTTATTTGATTATACTGTGCTATATCACTTAATTCTAAATATTTGTCATTTAATAAAGATTCACAATTATTTACAAAATCAACTATTTCAGATTTTATATTATATAAATTACTAAATAAATTTTTATATTCTTTCAATTTTTTCTCCTATATATTTCAAAATAGAATCAAGTAATTTTGGTGATTGTTTTTCTATCCACTTAATTCTATTATCTCTTTTAAACCAAGTGAGCTGTCTTTTAGCATAATGTCGTGAATTTTTTTGTATCTCTTCTATCATAGAGTTTTTAGTATATATATTCTCTAAATAATCAATCACTTCTTTATATCCAATTGCTTTCATAGATTGATTATCTCTACTTAGATTGTATTTATCTATAGCAGATTTTGTTTCTTCAATAAGTCCTTCGTTAATCATATCTATCACTCTGAGATTTATCCTATCATAAAGATTTTGTCTATCCATATTTAGCGCAATATAAGCAAGATTATAATCATTATTCTCTTGTCTAAAATTTTTTCCTTTTACTTTGCCGCTATGAATTATTTCTAAGGCTCTAATAATTCTTTGATTATTATTCGGGTGAATTTTATCAGCTTCTCTGGGGTCAAGTTCTTTTAATTTGTCATGAAGATACATGCTTCCTTTATCCATTGATATTTGATTTAGTCTCTTTCTATAATTATCGTCTTTTGAAATATTTGCAAATTCCAAATTATATACAATTGAGTTTATATAAAGCCCAGTACCCCCTACTAACATTGGTAGCTTACCTTTATTGTTAATACTTGCAATCAAATCTCTTGTTAATTTTTGAAATTCAGATACTGAAAATTCTTGGTCTGGATTGATAATATCAATCATATGATGAATGATACTAACATCTTCTAAGTTTACTTTAGCCGTACCAATATCTAAATCTCTATAAATCTGCATTGAGTCACAAGAAATTATCTCACAGTTTAGTTTTTCTGCTATATTCAGTGAGATTTCAGTCTTGCCTATACCTGTTGGTCCAGTTAAAATAATTAAATTATTCATTTTTACTCCCTTAAAAATAATTTTGCAATAGTCTTATTTGTTATTTCAACCATAGTCGGTCTTCCATGGGGGCAAGTATAAGGATTTTCACACCTACTTAAATCTTCAATTAGTTTCTCTATCTCAATATTAGATAATCTATCATGAGCTTTTACAGCTCTTTTACAAGCTTTTTTCATAATTACATATAAATCTGCTTCATAATTGGAAGTTATATTTTTATCTATAGAATCGATAATATCCCTTATAAAATTTACATATGTTGGAAGTCCAAACAGTAATGGAACTTCTCTTAATATTACGGTTCCATCACCAAAATTATCAATATTAAAACCTAAGTCTTTAAAAATTGATAAATGATTCTGTAGTTTGTCATATTCTACTGAATTAAGCTCGATAATTTCGGGCTTTAAAAGTATTTGTGATGAAATTTCTTCATTTAAATAAAGTTCTTTATATCTTTCATACCATACTCTTTCGTGAGCCGCATGCTGGTCAACAATAAATAAGGTTTCTTTATCTTTATATTCGAGTAAAATGTAGGTATCAAAAAGTACCCCGGCAATTCTAGAATTTAAAATATTTGAATCGATTTTGGTTTCAGTTGAATTTAAAAAATTATTGTCTTCTAAATCTGTTTTTACTTCTGCTTTATCTATTATTTGATTATCACTATTTTCACATATTGATTTTTGAGATTTTAAATCATTAAAACTAAATTCAATTTCTGTTTCTTGGACATTTTTGATATCTTGTATTTCATTATCATTAGAAGAAGTAAAATAACTATTCATATAGTCCAATGAATTTTCAGAATTATCTTCGTCTTTAAAAATATCAAATACATTTAAGTCTTCTTTTTTATCTTCATATTGAATCTCTCTAATACTTCTATTAGGATAAATTACATCTTCTGCTACCTCTGATATTAACGCCAAGAGTTTTTGTTCGGAATTAAACTTAATTTCATTCTTTTTAGGATGAATGTTTACATCAATTAAATTTGGGGGAATCTCTATGAATAGGATAAAACAAGGATACCTATTTAAAGGGATTATCGATCTGTATTTAGATTCAATTGCCTTCGAAATATCCAAATTTTTCACATAACGACCATTTACAAATACAAATTGATTATCTCTAGTAGATCTAAATAATTTATTATTAGAAAAATATCCTCTAATTTTATAAGTTTCCGACTCAAATTTGCCAAATACTAAATTAGCAGCTATTTCTTTTCCTAGAATACTAAAAATTCTATTAATATAATTATCGGTTGATGATGCACTCATTATATTTTTGCCATCTTTTATTAAATCAAAAGAAATATGCTGATTAGATAGTGCTATTTTCTGTACAATATCTAAAATATTATTAGATTCAGTATTATCTCTTTTCAAAAATTTTTTTCTTACAGGCGTATTATAGAAAACATCCTCAACGACAAATGTAGTACCTTGAGGCATGCCTATTTTTGATTTTTTAATTATTTTTCCGTTTTTAACTATAGCCATAGTTCCAGCTAGTTCTGTTTTTGTTTTGGTCATAATTTTTACTTTTGAAACTGTTGAAATACTTGCCAGTGCTTCTCCTCTAAAACCAAGAGAGATAATATTTTCTAAATCGTCGATATTGTTTAATTTAGAAGTTGAATGTCTAAGAAAAGCATTGTCAATATCATCTTCAGAAATACCACTACCATTGTCTGTAATTTTAATATAATCTGTGCTATTTCCTTTGGTTTCAATAGTAATTTTGTCGGCTCCAGCATCTATTGAATTTTCAACGAGTTCTTTTACAATAGATGCTGAATTTTCTATTATCTCTCCAGCAGCTATTTTCGATATTGTAATATCATCTAACAGTTTAATTTTCATTATAACTCCTTGGACTTTTCAATAATTTCATTTAAAATATTTAAAGCTTCGATGGGACTAATGTTTAAAACTTCAATTTCTTTTATTTTATCAATAAATTTTTGAATATTCTCATCTTTAATAGTAGTATTATTGTAATAAGAGGTATTTTCGAGGTTATCATCTATATTAACCTTGTCATTTTCGAGTCCCTTTAATATCTCGGATGATCTTTTTAAAATAGAATTTTCGATACCTGCCAATTTAGCAACATCAATACCATAAGAATTATTAGAATAACCACTGATAATTTTGCGCAAAAAGATTATATCTTCCTCTCTACGGTCTACTGCAATAGTAAGATTAGTAATATTTGGATATTTATCTGCTAGATAAACTAATTCATGGTAATGAGTCGCAAACAATGTTTTTGCTTTTATTTTTTCAGCAATATATTCTATAATGGCATTCGCAATAGATAGACCGTCAAAAGTACTAGTGCCTCTACCTACTTCATCCAATATCAACAATGAATTTTGTGTAGCATTATCAATAATATTTGCCACTTCTTTCATTTCTACCATGAAAGTAGATTCTCCCATTGCTAAATTATCGCTTGCTCCGATTCTAGTAAATATTCTATCGACTATACAAATATTTGCACTCTCACAAGGAACGAAACATCCAATATGAGCCATAATTACAATTAAAGCTACTTGCCGCATATAAGTGGACTTACCAGCCATATTTGGACCAGTTATTATATGAATCATATTATTTTCTAAATCAAGTTTAGTATCATTGGGAACAAATATCTCTGATAAATTTTTTGTCTCAACAATTGGATGTCTTCCATTTTTTATATCTATAAATCCATCTGTATTAATCTTAGGTCTATTATATCCATTTTTAGATGAAACAATTGAAAGAGAGATTAGAGAGTCTAAATCAGATAAAACATCTGCTAAAATTTGAATATAATTAATATTTTCAGTTATATATTCTTTGAGTTCATTATAGTATTGATACTGAATATCTAGTGCACGCTCTTTGGAGCCTAACAGTTTAGATTCCATTTCTTTTAGTTCAACGGAAAAAAAACGTTCTGACCCAACTAGAGTTTGTTTTCTTATATAATCATCAGGAACATTATCCAAATTCGATTTGGTGATCTCAATAAAATACCCCAAAATTTTATTGTATTTTATTTTCAAATTCTTTATTCCAGTTCTATTCCTTTCCTTACTTTCGAAATCAACTATCCAATTTTTACCTTTTTCAGAAATCTCAAAAAAATCATCAAGTTTGCTAGAAAACCCTACTTTTAATATTCGGTTTTCCTCAATAACTATTGGAGGATTGTCAATGAGCATCTCGTCAATTTTATCATATAAATCTTTTAAATTTAAAATTTTTTTAGAGAAATCTTTTAAGAATTTATTGCCGGAATTTTGTAATTCTTTTTTTATTTCTATAGATGAATAGATACTCTTTTTTAATGAGAATATTTCTCTAGGATTTATTGTATTATTAGATAATTTAACTAAAAGTCTCTCAATATCATATACATCTTTTAAGAGTCTAATAATTAGATCCTGAAATAAAAAGTTACTAGATAATGCTTCTATCAAATCAAGCCTATTTTCAATTTCAACTACGCTATTAAGTGGAGATTCTACCCATTTTTTTAGTTTCCTACTTCCCATTGCAGTTATACACTCATCTAAAACTTCAAGTAAAGATCCAGATTTTTTGAAAGTGTTCAATCCCTTAACAAGTTCTAGCGTTCTCTTAGATGATTCATCTAACATTAAATATTTTTCATTATTAAAATAATTAATTTTATTAATA
Source organism: Peptoniphilus olsenii (assembly GCF_040545475.1). Lineage (NCBI taxonomy): Bacteria > Bacillati > Bacillota > Tissierellia > Tissierellales > Peptoniphilaceae > Peptoniphilus > Peptoniphilus olsenii. The sequence goes on along the minus strand of NZ_JBEPMA010000001.1, from coordinate 70,617 downwards.
TGTTTTAAATTAATCTTTTGAGTATCAAATAAATATTTGAGAATCATATTGACAGATTTAAATTCAGTCTCATTTCGCTCTTTTAACAGATTAGAATAAGAGTTTATAAAATCTACACCAAAATGTTCTTTTACATCTTCCAAATTAAATTTATTAGTTTCTTCTTCATCTAATACATTTGTATAAAAAGTATTTAATATTAAATTTTTATTCATTTTCAAAACATTTAGATTATTTATTATAATTTCATTAGGACTTATCCTAGAAATTTCATTATAAAGAAATTTTTCTAAATCATCATTATCTAAAAATGTATTGCTTGTTACAAAAATTTCACCGGTTGAATAATCTGTATATGTCAAATTAACATTATAGTTTTTACAAAAAATTGATAATAAATAATTATTCTCGTCACTTTTTAAATATTCATCATCTGTAAAAGTGCCTGGAGTAATAATTTTTGTGACTTCTCTTTTGACTATTCCTTTGGCTTTTTTAGGGTCTTCAACTTGATCACATATAGCGACTTTATATCCTTTATTAATTAATTTAGAAATATAGTTACTCGCAACATGATAAGGAACTCCACACATAGGTGCTTTTTCTTCCAGTCCAGCATCCCTACGAGTAAGAGTTATTTCAAGCTCTCGAGATGCTGTTAGTGCATCATCAAAGAACATTTCGTAAAAATCTCCAAGTCTAAAAAATAATATTGCATCAGGGTTTTTATCTTTAACTGATAAATATTGTTTCATCATTGGAGTTAATTTACTTCTATCCAATCTTCTCACCTTCCAAAGAAAAACTATTAGCATCTTTTATATTTACATCAATAATATTGCCAATATCTTCGGCACTACCTTTAAAGTTTACTAATTTAAAACCTTCAGTTCGTCCCGTGACAAAGTCGTTCCTTTTCTTTGAATAATCTTCAACAAGTATCTTGACTGTTTTACCAACAAGTTTTTTATTCTTCTTTTCTTGTATAGGATACAAAATATCTAATAATCTTTCGAATCTATCATGTTTTATTTTATCGTGTATTTGTTGCATTTTAGCGGCAGGAGTATTTTCTCTTACTGAATAAATGAATGTAAAAGAAGTATCAAATTCAACTTTACGGCATAAATCAAGAGTATCATTAAAATCCTCTTCAGTTTCACCAGGGAAACCTACCATTATATCTGTTGAAAGTGCAATATCAGGATTTACTTTTTTTACTTTGTCAATTGTTCTTAAATAATCTTCTTTAGTATATTTTCTATTCATTCTCTTAAGCACATTGGTAGATCCGGCTTGCACCGGTAAATGTAAGAAATTACATAATTTATCTAGTTTTTTAAAAGAAAAAATTAAATCATTAGAAATATCTTTAGGATGAGAAGTCATAAATCGAATTCTTTCTAGACCTTCAATATTATTTACCTCTTCTAAAAGATTAGCAAAAGTAAATTTAGTATTTAAACTCTTGCCGTATGAATTTACATTTTGACCAAGTAGAGTAATTTCTTTAGTACCGTTTTTAACTAAGCTTTTTATTTCATGAATTATATCTTTTGGTTCTCTGCTTGTTTCTCTACCTCTAGTATAGGGAACAATACAGTAAGTGCAGAAATTGTTGCATCCGTACATTATATTTACATAAGATTTAAAATCAAAAGCCCTCACTGCTCCTATACCTTCATCTAAACCTATAGGATTTTTTTCTATATCCATAGCTAATTTTTTACCATTATAGGATGTACAAAGTAGTTCAGGGAGTTTCCAGATATTATTTGTACCAAAAATTATATCTACATTAGGAAATTTCTCAATCACATAATTTCGTGATTCATCTCTTTGCATCATACAACCACATACCGCTACTTTTAAATCTTTTTTTGAATTTTTTAAATTTTTAAGATTACCCAATTGCCCATAGACTTTATCTTCTGCTGAATGGCGTACCGAACAAGTATTTACAACTATTAAGTCAGCCTTATTTATTTCATTTACTTGATTATAGCCCATTTTATCTAATAACCATATTATTTTTTCAGAATCATGCTCGTTCATTTGGCAACCATGTGTTATAACCATTGCATTTTTCTTATTTATATTTTCTTGAATAAAGGCCATGTATTCATTGACATTGTCCTTTAAATCTTTTATTAAATCTGAATTTTCCATTTATATTCCTCATTTCATATTATTTAATTATACATTAGCCTTTCTATAAATAAAAGGGTATGTCAAAGACATACCCTTAACCTATAATTTCATTTAAATATCTAGCAACATATACACCGCAAGCTGATGATTGAGATAAAGAGTGCGTTGCTCCACCACCATCTCCTACTACAAATAATCCTTTTTGCGATGTTTCAAAATTCTTATCAGTGTTTACTTTAGAATTATAAAATTTAACTTCAACACCATATAATAAAGTATCTTCATTGGCAGTTCCAGGAGCAATTTTATCTAAGGCATAAATCATTTCAATTATTGAATCTAATTGTCTTTTTGGTATTACCAATGATAAATCACCTGGAGTAGCTTTTAATGTTGGAACAGTAAAACATTTTTCCATTCTTCTTTTATCTGAACGACGACCTTTAACCAAATCTCCAAACCTTTGAAGCAAAACTCCTCCACCTAGCATATTTGAAAGACGTGCTATAGACTCTCCGTATTCGTTGGAGTCTTTAAATGGTTCAGTAAATTTATTGCTGACTAATAAAGCGAAATTTGTATTTTCTGATTGTAAACTAGGATCAGAATATGAATGTCCATTAACTGTTATTATACCATTAGTATTTTCAGCAACAACTTGACCATAAGGATTCATACAAAATGTGCGGACTAGGTCATTATATCCCTTTGTTTGATATACTATTTTAGACTCATATACAGCATCTGTAATATGTTTAAAAACTTCTGCTGGTAGTTCAACACGGACTCCTATATCTACTTGATTTGAATACAAACCAATTCCGAATTTTTTGCATATTTTAGATATCCATTTTGAACCACTTCTTCCAGAAGCGAGAACAAGTTTTTTGCAAGTAAATACTTCATCTTTATTCGTATAAACTTTATATTTATCATCTTCATGCTCTATATCAAGTACTGTTGTATTAAACAACATATCTACATAATCTTTTGAATCCTCATACATTTTTTCGAGTATTTTAATATTTCTATCTGTTCCAAAATGTCTTACTTTTGCATCAAGTAAATGTAAATCATGTTTTAAAGCTAATGTTTTAAGGCCAGAATCTTTAGTTTGGTACAATTTGGAATTACCACCATCAAATTCACATAAAACCTTATCAACATACTCCATTAATTTGATTGAATCTTCTCTGCCAAGAAAATCATGCATCTGACCACCAAATTCTGTAGTAATATTATATTTACCGTCCGAAAGAGTTCCAGCACCTCCATAACCATTCATAATATTACATGGTTCACAGTTAATACAATTATCAACTTTACCTAATTTAATTGGGCAATGTCTATTATAAATAGTATTTCCTTTATCTATCACTAAAACTTTTAATTTTGTCTCTAGTTTTTTAAATTCATATGAAGCAAAAACTCCACTTGCTCCCGCTCCAACAATAATAACGTCATAATTTTTCACAATTATACCTCTTTTACTTTTTAATTTTATTTAAAAAATCTTTAAAACGACTTGGAAAATTATCTTCTATATTTATATTTTCTCCAGTTATAGGATGCTTAAATTTGAGTTTATAAGCATGCAAAAGCTGTGTATTTATCTTCCATTTATTTTTATGACCATAAACTAAATCTCCGACAACTGGATGATTAATGTAAGAAAGATGAACTCTTATTTGATGAGTCCTTCCAGTTTTAATATTAACATCAAGGAGAGTATATTCTTTAAAGTTTTTTAATATAGTAAAACTTGTGTAGGCTTCTTTTGAATTAATATCAGTAACTTTCATCTTAGTCCTATTGTTAATATCCCTGCCAATAGGTTTATCAATAATCATATCACTGTCAATGTAACCATGTACTATTGCCAAATAATGTTTATCTATCTGATGATTTTTAAACATATCGACCAATTTATAATAAGCTTCATCAGTTTTAGAAATAATCATTAAACCACTAGTATCTTTATCAAGTCTATGAACTATTCCAGGTCTATTTTCATCAATAGGGTTAGAAAGTTTATTAAATTTTGAAAGAAGTCCGTTGACAAGTGTAAAATCATTATTCCCAGCTCCTGGATGGACAATTAATCCTATAGGTTTTGAAATAATAGCTAAATAATCATCATTGTATAATATATCAAAATCTATATCTCTTGGTACCAAACGAAATTCATCCTCATATAATATTGTAATAACATCATTGTTTTTTAATGAGTAACCAGCTTTTTGTATTTTACCATTAACTTTTATATCCCCATTTTTAATGAGTTTTTTAATTTGTGATCGATTAATATCTAACTTATTTTCTAAATATTTGTCTAATCTTTTTAAAATTAAATTGTCTCTAATAACGAAAGTTTTGTCAATCATTGTTTTCTCTCTTTGAACTAATTCTCGGATTATCATGTAATATAATGCCAATACATATTAATATTGTACCTACGACTATAAAAGTATCAGCTAAATTAAAGACAGCAAAATTATAATCAAAGAATTTTAAACTTATGAAGTCAATAACATAATGTAGTCTTAATCTATCTATAAAATTACCTATAGTTCCTCCTATTAGAAGGCTTATACTGAATAAATAAATTTTAGGTAACTTTTTATAATTCTTTATTAAAAAAATCAATAAAAATATTAAAACTATAATAGTTATTATTGTTAAAAACCATCTAGCACCTTGTAAAATGCCAAAAGCCGCTCCTCTATTTTCAATATAATAAAAACGTAGAAAACCATCTATAACCACAAGGGGGTCTTTACCATAAAGATATGTCTTTACGAGGAATTTGCTGAATTGATCTAACAAAATTAAAATTATACTAAATAGTATTACAAACATAATGTCCTCCGTTACTTATTGTACTTAATACTAAGAACAATATTGCCTTTCTTGGTTTTTCTTTTAAATTCTTCAATTCTGAATCTGCCAAATTTCCTCACAGATATTAAATCTTTAGCGTTTACTTCAAAGTGAGGTCTGTATTCAACGGCAAAATTAACTTTTACATCACCACTTTTAATTTTATCTTTTGCAACAGATCTGGATACATTGCAAAAACTAGAAACTATATTGTCAATTCTTGGTGATGCTACAAAAATATTTTTATAAATATATTCTTTTTTGGGAAGAGTAGATATCTTTTCTACAGGCTCAAGTGAAATATTATATTTAGAAATTTTATTTAAACTAATTTCAATAAAATTTGAAATCTCATTTTTAACAAAAAAATAAGTGTATTTTTTGTCAATTAAAATATCACCTATTTTTTTTCGCTCTATACCTAGTCCCAATAGAGAACCAAGTACATCACTATGTTTAATTGTAGAGTTAGAATCAAACCTAAAGATGTCTATATCCCTTTTCGGAATGTTTAATTCATAATGAGGATAAAGATAAATGATACAGTTTTCAGCACCATAATAGCCACCATCAATTTCAAAAAAAACTTCATTTTTAAATCTATTTAGCACAGATATAGCTAAATTTAGCTCATGTGGATTTAAAAAATCAGTTGAAGTTATTAGATATCTATTTAGAACAATTTCTACCTTATCAATAACTCTTTTAATTTCTTCTTTATCTTCTAAATTATTGATGTGACCAATTAATTTATCTCTATCGATATTTACCAAGGGAACATTCCATTATTTTTTAATTGTTCTTTCAATCCATCTATAGCAACATTATGTGGAGCTAAAATAAAAATATCTTTGTTTACTTTTTGAATTTTTCCATCTAATGCATAAAGAGCGCCACTTACAAAATCAAAAATTTGTCTTTTAACTTCTAAATCTAATTGTTCGAAATTTAAAACAACAGCTTTATAATCTCTTAAATCATCAACAATAAGTGGAGATTCATCATAAGAAAGTGGTTCATGAACGGTAATTACCATACCAGCATCAGTACTATTCTTAGTTTTAGTTGATTTTTTAAATATACTTGTATTAGTTTGAGCTGGAGTATCAACTACCTCGCTATCATCAATATCTTCACCGTAATCATCGTCATAACCTTCATATTCATATTCATCAGCAAAACCAAATATTTTTTTTAGTTTATCCATAGTTTTTTCTGCCATAATGTCCTCCTAATTATAATTTCTATTTCCAAAAATTTTAGAACCTATTCTTACCATATTTGAACCCTCTTCAATTGCAATTTTATAATCATTACTCATACCCATAGATAGATATTTCATATCTACATTACTATATCGCATCGACTTAAGGATTTCAAACATATTGTTCATTTTTTCAAAACATTTTCTAAGTAAAGCTTCATCTGAAGTATGGGGCGCAATTGCCATTAAACCTAGAATATTTAAATTTTCAAAATCTTGTAGTTGATAAATGAAATCTTCAGTTTCGTTGTATTTAATTCCAAATTTAGAGTCTTCATCGCCTATGTTGATTTGAACTAGACAATTGACTTTTATTTCATCTTTCAATGCTCTTTTATTTATTTCTTTTGCTAATTTAATTCTATCTAATGATTGGATTAACTTGACTTTGTCGTAAATATATTTAACCTTGTTAGTTTGCAAATTGCCAATTAAGTGAAAATTTACGCCTTGGATTTCTTCAATTTTTTCCATTAATTCCTGAACTTTATTTTCTCCAAAGTTTTTAATACCTAAGTCTCTGACTTCTTTTATCATTTGTGTTGAATGAGTTTTCGATACCGCTATAAGCTCTACATTTCTTTTAAATGGAGATTTTAATTTTGATTCTTCAATACCTTCCATAACATGCTTTAAATTCGTTTCTAAATCCACAATGATCACCTCAGTTTAATATTCTTGATTCGTCAACAGTTCTAGGATTTATAACTATAGCATCATTAACTGTAACAGTTTTATATGTTTTTTTGCCAATTTGTATTACAGATTGTTTATTGCCTCTATTAATAAATACAGATTCAGGCTTTTCGCTTACGATTTCAACAGGTACAAATTTAACTAATCCTTTAATTTCTTGTACATAAACCCCTGTCATATTGTCTCTTTCAATTAAAGTCGACTTTGGTATCTCATAACCTTTAGTTTTCTCAACTACAATTTTACCTTCATGTACTCTATTTGAATACATATCCTCAATATACATATCTAAATCAACAATAATTACAGCTTTATTTCCTGTTTTATTTATTTTTTCAATAATTCCATAAATCATATTAGAATTATCTACTTCTATTCTTACAGTATCACCTATATTATAATTTTTAATCTTTGAAATATTATCTACTGTACAAGCCATTTTCCAAGAAAAATTATCTATTATTTTAAATAACGCATCTCCTGTTTTGACTTGCGAATTCATTTCAACATTCGTAAAATCAAAATTTTTCTTCAGAAAACTATAATTAATGCTATCAAGTTTATTAATATCAAACTTATCTTCAACGCCATCAATTTTATAAGAAACAATTCCAGAAAACTCAGCTTGATAAGAAATATTATATTTTTCTATTTTATTTTCTATTTCTTTTTTTTGTGCTAAAAGTTCACTATCTGATAAATCAATATAATCTTTTAATTCAGAAGCACTATAAGTAACCTTATTTTCTAAATTTAATGAATCAATATCATTATAAAGTTTATCATATTTTTTTTCTTTGATAATTTGTTGTATTCCATTATTAAATTTAATTTTTTTATCTCCATCAATTTCAGGTTCTATTCCTTCTTTTAAATTAATAGCGGCTTCTATTTTTATAAGTTGATCTTTTAATGAAGATACGTCTTCCATTAAGTTCAAGTAACAAACTTCATAACCTACTGGTACTTTTTGACCTTCGCTTGCGTTAAAAACTGCCACTCCATCACCTTTTGCATAGTAGACCTTTTCATTATACAAATTATATAATTCAGTATTAAAATCGTCTTCGTATGTAGTAAGAGTTGGAAATACAGTTTTATAATCGTTTATAGTTTTTCCTCTTATAAATTTAACTATAAAAAAAATAAAGATTAAGAGAAAAATCAAGGCGAATAATCGTCTGTAAAAGAATTTATTTTTTTTCTTGGATTTTGTGTTCAAAATACCACCTAATCGCTATTATTATATCATAAAAATATATCTAATTGATATTACTCGTAAAAAATTTGTTCAATTTCGACCTTGTTTTTTCTGCCCATTAAATCTTCCACAGCTTTAAGAGGATCGTAATTATCATATAAAACTTTATAAATCATATTTGTAATAGGCATCTCAATATTTTTTTCTTTTGCAAGTTCATATGCAGCAGCAACAGTTTTAATTCCTTCCACTACTTGACCTACATTTTTACAAGCTTCGTCCATAGTTTTACCTTCACCAAGTAGAATTCCAGCTCTTCTATTTCTAGAATGCATACTTGTGCAAGTAACAATTAAATCTCCAATACCAGACAAGCCATTGAATGTATGAGGATCTGCACCTAATGCCATTCCTAATTTACTCATCTCATAAATACCACGAGTCATTAAAGCCGCTTTTGTGTTATCACCAAATTTTAAACCGTCATTAATACCAGCTGCCAAAGCTATTATATTTTTTAAAGCTCCACCTAATTCAACTCCTATTAGGTCAGAATTAGTATAAATTCTAAAAACTGGAGTAGTGAATTCTTCCTGCACAGTCTTTGCGGCATCTATATCAACAGATGCAGCTACCACAGTAGTGGGTATATCTTTTCCTACTTCTTCAGCATGAGAAGGCCCACTTAAAGCAACAAATGGATTTTGTGGAAGTAATTCTTTTGATATCTCTGATATTCTTTTTAAAGTGTTTTGTTCAATTCCCTTAGACAAATTCACAATAATTGTATTTTTATCAATAGCATCTTTAATCTTGTTCAGAATTTCTCTACAAGCCGATGTGGGAACGCCTATGACAAAAATGTCCGCCTCAGGAAGTGTTTCTAAAATATCTGTTGTTACAAAAATATCTCTATCAAAAACTGATCCCGGTAAAAATTCTTTATTTTCTCTATATTTTTTTAAATTATAAACAGTTTCTTCTTCTCTAATATAAAATTTAACATTATGACCTTTATGAGTTAGAAGTCTTGCAATGGCGGTTCCCCAACTTCCTCCTCCTGCTACAGAAATATTCATCTGACTCCTCCAATTTTATTTTCAGTTCCTTTTAATAGTCTCTTAATATTATCTTTATGTCTCCATATACCCAATAATGCTACCATAACAATTATAAATTTATTTGAAATTGACAAATCAGAATATATGGTAAAAATTGCAATTACAAAAATATAAAAACCAATTGAGCCAACAGATACTATCTTAGTGATTAATGTACTTACTAACCAAACCAAATAACATATAAAAGTTAATTTCAAATCTAAAAAAGCTAACGCCCCTAAAGTTGTAGCAACACCTTTTCCTCCTTTAAAGTTCATATAAAAAGGAAAATCATGTCCCAGTACCGCTGCGAATATTGACAGTGGTACATAGTTTCTGCTAAATAAAATATTTATTAAAAATGCTACAAATACACCTTTTAAAAAATCTATTAAAAAAGTCAATATCCCTGCTTTTTTGCCTAAAACCCTCATAGCATTAGTGGTGCCTGCATTTCCAGAACCATATTTTCGAATATCTTTATTCAAAAATATTTTTCCGATAATATAAGCTCCCGATATTGAACCAATTAAATAAGAAATAACAAAAACAATGATATAACTCATTGTTTATCTCCACGATTTTTTAAATCTAAAATAATTGGAGTACCATCAAATGAAAAAGTAGTTCTTATTTGATTCTCTATATATCTTACATAAGAAAAATGAAAAAGTTCTTTATCATTGACAAACAGAACAAATCTAGGTGGTCTTACACTAACTTGAGATCCATAATATAATTTACCTCTTCTACCTTTATCAGAAGGAGGTTGATTAGAAAGAACTGCTCTATTTAAAATATCATTTAAAACACCTGTCTGAATCCTATGATTGTAATTATTATTGACTATTTCAATTAAATCAAGAAACTCGCCAACTCTTTGCCCGGTTTTTGCAGAAATAAAAATTATAGGAGCATAAGATATAAAAGAGAGCTCAATTCGTATTTGATTTTCAAATTTTTTCATTGTTTTTGACTCTTTATCTACAGCATCCCATTTATTTACAGCAATAATAATAGCTTTATTATTTTCATGGGCAAATCCCGCTATTTTTGAATCTTGTTCTGTAACACCTACAGTTGCATCAATCATTAATACACAAATATTGGACCTTTCTATTGCGGTTAAAGTTCTGATTACAGAGTATCTTTCGACACCTGGAACTATTTTTTTCTTTTTTCTAAGCCCTGCAGTATCAACAAAAATATATTCATTATCCTTATACTTAATCAATGAGTCAATTGAATCCCTAGTAGTCCCAGGTATATTAGTAACAATAGCTCTTTTCTCACCAGTTAAATAATTAAGTAAAGAAGATTTTCCAACATTAGGTTTACCCATTAAAGTTACTCGAATTTTATCATCATCAGCTAGCTCTTCTGCAGGAGATAATTCCTTCACAACCTCATCAAGTAAATCTCCAACACCAATTCCTTGTTCAGCACTTATGCCAATAGGATCCCCTAAACCAAGTTCATAAAAGTCATATATATTATCTTTAGTAATCTTTGAATCGTATTTATTGACAGCAAGGAGGACTTTTGTTTTTGTCTTTCTCAAAAAATTTGATATTTCTTTATCAGTAGGATTAATTCCCTGAGCTCCGTCTACCACAAATATAATCACGTCAGAAGTATCTAAAGCTATGTCTATTTGAGCTTTTATACTAGACATAAAGATATCTTCATCTTTTAAGTCTAATCCGCCAGTGTCTACTAATAGAAATTTGTAATTTAACCACGAAGCCTCTTGGTAGATTCTATCTCTTGTAACTCCTGGTGTATCTTCTGTTATCGAAATTTTTTTGCCTACAATTTTATTAAACAATGTAGATTTCCCTACATTTGGTCTTCCTATAATTGAAACTATGGGCATTTCCATATAATCACCCCTATTTTATTTATTATATCAAATGACTATATCATATTCAATTTAGTATTTTAAAACCATATAATATATTTAATAATACTATAAAATAGATAATATAATTTTTAAAATTATAAATACATTTGTAAATATTGCCATTGAGAATGATTTCTTTACATAGTATAATTTAGTTGGTGATAATATGTCAAAGGTAATAAATAACCTCAAGGAAGCAAAGGATCTCATGAATTTATCTTTATATGCTGGAGCTTTATTAATACAAAATGGAGCAGAGAGTTATCGTGCAGAGGATACAGTTGAAAGAATGTGTCGCTCGGTCTCTAATATTTCTCGTGTTTCTGCCTATGCACTTCCTTCTGCAATCTTTTTGACAATCGAGTATGAAGGAGAAACAATAAGTAATTTCAGAAAAATAACTGTCTCTGATACAAATTTATATAAAATTGACAGAGTTAATTCTTTTTCACGTAAATTTGTATCAAGTGATTTCTCCATTTTAGAGTCTTATGAAATATTAAATGATATTGATGTAACTGCGGATAAGGCTCTAAACCTACATATAGGTGCTGCTATTGCTTCAGCTTTTTTTACAGTACTTTTTGGTGGTGGCCTAAATGATTTTGTTGCAAGTTTATTTATAGGTTTTTTTATTGCAGGTTTCTTAGATAAATTGGCTGAATATAAACTTTCTTTTTTTATAAATAATATTGTTTCCGCTTTTATAATTTCATTATTAGCTATTATTTCTGTAAATTCGAATATCGGAAAAAATATAGATCATATAATAATTGGTGATATTATGCTTCTAGTTCCAGGAGTTGCAATCACAAACTCAGTTAGAGATATTATGAGTGGTGAATTTATCACAGGAGCGATTACAATGATTAAAGCTTTTTTTATCGCTTTAGCTATTGCTTTTGGAGTAGGACTTGGACTAAAAATTATGGAGTATATATTATGAAATATATTTTTCAATTTATTATTGCTGCCTTTGCTACATACGGTTTTACAATTTATTTTAAATTGCCTTATAAGGTACGAACTGTTACTTCATGTCTTAGCGGTGTTATATGGGTAATATATGAGTTTCTGCTCAATGATACAAATAATTATATTATTTCTGGTTTAATAGCTTCAATCTTAATAGGCTTATGCTCTGAAATTCTTGCAATTTATTATAAAAAACCAGCAACTGTATTTTCATTGCCATGTTTAATACCTTTAGTCCCTGGTGCAGGAATGTATTATATAATGTATTATTTTATAGATTCAAATTACAATATGATGACTACCTCATTAATTAATACAGTGCTAACTACAACTGCACTCGCTTTAGGAATTATATCTTCTCAAGCTACTTTTCGGCTTATTAGACAAATTATTAAAACAAAAAGGGACCCTAGATAAACTAAAGTCCTTTTTTAAATATTAATATAATTTTATTTTTTTAAATAATAATTATGAAAATCTCTATTGTTTTGAATGTATATGATTATTAATTATATACAACTAGTTTATATTTAATAAATATTTCATAGAAATCTATTTCTATAAAATATTTTGAACAATTTTAGTTCCAGCAATTAGAGTGCCAATAGACGAACCAATATTTGCCATAATAACAACTAAGAGAGCTTTCAAAAATTTATTCTTCAACCAAGATTTTAATTTAAAAATATCCTCTGGTATTTTGTTGACATCTTCAACAGTAGGTTTTCTCAAAGTAGCTTCAACCAGTCCAGCAAACCATCCACAAGCTAATAAAGGATTTACAGAAGTAAACGGAGCGACGATAAATGAAGTTAGTATGCTCAAAGGGTGGGCTAAACTTAGAGCCGTAAAACCAGCTGCAAATAAAGAATTGAAAATAAACCAAGATTTTATTTGTGTCATTCCAGCTCCAATACTTTGATAAAATGAATAAATAATTAGACCAATAATTAGTACTGGTATAATCCACGGAATAATTTTACCTGAAAAACTTTTTTCAGGAATTTTGTCCAATTCAGATATATTTTGCTCTTTAAAAATCTCTTTTTCAATTCCTGGTGTATGAGCTGCCCCTAACACAGCAACAATTTTATCACCAGGCGCATTTTTTATGTTATATGCTAAATATTCATCTCTTTCATGAAGAAGGGTTTCTGCAATTTGTGGATATGAATTACCTAAATCTCCAATTACATTTTCTAAATTACTTCTTTCAATCAAATTTGACAAATCCTCTTCTGAAATATCATCTTCATCATTTGCAAATAATAGCGAAGCTAGTACTTTCATTTTTTCAAAAAAACCCATTTTTCGCCATATTCTCATAAAAGTTGTTTGGATATTTCTGTCAGCTAAAATAAGTTCTGCTCCAACTTTATTTGCTGAGTCCATACCTTGTATCATCTCTTGGCCAGGTTTCGTTTTTAATTTTTTTGCTATATTTTTTTGATAAGAACTTAAAATCAGATTAGCTATTAACATTGCAACTTTTTTTTGTTTAATGACATCTATAATATTTGTACTTTTCCAAGCTTCAGGATTCAAAAGATTTTTATAACGTCCTTCATCGAGTTCAATGCATACAGAGTCAGGTTTTTGAGTCTCTATTGTTTTTTTTACAAGCTCTACACTTTCAACTGAGACATGGGCTGTTGGTATTAAAATTATTTCTTTATTATTATAATTAATTTTGATTAAATTATCTTTCATGTTTCTCCCCAATAAACTAAAATGTATTAATCCATTTTGTCATTGACTTCATAAATTGATCCGCATTCTTCATTAAAGAAATTAACATTTATTAATTTATCATCAACTTTTTCTGTCATTAAGACAAAATCATTTCTTTTAAATTGTTTAAAACCGTTACTTTCAGTAATACTAAAATCACTCAATTGATTAGAAGAAGAATTTAATAAATCAATACAAAAAGCGTTTAAAACATCAATTTTTTTCTTATCTTTCTCTTCAATTGGAACTGTAGAGTCTTTTAAATTATGATTTAAATAATCTTTGCTATTATTAATAAAAATTTGTGAACTTGTAACTTCTTCATAAATATTCCTATAAGCATTTAAGTATCGGCTATTAAGTAAAATTAAATAACTATTTCTTTTTTTTAAAATATCTGAATTAGAACTATCATTCAGCAATATAGATTTTGCTAAATAGTTGTCACCATTTTCGACGTAATCCAGAATTCCTAAATTTTGTATTACTTTAAAATTGTTCCTAGAAATTTCATAATTAAGGTATTCATTAGTATAAGAATTTATAATTATTGGTAATACTGTTAAATTATCTATTCTATCTTCATTTTTTAAAGCTTCGTCAAAAAAAATACCATTTAGTGGTGTGAGAGCATTATTAGAATTATTATGTGAATAGTAAAAGTCAAAATTATTATTCTGAAAAGCCATATGTGTATTTAACAATTCTTCTTTCATTCTCATAATCTCATCTTTTTTGGCTGACATTACACCAAATTTATTTGACTCATTATCTATACCTTCAATTTTCGATTTTTTTGAATTAATTTCTTCATCTAAAGATTTTTGTGTTTTTTGTGAATCGTCAAGTTTTTCTTTTAAATTCGAATTATCACTAGAAAGCTGCAAATATGATTTATTAATTTTTTTACCATCATTTATAGCAAAAAAAGTTAAAACAAATGAAATAATAATAAAAATTAAAGATATTAGAAATCTATTTTTGTACTTCAATTTTACCACCTTTTTCTAATGATTTAATTAACCCTCTATTTTTATAAAAAGGAATTAAAAGCTCATTAAATGAATCTTTTACTTTAAGCAAATGAGTTGAATTTAAATCACCTGTTGAATAACCGAGTTTTTCTATTTCAGAAATTATTTCATAATAACTATTTAAATCTGAATAAACATCTCCTAAACTTTTGTATGAATTATTAGAAAAATTGTTCAATTTAAAACCATATACAGATAAATAGTATAGTAAAACATTTAATTCTTTTGATTCACTATTTCTATTTCTTAAATATCCTATAAATCCATCAGCATTTGATGTTAATTGAGATATTGAAAGCTCTTCGTACAAATTTTGATATCTTTCCAAATTATTATCATTTGATAAATTAAAAAACAAATCGACGGATTGATCATATCTTTCATCGGAATATATATTTGATGTAAAATAATTCGAATTATCCTTAATTAGTTGAGTCATTTCCATTAAAATTTTATCATTTTCAGTGTTAAGATTTGAAATAATATTTTTAATCTCATCTTCTCTATTTCCATCAAATTGGTAACCATAATTTTCATAAAAATCTAGAGACTTTTGATTTAATTCAATTTCTACATTTGATAATTCTGCTTCCAGATTATTAATATTCTGATTTATTTTTAAAATTTGTGATTTGATTATGTCGTTTTCTTTATTTAATTTATTTGAATACTTCAAATTAAATTTTGTATAAAGAAAAAAGGCTAGCGAAAAAAGTAGTAGAATGATAGAAAAAACAAATACTACTTTCTCCCATCTTTTATTAGTCATAATTCACCTACATTTTTTCTATAATCATTAGATTTGTAGAATTATATTTAAATTTATTATCTATTTTTTTGATAATTAAATATGAACAACCCATTGATAACATTCCAAAGATTAGAGATAGTATATCAGAGTTATTAATTTGATTTTTATTTAATAACAAATTTGATATAGTTATTCCAAGCATTAAAAATATCATAGGAAGGCCGTAAACTAGCAATTTATAATTAAATATAGCCTTTTTATTTACATTTAGCTTAACTATATCCCCCACCTTGGCTGATATAGTATTTTTAAATTCTAAATATTCTAATTTGGACTCTGCACATTTAGCGCTGCATGATTCGCAACTATCACCGCAGGCACTTTTTCTCATAAATTCAACGACAATTATATCATCTATTGTTTTTCTCACAATGCCTAGGCTTTCCATGTCATCACCTTAATTTTCTTCAATAACAGAAATGTGTACTTCTTCAAGTTGTTGTTCTGAAAGCTCAGTTGGTGCACCAGTTAACAAACAAGTTGCTTGTTGAGTCTTAGGAAAAGCTATAACGTCTCTGATACTTTCTGCTTTAGTAAATAACATAACCAATCTATCTAATCCAAAAGCTAATCCGCCATGAGGTGGTGCTCCATATTTAAAAGCATCTAATAAGAATCCAAACTTTTCAGTAGCTTCATCTGAATCTAAACCTAAAGCCTTAAACATTTTATTTTGTACTTCGGGGTCGTTAATTCTTATACTACCTCCACCTATTTCATCACCATTTATTACAATATCATAAGCTTTGGCTCTAGCGTTTTCTTTATCATCTTCAAGTTTATCAATATCTTCGTCTAAAGGACTAGTAAATGGATGATGTTTTGCAACGTATCTATTCTCATCTTCATCAAATTCAAATAATGGGAATTTAGTTATCCACACTAGTTTGAAATCATCTTCAGCTATAAGATTAAGGTCTCTTGCAATTTTATTTCTTAAATTACCTAAACCGCTAAAAACTACTGAGTTCTTGTCGGCTAATATTAAAATCAAATCTCCCTTTTTAGCATCAAAAGCTTGTATAATTGCATTCATTTTATCTTCTGAAATGAATTTGGAAATTGGAGAATCAATTTCATCGGTGTATTTAATCCAACTTAGTCCCATAGCCTTATAATCTTTGACAAAAGATTCTAGTTTCTTAATTTGCTTTTTAGAATAAGAATCTGCTCCACCATCAACTTTAATACCACGAACACTTTTACCATCAGAAACATTATTTTCAAAAACTTTAAATCCGCAGTCCTTAACAATTTCAGAAATATCTTTTAACTCCATACCAAAACGTAAATCTGGTTTATCCACTCCAAATCTATCCATAGCTTCTATATATTCCATCCTTTGAATTGGAAGTTCAATATCTTTATCCAATAATTGTTTGAACAATTTTTGTAAAAATCTTTCATTGATATCCATAACTTCTTCTTCAGTTACAAAAGACATTTCTAAATCAATTTGTGTAAATTCTGGTTGTCTATTAGCTCTTAAGTCTTCATCTCTAAAACATTTTGTAATTTGAATATATCTATCCAATCCAGCCACCATCAACAATTGTTTCATTAATTGTGGAGACTGAGGAAGAGCATAAAACTTACCTGGATTAACTCTACTTGGAACTAAATAGTCTCTCGCTCCTTCGGGAGTTGGTTTAGTTAGCATTGGTGTTTCTACTTCTATAAATCCATTATCATAAAAAAAGTCTCGCGTAATTTTATAGATTTCAGAACGAATTTTAAGATTTTTTTGCATACTTGGCTTTCTCAAATCTAATGCTCTGTTTTTTAATCTCATATTTTCAGATACATTATCATTGTCTTTAATATAAATTGGTGGAACATCAGATTCACTTAATATTCTCAACTCTTCGCCTAAAACTTCAACCTTACCAGTATCTATATTTTCATTTACTGAGGATCTAGCACGAACTTTACCTCTAATTGCAATTACATATTCTCCTCTTACATGGCTTGCTTTTTCTAGTAATTCTTTGCCAAAAGAGTCATCAAATACGATTTGTGCAATGCCTGTTCTATCTCTCAAATCAATGAAAACAATTGAACCCAATGATCTTTGTTTTGCTACCCAGCCCATTAAAGTAACTTCTTCAGAAATATTAGTTTCTGAAATCTCATTGCAATACATTGATCTTTTTAGGTTCCCCATATTTTCTGTCATAATTTCCTCCTCAAAATTTAAGCTCCAATCCACATGGATTGGAGCTTTCTTATGAACACCTGTGGCGATGTATAGAAAATACTATTAATATTATAGTTTAAAACTCCTTAAATAAAGGATTTTACTTATCAAAATATATAATATTATAAATCAAATAGGTGTAAATATCAATATTAACAAATTCTTCCATCTATTCTTTTAGAAAACTCACAAACATCTGTCACCAGATTATCGTTTAGCAATCTATCTTTTACATATTGTGCACCTTTATCCATTCCTTGACAACCAGCTAATAATAGAATATCATCTTTTTTTAAAAAATTTATAGAATCATTAACAGCTTCTTCCAATGTATCAAAGATTTTACATTCTATACCATTTTCTTTTAAGATTTTTTTGAAAATATTTAATTCTGCCTCTGATACCTCATCTTTCCAAGTGACAACATCTTTTGATAAAGTAGCACAGAATTTTTCTGGTTTTAATTTGTCTATCCAATAGACTAATTTTTCTGTAATTTCTTTATTAACTTCAACTCCACGATTTCCTCTAATTGCATATAAAATGTTTAAATTGTTATATTTCATTTCCTTTAGAGTTTTCATTGTAGCATCAATATTTTTTTCATTTGCAAAATGGTCATCTAAAATTTTAAACTTTTCATCATAAATTAATTCGAATCTTCTCTCTACACCTGCAAAATTTTTCAAGGCTCTTTGTATTGTACCAACTGGAATTTCTAAGCATAGCCCAATTATAATCGCTACTATTGAATTCATTACAGAAGAATATCCAACTGTTCCTAATTCAATATTAAAAGAATTTTTTTTAATGATTACGTCTTTGATTTCTATGTCATGGTTAATATGAAAAATAAAATTTCCTTTACCAGTTGTAAGATCTAAATCGCTAATACCAAAATCTCTATTTAAATTTTTAAGCGAATAGCTTAATACATGTGCTTGCGTTTTATTTGATAAATCAGCTATCATTTTATTATCAAAGTTTAAAACAGCAATTGCATCTTCTCTTGCATTTCTAATTAATCTTGACTTATACCTAAAATAATTCTCGAAACTTCCATGTTGATCAATATGTTCTCTACCTAAGTTATTAAAAGTGACAAAATCAAAATCAATATTTTTATTTCTATAAAGTTCTTGTGCTGATGAAGACACTTCCATAACCACATCCGTAATGCCTTTATCGTACATTTCATTTAAATATTTCTGAAGGACTACAGATTCTGGAGTTGTTAAAATAGATGGAACCATTACGTCACTATATTTTGTAAAAACTGTTCCAATTATCCCAGTAGTTCTATTATCCTCTTCTAAAACTTTTTGTACCATAAAGGCTGTTGTCGTTTTTCCGTTAGTGGCAGTTATACCTATCATATTCAATTTTTTAGATGGTTTATCATAATAATTATTAGATATATCAGCTAAAGCTATTCTCGTATTTAAAACTTTAATTTGTGGTATATCAATATCTTGAAATTCTTCAACAACGGATAGTTTTGCACCTTTGTTTTTTGCCTTTTCTATAAATTTATGACCATCAGTTACATAACCCTTTATTGCAACAAAAATTGAATTATCAATTACATCATCTGTATGGTGAGTTACTGTTTCATAATCATCATCTAAATGCAAATCCAAATCAAAATTTGTATCTTCAATGGCTACATTTTTAATCATTTCTGCTAATTTCAAATTTTATCCCCTCATATTTATATATTCTGTTAAATTTTTAGTATTAACATTTCTTAGGAATTTATCATTTTTATCTAAAATTTTAGTACTTGCCCCAGCTCCAAAACCTAATATATTTTCTACTTCATCCATCATTACAATATTATAAATTGAATTTTTATTAGGAAGGGAATATCCTATATTCTCAGAATTCATAACACTTTTTTTCTGACGATACATATAATAAGGTTGATAACCAGAACCCTTCATCATTAATTTTGTTTTATCTAATAAATTTTTGTAATCATATTTATTGATATAACCATTTTCATACAATTTAGAACCATTTTTTAAAGCTAATGTATGAATTGTAATATTATCAGGAGCTATTTCTATAGCTTTTTTTACAGATTCTAATATACTATATATTTCTTCACCAGGAAGACCTAAAATTAAATCCATATTAATTATATCAAAGCCAATTTTTTTTGCTATATCAAACCATTTTTGTATATCTATATTTGAATTTCTATTTAAATCATTCACAACTTTTTCATTAAAACTTTGTGGATTTAATGAAATTCTATTCACGCTATAAGATTTTAACATTTCAAGAAGTGAAATTGACAAGGTGTCAATTCTACCGCATTCAACAGTGAATTCTTTAGGAATACCAAACTTATTTTGTAATAATTTTAAAATTTTTTCTAAGTCACTTACCTCTAGAATAGAAGGGGTCCCTCCACCTATATAAATTGAATGAGGCACTCCACTAAAATTATTCTCATACATAGATATTTCATCTAATAATGAATTGACATATTTAGTTGCTTTTTGTTTGTTATAAATTGCAGTATCAAAAGAACAATAAGAACATCTAGATGGGCAAAATGGAATATTTACATAAATATTGTAATTCTCTTTTGAAAATGTATCTTTACATCTATGTTGATTTATAAATATTTCATATAAGAATTTTGAATCGCGTACAGGAATTCTATACTCCTTATCCAAAAATTCAATAGATTTTTCCAAAGAATTTTTAGAAAAGATTTTAGCAGAAAGTTTAGAGGGCCTTACACCTGTAAGAATCCCATAACTTTTATCAAATTCACAATTTGTAGAAAACTTGTCAAAAATTCTCCTCTTTATTTCAAAATGGATATTTCGATTATTTTTATAAACAAAAGAATCTATAAATTCATTATCATCTAGTTTTAAAAAAATGTACCAATTATCTAAATTATCATTTATGACATCAAGCTTCAAAATTCCGTTACTTATATAATCTGGAAATTTCATCCTCAAAAACTCAAATAATGATTTTCTTAAAAACTCCTTTTCTGCATTAACTGTAATCATAATGTTTTTAAAAATGGATTATTTAATTTTTCATTTTTAATTTGAGTTTCTGGCCCATGTCCAGACAAAACAAATATTTCATCATCTAATTGAGTTAATTTCTTAAGTGATTTTAACATTTTTTGATGATCTGATTCTGGAAAATCTGTCCTACCAATTGAACCGTTAAACAATGTATCTCCGGAAAATAATATATTATTATATAAATAACAAACAGATCCTAGTGTATGTCCTGGTGTTTCAATAACTTTTATTGAAGTATCACCAAAATAAATTTCAGAATTTTCATTAACAAATAAATCTACTTTTGCAGGTTCTACCTCAAGCCCAAAAGATGACGATCTCATTGTTTCTGGCGATTCTAAAAAGTCTTTATCTTTTTTTGACATATATACTTCTACATTATATTTCTTTTTAAGCTTAGCTACTGCTCCGACATGGTCTGCGTGACCGTGAGTTAATAAAATAAACTTTATATTTAAATTATTATCTTCAATTGTATCAATTATCATATCACTAGAACCGCCTGGATCTACTATAAAAGCATTTTTTTTATTGTCATATAATATAAAACAATTTTCTTGTAGTAATCCGACAACTAGTTTTATAATCTTCTCTTTCATAATTCACCTAAAATTCCTTATTTGAGTCTAAAAGTATAGTTACTGGTCCATCATTTAGTATGTCTACATCCATATCAGCTCCATATTCACCATGGCTAACTTTTATACCTAAATTTTGTACTTTCTTAATGAATTTTTCATAAAGATCTATTCCGTCTTCAAATTTAGCTGCTCTTGTATAACTAGGTCTATTTCCTTTTCTAACATCTCCATAAAGTGTAAACTGACTTACAACAAGGAGTTCGTATCCACAGTCTATAAGAGACTTATTCATAATACCTTCTTCATCATCAAAAACTCGCAACTTCGTAACTTTTTTTATAATATAATTTAAGTCTTCTTCACTGTCATGTGCTTCTATACCCAAAAGTACCATAAGACCTTTTGAAATTTCACCAACTACCTTTTTTTCTACTGTTACTTTTGATTTTTTTACTCTCTGAACTACTGCTCTCATTTAATCACGCCTTTATACGATAAACATCTATAACATTTTCCAAACGTTTTAATTTTTCTATCAATCTTTCGAGTTCGCTAGTATCAGTTATCTCTACTGTTATATTAATAATTGCATCTCCGCTTTTGACTGTTTTTGCATTTAGATAAGTTATATTTAATTTTGAATCTGAAACTCTAGTTGCAACATCACCTATAACATTAGACTTATCTAAAGCTCTTATCTCTAATGAAGCATTGTAACTTGCAGATTCTGTTTTCTGCCATTTTACTTCTACAAGTCTTGAAGGGTCAGTATTGTTAATAATATTCTGACAATCCTTGCGATGAATAGAAATACCTCGTCCAATAGTTATATAACCTATAATATCATCACCAGGAACTGGGGTACAACATTTTGCAATTCTAACATTTACTCCATCTACGCCCTTTACTTCAATTCCTTGGTTACTTTGTCTTCTTCTTGCAAAGTTATCGGTAGTTTTTACCTGGTCATCTTTTTTATTATGTCTATTGTAAATATCTGTTAATTTAGCAAAAATTTGATTGATAGTTATTGTACCGAAACCAAGTGCGGCGTATAAATCATCAATAGAACTAAAATTCATCTTTGATCTTACTTCTTCAAGCCATTCATCTTTTACTATCGTGTAAACCTGATAACCTTGTTTTTTGGCTTCTTTTTCAATTATATCTCTTCCTCTTTCAATATGTTTGTCTCTATCTCGAACTTTGAAATATTGTGAGATTTTCTTTCTAGCCTGAGGACTTTTAACTATTTTAAGCCAATCAAGTGAAGGGCCTGAATTTGGATTAGTTATTACTTCTACTATATTTCCACTTTTTAATTTATAAGTTAATGGAACAATCCTTCCATTTATTTTTGCACCAACACAAGTATTACCAACTTGAGTATGAATTCTATATGCAAAGTCTATTGGTGTTGAACCTTCTGGTAAATTTAGCACATCTCCACTTGGTGTGAATACAAAAACTTCATCCGCGAAGAAATCAATTTTCAAAGTATCCATAAAATCATTAGGATCATTGACATCTTTTTGCCATTCGAGCAATTGCCTTAGCCAAGTTAAATTTTCGTCAAATGAGGTTGTCTTATTAACTCCCGCTTTATATTTCCAATGTGCCGCAATACCATATTCAGCAGTTTGATGCATTTCATAAGTTCTAATTTGAACTTCAAATGTTTCCCCATTATTGTCAATAACTGTTGTATGAAGAGATTGATACTTATTAGGTTTTGGCATAGATATATAGTCTTTGAATCTGCCAGGGATAGGTTTAAACAATGTATGCACAACACCAAGAGCACCATAACAATCTTTAACAGAATTAGTTAAAATTCTAATAGCAGATAAATCATAAATTTCGTCGAATACTTTTCCTTTTTTCTTCATTTTTTTATAAATAGAATAAAAGTTTTTAGGTCGTCCGCTTATTTCACATTCTATACCCACTTCATTTAATTGCTTGTATAGTGTATCTATAAGATTGTTAATAAGATTTTCTCTCTCGTTTCTTCTTTTACTTACCATATCAACAAGCTTATAGTATCCCTCTTTGTCTAAATAACGCAGAGACAAATCTTCTAATTCCCATTTGATTTTACTCATACCAAGCCTATCAGCAATTGGAGCATAAATCTCAACAGTTTCAGTAGCTTTTTCTATTTTTTTCTTTTCAGTCATATACTCCAATGTCCTCATATTGTGTAATCTATCGGCAAGTTTAACAATAATTACACGAATATCTTTGGCCATGGCAAGTACCATTTTACGTATATTTTCAGCCTGCTTTTCTTCTTTATTTTTATAATTTAATTTTTTTAATTTGGTTACTCCATCTACTAAATCTGCTATCTCTTCTCCAAATTCTTCTTTTACATAATCATAAGTTACATCAGTATCTTCGATAACATCGTGCAAAATACCTGCAATTATTGTAGAGGTATCCATATTCATGTCAGCAAGAATAAGTGCCACATGTAAAGGGTGAATTATATAATCTTCCCCAGAATTTCGTTTCTGACCTTTATGTTTATCTTCAGCTAATGTATATGCTTTTTTTATAAGCTCAAAATCAGCATTTTCATTGTAGGATTTTATTTTTTCTATTAATTTATCTAACAACATACTATTCACCTATAACTCTGTAACTTTTTACTCTCATTTCAGTTGATACATTTCCCCTGAACTCATTTATTCCAATATTAAATACAATATCTAAATAGATATTACTTTCTATCCCATTTAATAAATCCAATACCTGATCTCTTCCATAGACACGAGCAAGTTTATTTAAAAATACTTTTGAATCTTCAAATAATAAAGCCTCTGCTCTAGAATTATTGTCTATTAAGCTCATTTTAATTACATTTTTATTTTTGCCAAAAATTCTTAAATTATCTATCTTTAAATTTTTAGCTCCAAATTGTGGTTTGGGATTATCTTGTCCAAAAGGTGCAAGTTTTTCTAAGTCCTGTGCAAAATTTAAATTTATAAATTTTAAAGGTAAAGGTGCATCAATATAAATCTTTTTGACTAAATCTTCAGAAGTCAAATTTTCATTTTTATTAACATCGTCAATAAAAGCCATAAGGTTATTTTCAGAAAGCGACAAACCACAAGCCATTTTATGTCCACCGAAAGATTCTAAATGAGTTTTAGATTTACTTATTTCAGTAAACATATCATATTCTTCTATACTTCTCCCTGATCCTTTTAGTAAATTATTAGAGTCTGATAACACGATAGTAGGTCTATTATATTTTTCTTTGATTTTTCCCGCTACTATACCAAGAATTGATTCATTAAGATTAGGAGCGTATACTATTAAAATATTATATTTATCAATTAAATCTTCTCTTTTTATTATACTATCTATAATTTCAAGTGCTTCGTTAGTTAAATCTTGCCTCTCTGAGTTATAATTTCTAAGTTTTTGAGCTTTTTCAAGAGCTTGAGAATAATCGATTTCTAATAATAAATCTATAGCTTCTTTCGCAGATTCAAGTCTACCACTAGAATTTAATGTAGGTCCGATAATAAAACCAATATGATAAATATCAATTGTATCTTTGTCTATACTTGCAGCTTCTATAAGTGCATTTAATCCAAAATGTTTAGTTTCTCTTAAATAACCTAATCCATATTTTACTATTATTCTATTCTCATCTTTAAGAGGCATAACATCACATACAGTTGCTATTGCAGCAAAGGGTAAAAATCTTTCGAAAAATTCCTCTTTGTCTATACCTTTCATTAAAAATAAATATTCTATTAACTTAAAAGCAACAACTGCTCCACAAATGTTTGAAAAAGGATAGTTATCATCTTCCCTTTTGGGATCTATTATTGCATCTGCATTAGGCAAAATATCAACAAATTTCCCTTCATTTGAAATCTTAGGGACTTCATGGTGATCTGTTATTACTACTGTTATATTATTATCTTTAGCATAATCAACCGCACTTGTTGCTGCAATACCGTTATCGCATGTAATTATTAAATCAACATTATCTTTTACACACTCATCAATTAATCTTTTATTAATACCATATCCATCAATTACTCTATGCGGAATATCAAATGAAACATCACCACCAATTCTTTTTAAACCTGTGAAAAGAATATAAGTAGATGTTACACCATCGACATCATAATCACCAATTATACGAATTTTTTCATTATTATCTATGGCCTTTAAAACTAAATTAGAAGCTTTAATTAAATCTTTTAATAAAATTGGTGAGTTTAAATCATCTAATTTAGGATTAAGATAATTTTTAAATTCTTCTTCTGTTTTAATATCTCTATTAATTAAAATTTTATATAAAATTTTATTTAACCCAAATTTAGAATAATCTATTTTAGGATCTTTTTTATTTTTAATAAACCATTTTTCCAAATCAATCACCATTTTTAAATACTTAACTCTAATTATAACAAATTTAAATATTTTGGTAAAATTTATCTATAAGATTTTAATCTACTATAATAAAAAAGAGCCCTTAGGCTCAATTATTAAATAAAAAATGAAATTTTATATACTATATGAATCACGAATTAAAATACAAAGGATATTAAAAAATCACATTCTAAACATTTTAAAAATAATATTCAAATCCATGAGTTAAAACCATTAAAACTCTTCTTTTTAAATTAAATATTTTTAATAGTTGCAATACAAATTATTCATTCGCTAAAACAGAAATAGCACATTCAATTCTTTTCTTTTCCATTTCGCAGCCAATTTTATATGGCTTTGACAAATCTTTATTGCTGTAATATGCATTTGCATGGCATCCACCTGAACAATAATATCTAGCCCAGCATGTTGGACAATCTTCATTGGAATACACATTAGAATTTTTAAATTTATCTCTTAAATTTGTATTCAATATACCATCATTTACATTACCAAGTAAAAAGTCTTTTTCACCTACGAATTGATGGCAAGGGTAAATTTCTCCTTGAGGAGTTACTGCAATATATTCAGAACCTGCTCCACAACCTACTGTTCTTTTTACAATACAAGGTCCACCAGATAAATCGATTATAAAATGAAAGAATGAAAAATCCTTATCTTTTTTTCTAATCTCTATATAATCTTTACTCATTTTTTCATATTCATCTAGTATCTTTTGTAGGTGTTCTTCACGTATTGCATAAGGTTCTCTCTCATCAGTTACAACAGGTTCTATTGATGTTTTTTTGAAACCATTATTATAAAAATCTTTTAAATCTTCTGAAAAATCCAAGTTTTCATTTGTAAAAGTACCTCTTATAAAATAATCTTTATCTCCTCTTTTTTCAATTAATTCTTTAAATTTAGGAACAATTATGTCATAAGACCCTTTATTATTTCGAGTTGGACGCATCTCATCATTTATCTCTTTCCGACCATCTATTGATAAAACAACATTATCCATATTGTCATTAATAAAATCTTCAATCTCGTCATTTAAAAGCATTCCATTAGTAGTTATAGTAAATCTAAAATGTTTATCGTATTTTTTTTCTTCTTCCCTACCATATGACACAAGCTGCTTTACAAGTTCAAAATTCATCAAAGGTTCCCCGCCAAAGAAGTCAACTTCAAGATTTCTACGGTTCCCTGAATTTTGCAATAAGAAATCTAGTGCTTTCTTTCCTGTTTCTAAATCCATCAATGATCTATCACCTTTAAAGTCACCTTGTGACGCAAAACAATATTTGCATCTAAGATTACAATCATGTGCAACATGTAAACACATAGCTTTTACAATATTTTGAGGATTATAGTGTGGAAGTTTAAAATGCTCGTCTTCAGAAAATAATAATTCTTCTTTTTCTAAGTATTCTATCTCTTCGATTGCAGTCATTATTTTTTCTTTATCATACACTTCAGAGTATTTTTCAATTAGTTCAGTCTTATTTAAATTTAAATAATCATCTAATAAATCATATACTATTTCATCTACTACGTGGACTGAGCCACTAGCTATATCCAATACTATATATTTATCATTCAAATAAAATTTATGAATTCTATCCATTTTCTTCACCATTTCTAATAAAAATAAAAAGGCCTGTATGCCAAGCCTTTTATCATTGTTCGTTATTTTCGCATTTTTGATTACCTACAGTACAACTTGTTTTACAAGCTGATTGACATGATGTTTGACATTCTCCACATCCGCCTTTTTCGTAGGTTTTCTTTAAATTTTTCTTTGTTAGTGTTTTAATAAGTTTCATTATTGCCTCCGATTAATTTTCTTCTTTAAGTTCAGTTTTGTCTTTAAATGTTCCGCTAATTCCCCACTTCATAATATCAAGTTTTGAATTATTGCTAGAACTTTCGATAACTACATAGTCTTCTTTAATAAGTACAATTTTACCAATTATACCGCCAATTGTCATTACTTTATCGCCAACTTTTAAGTTTTCACGCATATCTTTAATCTCATTTTCTTTTTTCTTTTGAGGTCTAATTAAAAAGAAGTAGAAAATTACAAACATCAATACTAGCGGTAGAAATTGAACTAACATTGTTGAATTTTGCATCAAATAACCCCTTTCATATTTATATTATACAGTTAAAATCAAAACTTAACAAGATTATTATTTATATCCATATTTTTTATAGAAATCATTTTTATATTCTAAGAAATAATCTCCTCTAATGGATTCTCTAATATTTTCCATCATTTTTAAAAGAAAATATAAGTTGTGAATTGTAGCAAGTCTCATACCTAGAATTTCATCTACGTTAAATAGATGCCTTATATAAGCTCTAGAATAATTTCTACAAGTATAACAGTCACATTCACGGTCAAGAGGAGTAAAATCTTCTTTATATACAGCATTTTTAATAGCCATTTTCCCATTATGAGTTAGTACTGTACCATTTCTGGCAATTCTTGTAGGTAAAACACAATCCGCCATATCAATGCCTCTTTCTACAGCTTCAAATAAATAATCAGGGCTACCCACTCCCATTAGATATCTTGGTTTAGACTTTGGCATAAAATCTGTAGTAAAATCTAGCACTTCATTCATTATTTCAATTGGTTCACCAACTGATAATCCACCAACAGAATACCCTTTAAAATCCATGTCCACCATTTCTCTTGCAGATATTTCTCTCATGTCCTTATACATACCACCTTGAATAATACCAAAAAGAGTTTGATTATCGACATTTTTATGGTGCTCTTTGCACCTCTGTGCCCATCTCAATGTCCTCTTCATGGAATTTTCAATATAGTAGTGGCTTGCTGGATATGGTGCACATTCATCAAATGCCATAATTATATCTGAACCCAAGATATTTTGGATATCAATAGAAATTTCTGGTGATATAAACTTTTTACTCCCATCAATATGAGATCTAAATTCGACTCCATCTTCTGTTATTTTTCTATTATCAGATAAACTAAAAACTTGGAATCCACCTGAATCTGTAAGAATTGGCTTATCCCAATTCATAAATTTATGGAGTCCACCAGCTTTTTCAATTATATCGGTACCTGGTCTTAAAAATAAATGATATGTGTTAGATAATATAATCTGTGATCCAATATCTTTAAGCTCTTCAGGGGTCATTGTTTTTACAGTTGCACGTGTTCCAACCGGCATAAAAATAGGTGTTTCAATTTCACCGTGATTGGTTATAATCTTTCCAAGCCTTGCTTTAGAATCAGATGATTCTTTCAATAATTTAAATTCAAACATTTTTACCTACCTTATAAACATTGCATCACCAAAGCTAAAAAATCTATACTTTGATTTAACAGCCTCATTATAAGCATTCAATATAAATTTTCTTGATGAAAAAGCAGAAACTAACATCAATAATGTAGACTCTGGCAAATGAAAATTTGTTATCAGAGAATCTACGCATTTAAATTTATAGGGTGGATATATAAATATATCAGTAAATCCGCTTTGTGGTTTAAGTATACCATTATCGTCTGCTACGGATTCTAGAGTCCTGACACTTGTAGTTCCAACAGCTATAATTTTATTACCTAGTCTTTTTGCTTCATTCATTGTATTGGCAACATCTTCTGTCAATATATAAAATTCAGAATGCATATTATGGTCATCTAAATTTTCAACTTTGACTGGTCTAAAAGTACCTAAACCTACATGAAGAGTAATATAACAAATTTTAATTCCTCTTTTGGCAATCTCGTTTAGCAAATCCTTAGTAAAGTGAAGCCCAGCTGTTGGTGCGGCTGCAGAACCTTTCTCTCTTGCATAGACAGTTTGATATCTATCTTTATCTTTTAACTTTTCTGTAATATATGGTGGTAAAGGCATCTCACCTAATTCATCTAGAATTTCTTCAAATATTCCTTCATATTCAAATTTCAAAAATCTAGAACCATCTTCTGAAATATCAACTACTTTAGCTCTTAATTTATCACTAAACTCGATTTCTGTACCTATTTTTGCTTTCTTGCCAGGTTTCGATAAACATTCCCAAACATCTTTTTCGTGATTTAATAGTAAAAATTCAATTTTTTCTTCCCTACCTACTCTATGTCCAAATATTCTTGCAGGACGCACTTTAGTATCATTTAATACTAAAACATCGCCTTCATTTAAATAATCTAAAATATCATAAAAATGTTTATGGTCTATTTTACCCGTATTTTTATCAAGTACTAATAAACGTGAATGATCCCTTTGTTCCAAGGGATGCTGAGCAATTAACTCTTCTGGCAAATTATAATAAAAATCTTTTGTTTTCATATTTCCTTCTATTCTATTAATTAATTTTTTCTATATTTGTTCCAGGAAAATAAAATTCAATTATCTCTTTGTAATTTTTCCCTTTTTTAGCCATTTCAACAGCCCCATATTGACTCATTCCAACGCCATGTCCATAGCCTCTGCCTCGTAATATAAAATCACTTCCAATTTTCTCAATTTCGAAAAGAGTTGATTTTATTACAGTATTTCCAATCATTGACCTGAATTTATTACCTGTATAAATTTTTTCATCATTTTCTGTACATAAAATTATATTTTTAACACGATTAGAATCATTTGTACAATCTATTCTAATATCAATTAAATTGTCTATTCCTAATTTTTTAAAATCTTTGTCGGTTAATTTATATTCCCATTTATAATTAGAAAAATTATCTTCTCTAGAAATTAAATAATCGACATTTGAACCCCATACTTCTTCTGCTGAAGCAGTTATTCCACCTGATGAAGCTCCAAAAATAGTTTGTGCTATTTTACCATTGTACTTAACAACTTCATTTTTTGTTTCAAAAATGGCTTTATCTGTAGATTTTTCTTCTACATCGCTGCCTCTATAAACTTGTGAATTAGTTGTATCATCAAGATTATATCCCTTTTTTATATATTTATTAAAATTATTAATGGCAAAAGATCTAGAACATAATGCCTGAGCTTTTAATGATTCTAGAGGAAAACTTGCCGACATTTCTTTGGGTAATACCCCACGCAGATAATTGTCAATATCCACATTATTAATTATATCAAGTTTTCCATTATTAACTCGAAAGCTAATAGCACCTCTATAATTTCTTTTTATATTTGAAACTTTTATGGGAGATGTTGAATGTATTAAGAAAGTTCCATTTGTTGGGAAGTTTACCATATTGTATTTATCTCCATCAATGTTAATTTGGCTATTTTCAAATTTAATATTTAGTTTATTACAAGAAGTTTTGTGTATCAGTTGAAAATCACTTGTATAAATATTAAAATTATCTTTTGATTCAAGATAAAAACCATCCCCTGAATTTACACTTTTCCCAACTTTTATGTCTATTCTTTCATAATTATTATTTGCAAAAACATTATTATTTAATAAAAGGACAAAAAATAAAATTAATGTTAAAACTTTCTTCATTATCAATCTCCTTCATATTTAATTCCAAAATGATCGTAAGCTCGTTTTGTGGCAGTCCTTCCTCTTGGTGTACGCAAAATAAATCCAATTTGCATAAGATAAGGTTCATACACATCTTCAACAGTTGTCCTATCTTCTCCAATAGATGCAGAAATAGCATCAATACCAACAGGCCTTCCTGAAAATTTATCAATCATAGTAAGAATAATTTTTCTATCAATGCTATCAAGTCCAAATTTATCAATTTCTAACAAATTTAATCCTTTTATAGCAACTTTTTGCGTTATTACACCTTGTTCTTTAACTTCAGCATAATCTCTAACTCTTTTTAGCAATCTATTGGCAATCCTTGGAGTACCTCGAGATCTTTTGGCTATTTCTCTTGCCCCATCTTTTTCAATTGGAATGTTTAAAATACCAGCAGATCGAACAATAATATCAATTAATGAACTGACATCATATAAATCAAGATTGAGCAAAACACCAAATCTATCCCTTAAAGGAGAAGTAAGCATACCTACACGAGTAGTAGCACCAATTAATGTAAAAGGAGCCAAATCAAGTCTAATAGAACGAGCAGAAGGCCCCTTACCTATTACAATATCCAAAGCATGATCTTCCATTGCAGGATAAAGTATTTCCTCTACAGAAGTGTTTAATCTATGGATTTCGTCAATAAATAATACATCATCTTGATTTAGATTAGTAAGTATACTTGCAAGATCACCTTGTTTTTCAATAGCTGGCCCTGAAGTAACTTTTAAATTAACCCCCATCTCATTGGCAATTATTCCTGCTAATGTAGTTTTACCTAAACCAGGTGGACCACTTAATAAAGTATGATCTAAAGGTTCTTCCCTATTCTTAGCAGCTTCTATAAAAATTTTTAATTTTTGTACAGCTTTTTCTTGACCAATATAATCTTCCAACCATTTTGGGCGAAGACTAATCTCACGACTATCTTCTTCAGAAAAACCTGGCTCTACTAGTCTATTTTCTTTCATTTAATCAACTCATTACCTTTAATGCTTCTCTAATCATCACCGAAATATCTAAATTATCATCAATATTTTCAAGTGCATTTTTTGCTTCATATTCATTATATCCTAAAGAAATTAGAGCCTCAAGAGCAGAACTTTTATCCAGATTTATATTCTCATTAATAATATCTGTCTCAGGTATATCTATATTTAGATTTTTTACTTTATCTTTTAATTCTAAAATTAATCTTTGAGCAGTTTTCTTCCCTATACCAGGAATTTTTGTGAGGGATTTAACATCTTCCGCTGCAATTGAATTTAAAATAAACGAAACGTCAGTCTCATCAAGAATTCCCATTGCAAGTTTTGGACCAATACCTGTTACGGTAGTAAGTAAATCAAAAATATCCCTAGATTTTGTATTTGCAAAACCATAAGTTGTTATAGAATCCTCTCTAACAATAAGTCTTGTATAAATCATTACATCAGTATTTAAAGTTAATTTTAAAAGTTCTATTTTTGGCATATAAATTATATAACCAATATTTCCATTTTCTAGTACTAAATAATTGTTTTCAATTGAGTCTATTTTACCTTTAATAAATTCAAGCATTATATCATCCTGAAACTTTCTTTAAATTTTATTGAACTCCCATGAGTTATTGCGACAGCTAAAGCGTCTGCAACATCATCTGGTTTAGGAATTTTATCTAAATTCAAAATTAATCTTACCATATCTTGCACTTGACTTTTACTTGCTCTGCCATAGCCAACAAGGGCTTGTTTTACCTGAAGAGGCGTATATTCATAAATACCTGCTCTATTTTTTTCAGCACATAAAACTTCAACACCACGTGCTTGAGCTACAGTAATTGCTGTTTTTACATTTTTATTAAAAAAAAGTTCTTCAAAAGCAATATCTTCAGGTTTATATTTTTTTATTAATATATTCATTTCATTGTAAATTTGATTTAATCTATCAGGAATAGGAACTCCAGCTTTTGTCGTAATGGCACCATAATCCATAACTTTATATGAATTTCCTTTAAATTCTAAAATTCCATATCCCACTATTGCAATTCCTGGGTCGATTCCCATAATAATCATATTTTTATTCACCACTTTAAAAAGGATAGTAAAAACTATCCTTTTATTTATATCTCTTCATTACTTTATCATTAATTCCGTCCCAAAATCCGTTTCTAAATATTCTAAATCCATCTACATATAAAAATTTAAATATCTTTTTATTTAGAAAATATAATTCTTCTCTTGTGAGATAGGCGTCAACTTCTTTAATTTTAACATCATTATTTTCATTTTTGAAAACTAATTGTAAGTCAAGATGTTGATTTAAATCGCTAATCTTATTTGATAAAAGAACCCTATGCATATCTTTTAATGTTGATTTAATGAAGTTTTTCACATTTTTATCATGTCTTAATTCATTAAACATATGCCTTTTAAATGTCAAAACTTCAATATTATTGAACTCATAATTAAAAAGTTTCTTTCTATTATATAACTCCCCTAAAGAAAATGAATTCAAGGTAATAACTTCTAATTGATTTGCATATTTTTTTGAATTAAATCCTAGCCTATAACCTTCCAAATATAAGTAAAGCTCAAGTCTATTTATGTCATCATGTATCAAATTTGATAAACTACGAGCAATAAGTTCAATTCCTTGTTTATTTCTTAGAAATTTTATAATATCTACTCTAAGATTTTCCAATGTAACATAGCGAGGAAAAATATTTTCAATAGATTCATAAATATTATAAAGATTAAGTAAAATGTTCATGCTTTCTAAATCGCCATTATACAAGAAATTTTCAATTAGGTATTTTTTTATATCTTTAAAGGCAATATTATTTGCTTTTTCATTATTGAGTTTTGGTGCCAAATCCATAAAAAATTCCTCCGAAAATTCGTATAAAAATATTATACTATAAATTCGGAGGATTTGTAATAATAATCTACATTTTAATCTAATTATAATAATTTAATTTTTTTATTTTTACAGAAATCCAAATTTTTTTCATCCCAAACGCCTACTTGAACTTCTCCAATATGTTCTTTTTCTAAGAAAAACATACAAATTCTAGATTGACCAATGCCACCTCCAATTGTATATGGAAGTTTATTATTTAAAACATTTTTGTGGTATGGTAGCTGAAGTCTATCAGTTGTATTTGTTTTTTCACATTGAGTTTTTAATGTATTTTCATCAACACGTATTCCCATGCTTGATACTTCAAATGCATCTTTTAATACATCATTCCAAAAAATAATATCACCATTTAAATTCCAATCATCATAATCAGGACTTCTATCATCATGGGGAAATCCAGAATTTAATTTTTCGCCAATCCCCATAATAAATACCGCTTTTTTCTCTTTAGCAATTAAATGTTCACGAGATTTAGGACTTTCATCTGGATATAAATCTTCAAGCTCTTGTGATGAGATAAAATATATATCTTCTGGCAATTTTTTTGATAAAATATAAGGATATGTTTGATTTATAAATTCTTCTGTTCTTTTAAATACAGAAAAAATCTCTTTAACTACAAGTTTTAAATATTCAACATTTCTGTCAGACTTATTTATTATTTTTTCCCAGTCCCATTGGTCAACGTAAGATGAGTGAATAGCATCCAATTCTTCTTCAGCACGAATAGCATTCATATCAGCATAAATTCCCTCATACATGTTAAAATCATATTCTTTTAAAGCATTTCTTTTCCACTTAGCCAAAGATTGAACTATTTCTACATTTATTCCATATTTTCTTAAATCAAAATCAACAGCTTTTTCACCCGTTAAGTTATCATTAAGACCAGTCTCTGGTCTTACAAAAAGTGGTGCAGAAACTCTAGCTAAATTTAATGTATTAGCTAAATCTCTTTGAAAATAGTCTTTTACGGATTTGATTGCTATTTGTGTCTCTCTTAAATCAAGAGAAGTTACACTGGAATTATTTCTCATCTTACTTTCCTCCATAATTTTAAAAAATTCTTCCACAAATAAGTGAAAGAATTTTATAGTTTTTAAATAAATTGAATGTCAAAATCACCGCTATACACTAATGCTGATTCTATAACGAATAAAGAAATTCTCGT
The DNA here is from genome assembly GCF_040545475.1 of Peptoniphilus olsenii. Classification (NCBI taxonomy): domain Bacteria; kingdom Bacillati; phylum Bacillota; class Tissierellia; order Tissierellales; family Peptoniphilaceae; genus Peptoniphilus; species Peptoniphilus olsenii. The sequence goes on along the minus strand of NZ_JBEPMA010000001.1, from coordinate 35,059 downwards.
TGAAAGATCAAGAGCAAAATCAAGATCTGTATCAAAGGATTTATTTTCTTTTTTATACTCATCAATAACATTTAAAATGTAAGCTTTAACTTTGTCTTTTAGTTTAATATCTACATCTTCAAATAAGTTTAGGTTGTCGACTGTAATCTTATTTTTGTAATCTTTCTCATGCAATTTATAGGTTTTAGCGTAAATGTTAAGATCCTGTTCATATTTAATATGACTTGCCATATTGCCTATAAAAGTCATTCTATAAGCATGTGGATAACAAACATAATCACATAAATAATGCATAATGATGCCAAGTTTTTTACTTATATGTGAAGTAAATACAGATGTTTCATTATTTTCATTAAAAGAATATCTACAAAAATAAATAAGATTTGCAATTTCTTTAGAGATATAATCTATCGATTCATCAAGATAATGTCTTTTTAATTTATAATAAGGAAGTATATCTGGTGCAACTGAGCCCCATAACATTTTATCTAAATTTAAAACGACATTATATTTATCATTAATTCTATCGTGGACAATTTTTGCCACGATTTTATGTGTATCTGCTAAAATATCAAACACTTCCTATTAAAATTAATACAAAAATACTTCACATACATTTTATATCGCTTTTAATAAAATGTCAATTGTTCTTGTTATTTTGTATTTCCTTTTCTATAACATCCCAAATATCTTTAGTTTCAAAACCTAATCTCCATGAAGCAACACCTGATAAATTATATTTATTTACAAGTGAAACTTTCTTTTCAATGGATGCAGCATCTTCAATCCAAATTTTATAAACTGCACCATTTTCAGAATATTCCACATAATTTTGTGAAGATTCTTCATCCCAAACAGGTTTGAGATTTTTATCTGAAATTAATTTAAGAGTTTCAGACATTGATATTGTCTTAGAAGTAACTTTACCATTTGACTCTTTCCAGAGTCTAGAATAAGTTGGAACTCCTAAAATCATTTTTTCATTAGGTATTGTTCTAAAAAGTACATTTATACTTCCTTCAACCCATTTATATTGAGCAACTGAGCCAGCCTCTTCAGAAGATGACCAGTGTTGGTCGTAAGCCATTACTATAATATAATCTGCTATATTAGATAGTTTTTTTCTATCATATGGTTCCTTAGTTACGTCAGAAGATATTTGAGGTGTAACGTCAACAGAAATAATTAAATCATTACCTACTTTTTCCTTTAATTCCTTAACAAATTCTGTAATAAAATCTCTATCATCAATATTAGTATGTTCAAAATCAATATTTAAACCTTTCATATTGTATTTGTTACAAAGTTCTAAAGTTTTATTAACAATTTTTGTTCGTGTTGACTCATTTGAAAGAGCTTCATGTGTGATTTCTGGATCAAAAGAATTATCTAAATAACCCCATACTTCAATCCCTAAATTATTGTATCTATCTATATAGTCAAAATTACCTCTGTCAATCATATCTCCATTTCCATTTTTAATAGAAAACCATGTAGGAATTATAATATCAAGGCCATTAATATCTTGGATTTTTTCTACTTTTTCTTGGGAATGCTCTGCATAAGTATAGTCCCAAGTAATATTAAGAGGTTTACTTGTTTGACTACTTTCGTGGGAATCTAAAATTTCTTCTTCAAAATTTTCATTTACAAAATCTTTTTCAATATATCCTGCATAACCTTCAATCATTCTCACTTTATAATATTTACCACTTTCGTCATAAATATAGATAGGCTCATCTTTTTTTAATCTTTTTATAATAGGGCTTCTTTTAGAATTATCTTCTAATAGAACAGCACCTTCTTTAGTAGTTGATTTTTTGTATTTTATATCTTCTCTATCCAATAGTAATAATTGAATATCACGATTATATCTAAGTCTAACTTTGTAATCATAAATAAATGATTCTATAGGCAACAAAATCTTGCCATCTTTTTCAATTGCTGGTGCTCTAAGTTCTACTGTTCCGTCATTAAACTGCGCTTCTTTAGAATTGAGAGTTAAAACTTTATGTGCTTTTTCATTATCTATTATTATTTCACCTTTAGATTTATCAAATTCTATATTCTTATCGATATTTTTGTTGATATAATCTAATGATAGATATATCATACCATCTATCATATCAAAGTCTTCTTTATCTACATATTCATCTTCTGATAAAAAAGCAAAACCATCATAAATAGTAGAAACTTTTTTCGATCCTCTATTTTCAACAAATAAAAATGCTAGAGCTGCAAGGGCAATAAGTACAAATACACCCATAAAAAATTTTTTCATATTATCATCCTTTCAAATTTATTTATTCAAAACAGAGGAATACTAAAAATAGGACTCCTCGGTCCCATTCTTAGTAGTCAACTCTTTCTTTAACTTTAGCAGACTTACCTTGTCTTTCTCTAATATAGAATAACTTAGCACGTCTAACTTTACCTCTTCTATTAATAACAAGTTTATCAATTCTAGGAGAGTTTAATAGAAAAGTTCTTTCAACTCCAATACCATAAGAAATTCTTCTTACAGTGAAAGTTTTTCTTGAGCTTTTTCCTTGTACTTTAATGACAGTTCCGTCAAAAACTTGAACTCTTTGTCTATTTCCTTCAATAATCTTGTAGTGAACACTCACTGAGTCCCCTACTTTCACATCAGGTAAATCTTTATTGATTTGTTCTTCTTCAATAGCTCTAATTATATCCATTATCTTTACCTCCTTCCAGTAAATCGTTTAATATTTGTGTTTCTTCTTCATTTAAAGTTTTGTTTTTTATTAAATCAGGTCTTTTAAGCAAAGTATTTTTTATTGATTCTCTGAGTCTATATTTTCTAATCTTTTCGTGGTCTCCAGAAAGTAATATTTCTGGTACAGTATATCCCCTAAAGTCTTTTGGTCTTGTATATTGAGGATGCTCTAAAAGTCCATTAAAATGTGATTCATCTGAAAAAGAATCTTCACATGCAAGTACTCCATCAAGTAGTCGAGTGACCCCATCAATGACAACCATTGATGCAATTTCACCACCAGTAAGCACATAATCCCCTATAGAAATCTCCTCATCAACATAATTATCAATCACACGTTGATCAATTCCTTCATAATGACCATTTAACAAAATTAAGTGTTCTTCGTCTCGAAGCTCTAATAATTTTTCTTGTGTTAAAACTTTTCCTTGCGGAGATAAATAATATACCTTTGATTTATCACTTTTACAAGATTCAATAGATTCAACAATTGGTTTCGCCTGCATTAGCATACCAGGACCACCACCATAAGGATAATCATCAACTTGTAAATATTTATTAATTGCAAAATCTCGAATATCAATGACTTCAAAGTCCAATATTTTATCATTAATAGCTCTACCAACCATAGAATAATTAGTCAAACTTCTAATAAAATCCGGAAAAAGTGTCAATACACTTATTTTCATAAAATCATTCCTTCAATTAAGTCCACTATAATATCATCATCAATTGATTTGACAAATTCTTTAACAGCCGGTATTTGTATAATTTTTTTATCCTCAGTTTCAACTACAAAAACATCATTTGCTGGATATTCAAATATATCATTTAATATGCCAATATATTTGCCATTTAAATCAAACACTTTTTTCCCTATTAAGTCAGATATAAAAAATTCATCTTTATCAAGATTTATTCTCTCGTCATCTGGGATATAAATATTTTGAGTTTTAAGTGGTAATACTTTATTGATATCTTCATTTTCATCAAATGTTATATATACAAATTTAGCATAACGAACTTTTTTGATTTTATATTTTACTAGATTATTTCCAACATAAACTTCAGATAAATCAGAAAATCTTTCAATATTTGAAGTATAAGGCTCTATTTTCAATTCGCCTTTAAGGCCATGAGTATTTATTATTTTACCTATACAAGTAAAATCATCAATTGTTTTCTTCAATTTCTAAATTAACCTTTAAATTTTCTTTAAGAGAAATAGCCTTCAAAATTGATCTAATAGCTTTGGCAATTTTGCCTTGTTTGCCTATTACCTTGCCCATATCATCAGCTGCTACCTTTAAAGTAATATCAACATAATCATTATCTTGGTTCACATCTATCGCAACTGATGATGGATCCTCGACTAAAGATTTAGCAATATATTCTATTAATTCAACCATATCAGTTCCTCCAAACATATTTATGCTTATTCAGTAGCCTCTGATTCTTTATTTTCTGTTGTTTCTTCAGAAACTTCAGCTTTAACTGTAGAGTAAATAGAGTTTTCTCTGAAAAGTCTATCTACAGTATCAGTAGGTTTTGCACCATTAGCTATCCATTTATTAGCTTTTTCGGAATCAACTACAACTTCTTTTGGTTGAGTTAGCGGATTGTAGTAACCTATTTCTTCGATAAATCTACCATTTCTAGGACTACGAGAATCTGCTACAACAATTCTATAAAATGGTTTCTTTTTAGCTCCCATTCTTCTCAATCTAATTTTAACTGCCAAATCATTCACCTCCACATAAAATTTATATATAAATTAATTTTTAATTAATATATAACAACTATTAATTAAAATGGAAAAGGCATCTTAAACCTTTTTTTACCCATTTTCTTGGACATATTGCCAAATTGTTTCATCATTTTTCTCATATCTTTAAATTGTTTAATTAGCTTATTTACTTCACTTGGACTAGTACCAGAACCTTCTGCTATTCTTTTTCTTCTAGAAGAGTCAATAATCTCAGGTTTAATTCTTTCTTTTTTTGTCATAGATAAAATTATAGCTTCAACTTTAGCAAATTCATTTTCTGATAAATTAATGCCTTTTAAAGCCTTTGAATTTACGCCTGGAATCATTCCAAGTAAATCTTCAAGTGGACCCATGTTTTTCATCTGTTGCATTTGGTCGAGAAAATCCTCAAAAGTAAAAGTAGATTTTCTTAATTTTTCTTCTAATTCTTTGGCTTTCTCTTCATCAACTGCACTTTGTGCTTTTTCAATTAAAGAAAGGACATCGCCCATACCTAAAATTCTAGATGCCATTCTGTCTGGGTGAAAAACTTCAATATTATCCATCTTTTCACCACTTGCAATATATTTTATAGGTACATCTGTTACAGCTCTAATGGAAAGAGCAGCACCACCTCTAGCATCACCATCAAGTTTTGTCAGTACAACTCCTGTAAGTTTTAGAGATTTATCAAAAGATTCAGCAACATTGACTGCATCTTGACCAGTCATAGCGTCTAATACCAATAATATTTCAGAAGGATCAACTTCTTTATTGATATTTTGAAGTTCCTCCATTAAATTTTCGTCAACATGTAGTCTACCAGCAGTATCAATTATTACAACATCATTTCCATTTTTCTTTGCGTGCTCCAAAGCCGCCTTAGATATATCAACTGGTGATATCTTATCACCCATGGTAAATACTGGAGTATCTACTGACTCTCCAACTACTTGTAGCTGTTTAATAGCAGCTGGCCTATAAACGTCACAGGCAACAAGCAATGGTCTTTTGCCATCTTTCTTGAGTTTATTAGCTATCTTACCACTTGTTGTAGTTTTACCTGCACCTTGAAGACCACACATCATGATAATAGTAGGCTTTTTTGAAAAATCTATTTTTACTTCATTTGTTCCCATTAAATTTGTAAGTTCTTCATTTACAATTTTAATGACTTGTTGACCCGGAGTTAAAGATTCTAATACATCTTTACCTAAAGCTCTTTCTTTTACACCTTTAACAAAATTTTTAACAACTTTAAAGTTTACATCAGCTTCTAATAATGCAAGCTTTACTTCACGCATTGCTGCATCGATGTCCTTTTCAGTTAGTTTCCCTTTGCCCGTTAGCTTCGAAAGAGTGTTTTGCAATTTATCCGATAGTCCTTCAAATACCACAAATCCACCTCCATTATTCAAAGATTAATTCTTCAATCTTATTTACTGTTTTTATATCTATATTTTTATTTTTCTTAAGTTCTGAAAATAATGATTTTAATTTTTTATTTCTGTCACTATTTACGCTTTCTTGAAGTCGAGTTTGTTCAAGAAGATGTAGTTTAGACTCATAGTCCTGTAGATTATTTTCAGCCCTTTTGAGATTGTCAAAAACTGCCTGTTTAGAAATATTGAGTTCGTCAGATATTTCATTTATGGAACAATCATATACATAATACATATAAGCAGCTTTTTTCTGTTTCTCAGTAAGTAGTGAGCCGTAAAAGTCCAATAATGAATTCATAATAAAAAATTTATCTTCAGCCATCACACTCACCTCGATTTTATTATAATATTTTATATAGGTCAAGTCTTTTGCTTGACCTTAATTATTTTAACTAATAATTTTAATAATGTCAACTATTTTTTTAGCTTTACACATATTTTTTTATGATATAGAATGAGATAGAGGTGAAGAAATTGAATAAAAAAACCTATATTCTTACAAGCGGTGCAGTAGTTCTAGCTATGGCACAAATACTATCTTATATTAAATTTTTCGAGCTTCCACAAAGTGGATCTGTAACTTTAGCTTCAATGGCTCCAATTTTATTTTTTCCATTGATTTGCGGACCAAAATATGGACTGATTACGTCATTTACCTACGGTATATTACAATTTATACTAGGTGGAACTTTTTATCATCCACTGTCTTTATTACTAGATTATTTTATTGCATTTGGTGCACTTGGTATTACAGGATTTTTTACTAGAGATTTAAAATCTTTTATTGCAGGTTCTGCTTTAGCGATGTTTTTAAGATATCTATGTCATTTCTTGAGTGGATTCCTAATTTTTGCTGAGTATGCACCAGCTGGTCAATCCCCAATAATATATTCTGCAGTTTATAATTCTTTTATACTAGTTGAAGCAATTATAACAATTCCTGTTTTAATAATTCTTTATAAAAAAGTATTACCAAAAATTAAAAGAGTTATTTAATTTTAATTTGTATTTTAGAGGCGTTTCTAATAATTCGAAATTAAAAAGTGTAAACTGACTAAGAAAACTTATATTATAAAATTTTACTTTTTGACTATTTTTAAATTGATACTAGTATAATTTTTTAAATATATCAGAATAATTTTCAAAAAAATAATAACCCCTAAGCTTTGAAGTTTAGGGGTTATTATTTTTTATTCAAAAATTGCTTCTATAAAATTGTTTAAATTGAAATCTTGTAAATCGTCTATGCCTTCTCCTACACCTATCAATTTAATAGGTATATCTAATTCAGATTGTAGAGCTATTACTACGCCACCTTTTGCTGTACCATCTAGTTTAGTTAAAGCTATACCAGTAATTTCACTGGCTTCTTTAAATGTTTTAGCTTGATTCATTGCATTTTGTCCAGTAGTTGCATCTAGAACTAAGAGAGTTTCTCGATTGGCTTCAGGGTAATTTTTATTTATGATTTTATTTATCTTTTCTAGTTCTTTCATTAAGTTTGATTTATTGTGAAGTCGCCCAGCTGTGTCAATAATTAATATATCATTGCCTCTAGCTTTAGCTGCTGCAATAGCATCGAAGACAACCGCTGCAGGATCTGAACCTTCATCATGACTAATTATATCAACATTTGCTCTATTTCCCCATTCTTTTAATTGATCTATGGCAGCTGCTCTAAATGTGTCTGCTGCACATACAAGGACAGATTTGCCTTCTTTTTTAAATCTTTGTGATAATTTACCTATTGTCGTTGTCTTTCCAACACCATTTACGCCTACTATTAGAATTATAGTTGGAGGTTCTGTAGTTAAACTTGAATTCAAATCTGGATTCATCAGTTTTTTAGCTTCTTCCATTAGTAATGGTTTTACTTTCGTTGGATCATTAATTTTTTCTTGGATAATAGTATCACGAAGATTGTCAATTAATTTCATAGTGGTATTCATACCTATATCAGCTGAGATTAAAATATCTTCTAAGTCTTCAAGCATTTCATCGTCAATTTTTACATAATTACCTAAGACAGTATTGATTTTTATTCCAACTTCTTTTCTTGTTTTTGTCAAACCAGTTTTTAGTCTTTCAAAAAAACTAGGCTTTTTATTTTCTTCTTCAACTTGTTCTATTTCTTCTTGAGATTTTTTAAATTCTTCCTTATATTCTTTATTCTCTTCTTCTAATGAATCTATATATTTATCTTCTGCTTGAATTTCGTGTTCTTCTATTTCTTTGAAGTCATTTTTTACTTCTTCACTTTCAGAGAGTTTTTCATCTTCTTCGTTGTCTTTAAATTCTTTTCTGTATTTTATGTTTTCATCTTCTGTTGAATCTGATTTTTCACTTTCTTTTTGAACTTCATGTTCTTCTATTTCTTCTAAATCAGTTTTTATTTCTTCACTTTTTGAAAGTTTATCATATTCTTTATCTGTTTTAAATTCTTTTTCAAATTCTAGATTTTCCTTCTTAAAATCTTCATCTGTTTTTTCAGCTTCAATATTTTTATCTGTCTTTTCTTCTAATAATTCTTGTTGAGTTTTTTCTTTTTCATCCAAACCTAATTTTTCTTTTATCCACTTAAACATTAAAATACCTCCTAATCATTTAATTTAACAGAATACATTGTACTTATACCTTTTTCTTGCATAGTTACACCATACATGCTCTTTGCTATTTCCATCGTAAGCTTTCTGTGTGTTATAATTATAAATTGTATATTTTCAAGAGTCATTAAATACTCAGCATATCTTTTAATATTAGCATCATCTAGAGCTGCATCAATTTCATCAAGTATACAAAATGATGCTGGTCTAACCTTTAATAGAGCAAATAATAGGGCAACTGCCGTCAGAGCCCTCTCTCCTCCAGAAAGCAAACTCAAAGATTGAAGTTTTTTTCCAGGTGGTGAAGCTTTAATCTCAATTCCTGATTCTAATAAATCACCTTCAATATTAATTTCAGCATTTCCACCATTAAATAATATTTTAAAAATATTTTGAAAATGATCAGAAATTTCTTTAATAGCGTCTTTAAAACTTTTTTTCATTTCTGAATCTAGTTTATTTAAAATATTCTCTATTTCATTTTTGGCTTCAATTAAATCATCTCTCTGTTTTGAATAAAAATTCAATCTCTCTTTTACCAATTTATGTTCATCAATAGAACCAATATTTACTTCCCCATAATTTTTTACCCTGCGTCTAAGAGTTTTTACCACTTTTTCAGGTACTTCTTCTATTTCACTTAAATTTAGTAAGTCCTCTTCACTAATATTATATTCTTCGAATATTCTGTTCTTTTGAGTATTAATGATCTCTTCTTTAACTTCAATTTTATATTTTTGATTTTCACGTTCATTTTTATTATTTAAAATATTTTCGTTAATTGTTACAATTTCTTCTTTGTGAGTATTTAATTCTTCATCATTTTGAAAAATTATATCTTCTATTTCAGAAATATCTTTTTTAATAGTGGAAATTTCATTCGCTAATGCATCAGATGAAGTTAAGCTTTCTTCATATATACTAATTTTTTTATCTAAAAGTTTGTCATTTACCATCAATTGCTCGTCTAAATTTTGAATTTCATTTTTTAAGTCTTCAATTGAATTTTGAAATCTCTCTAATTCCAGATTATTATATGAAATTCGTTCTTTGTTTTCTTTTTGCAATAATATAATATCTAGACGTTGTGATTTTATTTTTTCAAATTCATTTTTAATATTAATAAAATTATCATCTTTATCAGTAGAAGAATCTATATCTTTAAGCTTAAGAATTTTCTCTTCAAGTAACAATTCATTGTCTTTTAATGTCTTAATATCTTCGTGAATACTGTTCTCAATTTGTGATTTTTCATTTAAATATCTTGATAAATAATCCTCATTAATTTCATTACTTTGATTATTTTTTAATAGATTATTTTCAACTATCTCTATTCTAGATAATATTGAATTATATTTATCTTTTAAATTAATAAGGTTTTCTTCTTTTAATTTAAACTCTGTCATTTTAGATTTTAATGTTTCTTCTACTCCTTTTTTAATCAAAGATAAGTTTTTAAGTTCTTTAATGTATTCTTCTATCTCGTTTTTTCTCTGGATAAATGAAGTATTGAACGTATTCAAACTACCACCAGTGATGGCACCAGAAGTGTTAAAAACTTCACCTAACAATGTAACAACTTTGATATTATATTTTCTAGAAATATAAGCTCCATTTTTATAATTATCTGCTATAAGAACATATCCTAATAGATTTTCAAATACATCCCTAAATTTATCATCAAATTCAATCAAATCTGAAGCTACACCTATAGCTCCCTTATCATTAATTATTTTAGATGTCTTTCTACTTTTAACTCTGTCTAAAGGCAAAAAAGTAATTCTGCCCATCTTATTATCATTGAGTATTTTTAACATTTTTTGAGTTTGAGTGGTATCACGAACAATAATATTTTGAGCCATTGAACCTAAAGCAACAGTAATTGCTTTTTCATACTCTTCTAAAACTTTAAATTTATCTCCAACTGGTCCATAAAGTGAATCATTAAATAAATTTCTATTTTTACAAAAATTCATAAAAGTTTTTACAGATCTATTGTAGCCTTCGAAATTAGATTCCATATTTTTTAAAATTTTTAGTTTTGCATTTTTTTCATTAATAGAATTATCTAATTCATTTAGCTTAGAATTTTCGTTCTGACAAAATTTTTTAAAATTAAGAATAGCAGATTCAAGTTCGGTTACTTCAGTTTTAATTTTTGTTTTATTATCAATTAATTTGGACTTTTCTTCTGAAAGTTCATTAATTAATTCTTTAAATTCAATTTTATTATTTTCAAATTTGACTATATTATTATCAATAGATGACTTTCTATTCTTTTTGTCCTCTATCATAGCTTGCAAAGTTGTATTTCTAAATTTTATATTTTCAATATCATTTTTTAAAGTATTTCTACTAGAATTTTTTTTAGATTCATTTTTTTCAATTGTAGCAATTTCTTCAGCCTTTAAAGATATAGTTTCATCTAAATTATTTAACCTCGATTGAAGATTAGCACTTTCTTTATCAAATTCTTCTGCTTTGTTTCGAAGATCTAAAAGAGTATTTTCATTAGACTCAATGTTTTTAGTTTGTTCCAATTTTTCCGTATTTAATCTTTCTATATCTCTTTTTAAAGATTTTAATTGCTCGTCTAAAACACTAGATTTTACTTTCAACTCTTCAAAAATAGAACTTTTTTCCTCAAGTTTAGTTTTTTTATTTGAAAGAGTCTCTTTATTTTCGACTGATAATAATTCAATATTATTTTTTTTATCTACAAGGGATGATTTCCTAATTTCTAAATTATTGTATTCTACTTCTAAATTATCTATTGATGTGGAGAGCTTGTCTATATCTTCATTCAATATACTAATTTTTTGAGACACAAAATTAATATCAATGTCTTTTAACCTGTTAAAATCTTCTAAATATTTTTTTGCTTTTTCAGCTTGTTTATTTAAACTTTCTTCCTGGTTAGAAATCTCAGTAAGCAAATCTTCAATTCTTATAAGATTTTCTTCAGTTTTCAATAATTTATTTTTTGATTGCACTTTTTTATATTTAAATTTAGAAATACCAGCTGCTTCTTCAAAAATAGCTCGTCTATCTTCTGGTCTGGAGCTTAGAACAGATTCAATTTTTCCCTGACCAATTAACGAATAACCATCTTTACCAATACCAGTATCCATGAACAATTCTTTTATGTCTTTTAAGCGGCATTTTTTGTTATTTATTAAAAACTCACTTTCCAAAGACCTATACATTCTTCTAGTTACAGATACCTCGTTATAAGGTGTATCTAATGTTCTATCAGAATTATCAAAAACAATAGTAACTTCGGCCATACCCAAAGGCTTTTTATTGTCAGTTCCAGAAAATATAACATCTTCCATCTTACTTCCTCTTAAATTTTTGACAGAAGTTTCACCTAAAACCCAAGTTATAGCATCTGTAATATTACTTTTCCCACTTCCGTTTGGACCAACAATAGCCGTGATGGATTCATCTAATTCAATTTTAGTTTTATTCGCAAAGGATTTGAATCCTTGCATAGTCACACTTTTTAAGTACATATTATATTCATCCTATAATAATCTCTAATGTCAATAATTTCATTTTTAATAGAAAAAATCTCTATTTCAAAATCAGATAAATTATCTTCAATTAAATTTAATTTTTTAATCTTAAGTTCATTAATTATATTTTGTTTATTAATTCTTTTTTGGCCGCTTATATTAGAAATATTTTTGCCACTTGCTTTTATTATAATTTTTTCCTTTATATTATTGCTAATCTTGAAATAGTTAATAAGAGCTTTCCTTATATAAAAAGATTCGACAAATTGCCTATAAGCAGGATGAAATGCACCAGCAACAACATCTTTTTCAAAATTTATATTCTCTGTAGCTTGTAACCCCACTCTAATTACATTGATATTTGCTTTATAATAAATATCAAGGATATCTGCAACTATTGGTATAGATTCTTCCAAATCAAGGGAAGAATATTCTCCACATTTATATTTATAATTTAGGGCTGTATCTTTAATTACAAGAGTAGGATAAATTCTAACACAATAAGGATTTAGCTTTACAAATTCTTCTGCAGTCAAAATTGATTTACTATAATTATCTCCTGGCAAACCTATCATCTGTTGCAATCCCAGTTTAAATCCATATTCTTTAATTAGTTTGCTAGATTCATAGACAACTTTAGAATTGTGTCCTCTGTTAGATAACTTTAGTACCTCTTCGTCTAAACTTTGAACTCCAAGCTCTATAATATCGACAGAGTATTTCTTTAGATTTTGTAAAATCTCGTCATTTATGGCATCTGGTCTTGTTGATAATCTTATTTCATTTACAAGGCCTATATTTTTAAAAGAACAAGCAACCTTTAGTAGTTCACTCTGTTCTTTAATATCTATAGCTGTAAAACTACCTCCATAAAAAGCAATTTCAACATTATCTTTTCTTTTAAAATAAGAAAGATATTCCAAAATAGTTTTTTCAACATCACTACTTGAAATATCTGTTGATGCTCCTGTGATTTTTCTCTGATTACAGAAAACACAGTCATTTGGACAACCATAATGAGGCACAAAAATAGGGATAATATTCTTTTTAGACAAAATTAGTACCCTCCAAATCATCAATTGCTGCTTTTGCAGCCATTTGTGTGGCTTTTTTCTTAGTTTTTCCTGAACCTTTTCCAACTACTTTGCCATCAATCTTTAGATGGGAATAAAAAGTCTTATTATTGTCAGGCCCTTCTTCTTTTACAATCTCATATTCACAAATTTTTCCATATTTTTGAACAATTTCTTGAAACTCAGTTTTATAATCTCTACTGATATTTTTGATAACATCTTCATTTATATAAGAATTAAAAAGTTCTAAAACTATATTTTTTGCACATTCAAATGAAGAATCTAAATATATAGCACCAATTAATGCTTCTAAAGCATCAGAAGAAGTTGACTCTCTATTTCTCCCACCGTTTTTTATTTCACCATTCCCAAATAATATTGAATCACCAAGATTTATCTCTTTTGAAATCATATATAGAATATGTTCATTGACAGACTCAGATCGGAGTTTAGAAAGATAACCCTCAGATTTTTGAGGATATTTTGTATATAAATATTCACCAATTACAAGATCAAGGACTGCATCACCCAAAAACTCTAATCTTTCATTACTCTCAAAGTGATGCATTTTATTTTCATTGACATAAGAACTATGAGTTAATGCAGATTTTAGTAATTTTAAATCTTTAAAAGAATATCCAATTTTATTCTGAATTTGTACTAATCTCTTACTCATAGTGAAACTCTATTCTATATCTTCTAAATAATCAATTACATCGCCAACAGTTTCAAATTTAGATAAATCATCTTCAGAAACTTCAATATCATATTCTTCTTCGATACTCATGATAAGTTCAACCAATTCGATGGAATCAGCGTTTAAATCATCTTGAAAAGACATACCTTCATCTAAATCATTAACTTCCATATTAAATTCTTCAGCTATTAATTTTAAAATTTCTTCTTTCACTTCATTCATCTCCAATTCTTAATTTAATTTTATTAATTACATCGTTCTTACCTACATCTAATGCATATTTAGCAGCGTTCTTTATAGCTAGTGAGTTTGAACTTCCATGTGCTTTAATAATATTTCCATCAATTCCAAGCAGTATAGTTCCACCGACTTCTTCAGAATCCAAGTTCTTTAATTGTAACTTAATCATATTAATAAGCTTTAATTTTAAATCATCATCAAACTTTGATTTTTCAACTTCACTAAATATAATATTAACTAAAAAACCAACTATTCCTTCTATAGATTTTAATAAAATATTGCCATCGAAGCCATCACATATAACTAAATCACATTCATTATCTGTTATATCTCTAGCCTCAATATTACCATAAAAGTTTAATTTTGATTCTTTTAATAATTTATAAGTCTCTTTTGCTAAATTATTTCCTTTGCCTTCTTCAGATCCTACATTTAATAATCCAATTTTTGGATCATTTATTTGATAATGTGATTCTAAAAATATTTTTCCAAGTTCGGCAAATTGCATAAGTAATTCAGGATCTGTGTCCATATTTGCACCTGAATCAATTAACATTGTTTTAGAGTTTACACCAGGAAGTAATACAGGCAAAACTCCACGTTTAATCCCTTTGATACGTCCAACTATAAATAGTCCTCCAGCCAATAAAGCGCCAGTACTTCCGGCAGATATAAAAGCACAATCTTTATTTTCTTTTAATAAATTAAGAGCCACCACTATTGATGAATTCTTCTTTTTTCTAATAGCAAAAGCTGGATCTTCGTTATTTTCTATATTATCTGGAGCATCTATAATTTGTATTTTATTCTCATTATAATCTAATCTACTTAATATTTCTTCAGCATAGTTTTTTTCGCCAACTAAAATAATATCAGTATTAAATTCATTAGAGGCATCTAACGCTCCCTTTATTATTTCTTCACGGTTATCTCCGCCATTTATATCAAAAATTAATTTCATTATTACCTCCTACTAGCCTTATCTTAATATATATCATAGATTAAAAAAAATCAATAATTTAACAGTCTTTGAATTAAAAAAGTGCAAGACGAATCTTGCACTTAAAAATATATTTAATTAAATTATTCAGCGTCATTTCTTGCTAGATTAATATAACTTTGATATCTTTCCATAGCATTTTCTTCTGCTGCTTCATAAAGTCTTTCTGCTCTTTCAGGGAATAATTTCTTAAGTGAAGTATATCTAACTTCTCCATCAAGGAATTCTCTATAAGATTTAGTAGGTTCTTTAGAGTCTAGAATAAATGGATTCTTTCCTTCATTCTTAAGTTCAGGATTAAATCTATATAGATGCCAGTAACCTGATTCAACAGCTTTCTTTTCTTCCTCTATTGAGAAGCCCATACCTACTCTAATTCCATGGTTTATACATGGAGCATAAGCGATAATTAATGAAGGACCATTATAAGCTTCAGCCTCTTTAATTGCTCTATAAGCTTGGTTTTTATCTGCGCCAAGAGCAATTTGTGCTACATAAACATATCCATAAGTTGTAGCCATTAGACCCAAATCTTTTTTCTTAGTAATTTTACCAGAAGCCGCAAATTGAGCTATAGCTGCTGTAGGAGTAGATTTAGAAGCTTGTCCTCCTGTGTTAGAGTACACTTCTGTATCTAATACTAATACATTTATATCTTCACCAGATGCTAGAACGTGGTCAAGTCCGCCATATCCAATGTCATATGCCCAACCATCTCCACCGATAATCCATTGACTCTTCTTAATTAAGAATTTTTCAAGGCCTTTTAGAGTTTCGATGATTTCATCTGCTTTTTCATCTCCAAAGTTTTTGTCCAATGCTTTTAACACTTTTGCACTTGCAAGTTTAGATGTTTTATAATCATCTTTACTTTCAATCCATTCGTTGAATACTTGATTTGTTTCATCGTCAACGCCAAGATTTATAAATTCTTCCATTAAATTCTTAATTCTATCTCTAGATTGAACTTGAGAAATAGCCATACCAAAACCAAATTCAGCATTATCTTCAAATAATGAGTTAGCCCATGATGGACCATTACCACAAGAGTCTGTGCAATAAGGCATTGATGGAGCAGATCCACCCCAAATTGATGAACAACCAGTAGCATTGGCAATACTCATTCTATCACCAAATAATTGTGTAACAAGTTTTACATATGGTGTTTCACCACAACCAGCACATGCTCCTGAAAATTCAAGATAAGGTGTTTGGAATTGTGAATTCTTGAAGTTATTTGGTTCAATTTTTTCTTCTTTAGACTCAACATTATTTGATGCATATTCCCAATTAATAATTTGAGTGTTAATCTCATCTTCATATGGACTCATAACAAGAGCTTTTTCCTTTGCAGGACAAACTTGTGCACAGTTACCACAGCCTGTACAATCAAGTGGTGAAATTTGAATTCTATATTCATATTCTTTTAAGTCTTTTCCAAGAGCTTTCTTAGTTTCAAAAGTTGATGGTGCTCCTGCTTTTTCTTCTTCATCTAATAAGAAAGGTCTAATTACAGCATGAGGACATACTAATGAACATTGATTACATTGAATACAGTTTTCAACTTTCCAATGTGGTACATTGACTGCAATACCTCTCTTTTCGTAACGGCTTGTGCCTGAAGGGAAAGTACCATCTTCCATTCCAACAAATGCAGATACAGGTAAGTCATTACCTTCTTGTCTATTCATAGGAATTAGAATATTATTGATAAAGTCAGGTGCTCCAGCAATTTTATTGTTCATAGTGTCGTCGCAATCTTTCCAAGAATCTTTAACTTCGATTTTTACTAAAGCATCGATTCCAGCATCAACTGCTTTATAGTTCATTTGAACTATATCGTCACCTTTTGCACCATAATCTTTTACAATAGCTTCTTTAAGAAGTTTAGTTGCTTGTTCAATAGGAAGTACTTGGGATAATTTAAAGAATGCAGATTGCATTACCATGTTTGTTCTTCCACCAAGTCCAACTTCTGATGCTATTTTAGTTGCATTGATTGTGTAAAATTCTATTTCATTTTCTGTGATATATTTTTTCATATATCCTGGTAGATGTTCTTCTAATTCATCTTCAGACCATACTGTGTTTAGTAGGAATTTACCACCTTTTTTAAGTCCTCTAAGAAGATTATATGAATAAACATAAGATTGCTTAGAGCAAGAAATAAAATCAGTTTCTGTCAATAGATAAGTTGAAGTGATTCTATTTTCTCCAAATCTAAGGTGAGACATTGTAACGCCACCAGATTTTTTAGAGTCATAATCAAAATATCCTTGAGCATACATATCAGTATTATCTCCAATGATTTTGATTGCAGATTTATTTGCACCAACAGTACCATCAGAACCGAATCCCCAGAATTTACATCTGATAGTTCCCTTTGGTTCAGTTGTAATTTTTTCTTTAATTGGAAGTGATTTATTTGTTACATCATCAACAATACCAATTGTGAAGTCATTTTTAGGATTTTCTTTTTTAAGATTATCAAATACAGAAAGGATATCAGTTGGGTTAGTGTCTTTGGAACCTAGTCCATAAATACCACCAACAATAACTGGTTTCTTTTCTTGTTCATAAAATACATTTCTTACATCAAGGTATAGGGGTTGTCCATCTGCACCTTTTTCTTTAGTTCTATCAAGAACTGCAATTCTTTCTACAGTTTCTGGAATTGCTTCTAAGAAATGTTCTACAGAGAATGGTCTATATAAGTGAACTTTAAGTACACCAGTTTTTTGTCCCTTATCATTTAGATAATCAACTACTTCTTCTACAGTTTCTGTAACAGAACCCATAGCGATAATAATATCAGTAGCATCTTTCGCACCATAATATGTGAAAAGACCATAATCTCTACCTGTTAATTTTGAAATTTCTTTCATATAATTATCTGTTATTCCAATAATATCAGTATAGAAGTTATTAGATGCTTCTACTTCTTGGAAATAGATATCTGGGTTTTGAGCTGTACCTCTAATTTCAGGATTAGATGGATTTAAAGCTCTTTGTTTAAATTCTTTGATTGCCTCTTTATCAACTAATTTTTCAAGATCTTCATAATCAAGAACTTCAATTTTTTGAATTTCATGTGATGTTCTAAATCCGTCAAAGAAATGAACAAATGGTACTCTTCCTTTAATAGCTGATAAATGTGCAACTCCTGCTAAGTCCATAGACTCTTGAACAGATCCAGATGCAAGTAAAGCAAATCCAGATGCACGAGCTGCCATTACGTCTTGGTGGTCACCAAATATTGAAAGTGCATGAGAAGCAAGAGCTCTTGCTGCTACGTGGAAAACTCCAGGTAGTAATTCTCCTGCGATTTTATACATATTTGGCAACATAAGTAATAAACCTTGTGAAGCTGTATAAGTAGATGTTAAAGAACCAGCTTGAAGTGCACCGTGAACAGCACCAGCTGCTCCTCCTTCAGATTGTAATTCTTTTACCATAACTTCTTGTCCAAAAATGTTTTTTCTTCCATGAGAAGCCCAAGCATCAATGTGCTCAGCCATTGGAGAAGAAGGTGTTATCGGATAAATACAAGCAACGTCCGAAAAAGCATATGCTACGTGAGCGGCTGCTTCATTACCGTCCATTGTTTTAAATGTTTTTGACATATTAGCCTCCTAATTTGTTTAATTTTATTAATATAAAATAACCATACTATATATAATTATAGAACTTATTAAGGAATAATTCAATAATATAATTAAAATTTATTTTCTGCAAATATTGCAATTAGTGGATTGTGGAAGATATTCCGTAATATGGAATGTCACAAACATTATGTTTTTAACATATTTATATTAAAACTTGTCCAAACTATTATCGTAATAGATTAATCTAAAATACGTGATCACACGTATAAAATATAAATTTATATTTATTTAGAAATAGTTTTAATCTAATCAAAATCAAATATTATCTTTTTTATTTTTTAATATTCTAGCATTTAATTCAATTGCAGGATTGTGTCCTAATTCTTTTTGTTTATAATTTTTAGTTGCTACTTCAACTATCATTGCAGTATGTCTGCCAGGTTTAACTGGGATATCAAATTTTGCCACATCTATACCCAATAAAGTTTCATGATTATTAATTATTCCAAGTCTTTCATATTCTTTAGATTCGTCCCAATCTTCAAGATTAATAATAATTTCAATTGATTTTTCTTCCATCACAAAACCTACACCATACATTTTTTGAATATCAATTATACCTACTCCTCTAATTTCCATAAAATGTTTTGTTATGTCAGGTGATTTTCCAATTAGTCTTTGATCAATATTTTTAATAATTACTGAATCATCGGCAATTAACCTAGCACCGTTGGTTATAAGGTCTAATGCAGTTTCACTTTTTCCAATCCCACTTCTTCCTTTTATTAAAACTCCCACACCATAAATATCTAGTAGTACACCGTGAACTCTTATAGTAGGTGCCAAGTCCTCTTCAATATGCGAAACTATCTTTGACATTAATTTAGCAGTAGGTTCTTTACTTTTTAGTAGTGTTCTGTCATGTTCTTTGGCTAGATAATACGCTTCTTCAAAAACTTCATTGTTTCTTGAAAAAATTAGACAAGGAATATTATATTGAAACAATTTATTTAAGGATTCTTTAATATTTTTATCATCGAGTGAATTTAAATAATGCCACTCTTGTGTACCAATTACTTGTATTCTCTCATTGACAAATTTATTAAAATGCCCACATAATTGTAAACCAGGTCTATTTATTTCACTACTATTAATAATTATTTTGTCATAATCGCTGGATTTGTGTACTATTTCTAGGTCATAATTTTCGACAAGATCTTTTAATTTTACTGTCATTTTTACTCCTTTTTAAAATGATTATATAAAGAAGTGGCACTTGCTTTATTCATGGATTCAACTTCTAATAATTCATCTATAGTTGCACTTTTTATTTTATCAATGGATTTGAAATGTTTAAGAAGATTTCTTTTTCTCTTTGGACCAATAAGCTCAATATCATCGAGCTCAGATTTAAACATAGTTTTGTTTCTTAAACTCCTGTGATAATTAATAACAAACCTGTGAACTTCTTCTTGTATTTTGTAAATCATTTTATATCCTTTTGAATCAACTGGAAGTCCATACTCCACATCATTATAAATTATACCTCGAGTAGTATGAAATTCGTCTTTCACAAGTCCACAAACATCTATATCAATACCAAAGCTGTCTAGGACTTCTTTTGCAACATTGACTTGCCCCTTTCCACCATCCATCATAATTAAATCAGGGAAATTTGAAAAGGACGATTCTTTTAAGCTTTTTTTCTCTTCAACTCCGCGTCTAAATCTTCTTGTTATAACTTCTCTATGGCTGCCGTAGTCATCCGCACCTATAATTGTCTTAATCCTAAATTTTCTATAATCACTTTTCTTTGACTCTCCATTTTCAAACACCACCATCGAACCGACAGATTCTACTCCAGATATATTAGAAATGTCATATGCTTCGATTCTTTGTGGAATTTTGTCGAGGTGAATTAAGTCTTTTATTTCTTCAAGTGCCAATAAATTTGTTTCAAATCTTTTTGCATACTTATCTCCGTATTTATCTATCATATCAATAGCATTTTTCTTTACCATACGAACAAGCTCACGTTTTGTTCCTTTCACAGGTACGGTGATTGTTACTTTATTTCCACGCCTTTCTGTAAGCCATTTTTCTATAGTATCAAAATCTTGTGGTAATTCTTCAATAATAATTTCTTTAGGAATATAACTTGCTCCAATGTAAAATTGCTTCATAAAAGATGATAATATTTCTTTATGACTATCATTATAATAATCTTTTATTAAATAATGTTCACGTCCAATAATTTTGCCATTTCTAAAAAAGAAAATTTGTATTAACGCTTCATCAACACCTTTTGCAAGTGCAATTATATCTTTATCATCTTTTGCTTCAGGATCTGATATTAACTGTCTTTCTTTGAGATACTCTAAATTTTTAATTCTATCTCGTATATCTGCAGCTTTTTCAAATTCTAGATTTTTTGAATATTCTAACATTTTGTTGTTAAATTTAATTATAAGTTCATCATTAGAACTGGATAGAAAATTCAAAATTTCATCTATCATTTTATTATATTCGGAGTCATCGACATTTCCAATACATGGTCCCACGCATTTGCCAATATGATAATTTAAACATGGTCTGAAATTTTCTTTTTCTACATTTTCTAAATTTAAATTGCAAGTTCGTAGTGGATAAATTCTTTCAAAAGTATCTATGGATTCGTTAACTGCGAATACATCTGGATAAGGCCCAAAATATTTAGATTGATCTTTTAAAATTCTCCTTGTTTTTAAAACTCTAGGATAGCGTTGGTTAGTAGTAACTTTAATATATGGATACTGTTTATCATCTCTTAATAGAATATTATATTTTGGTAAGTTATTTTTTATTAAGTTAGATTCAAGTACCAAAGACTCAACTTCATTTTCTACTATGATATATTCAAAATCGTGAATCTTAGAAACCATATTAGCTACTTTTTTGCTACTTTTCCCATAGGAACCAAAATATTGTCTAACTCTTTTTCTCAGTGATTTAGCTTTGCCTACATAAATAATTTCATCTAATTCATTTTTCATTATATAAACTCCCGGTTTGTCCGGAAGTTTGTCGAGTCTTTCCTTCAAATCTTTCAAATTTATCTGACAACCTTTCTAGTTGCATGTTTTA
This sequence comes from Peptoniphilus olsenii, assembly GCF_040545475.1. Classification (NCBI taxonomy): domain Bacteria; kingdom Bacillati; phylum Bacillota; class Tissierellia; order Tissierellales; family Peptoniphilaceae; genus Peptoniphilus; species Peptoniphilus olsenii. The sequence goes on along the minus strand of NZ_JBEPMA010000001.1, from coordinate 13,271 downwards.
GCTCTTCTAATTCTTTACCATGTAATAATGGACTTAATTTTTCAAAAACTTCTTTGTGATATTCGTTTAAAACTTCTAACTGTTTATCACTCAAAAGATTTATATCTATAGCATCTAGTTCAAATGGGCAATATGAAATAGTTTTAAATTTATGAAATACAGAATCCACAGTCTCAGAATCCTCTATAACTCTCATTATATTTTCAATTCTTATACCATGTTTAGATTCTTTATAAACTCCAGGTTCATTAGATACAACCATGCCTATTTCCATCTTTGTTGGTTCTTTGGCTCTAGTAATACTTTGTGGTCCTTCATGCACAGACAATACAAAACCTATTCCATGTCCTGTACCACATTTATAATCCTGTCTATCTTGCCACATTTCATATCTTGCAATACCATCAAGTGCTACATCATAAGTGTCTTTTAAAAATACACAATCCATTAAATTCAAATGGCATTTAAGAGTTAAAGTATAATCATGTATCTCTTCTTCAGTCAAATCTCCCATTGCTATAGTTCTTGTTATATCTGTCGTTCCTGAATAGTATTGTCCACCTGAGTCAACTAAATAAAAACTTTTATTTTTAATCATTGATTGCTGATTTTCATTGGCACTATAATGCATCATCGCAGCGTTTGGTCCATATGCAGAAATAGTTCCGAAAGAATTTGAAATATATAAATCGTCACTTGCTCTAATAGCATCTAATTTTAGTTGAGCATCATATTCTCCAATTGGTGATTCTTTAACCTTATCTTTAATCCAAGTAATATATTTGAAAAGGCTAGCTCCATCTCTTATATAAGTGTCTTCTAAATTTTTGATTTCTATTTCATTTTTTATAGCTTTTAAATTTGAAGAGATATTATTTCCTTCAATAATTATATTCTTTTTAGACAATATGGAATAAATTCTGTGATTTATGTTCTTAATGTCCAAGTATATTTTTTCGTCCTTATACCCTTCTAAATAAGAATAAAAATCGTCATATTTTTCTATTTGAACATCATTTAGTTTGTCAGAAATCAAAAGAACTTTATTTTTATCTGTAAATAATATAATTTTATTCTTTTCTATAATCAAAAAAGAAATTAACACAGGTGTATCTTCAATATCTTCAGCTCTAATATTTAGTGTCCAACAAATATCTACTAGAGATGAAATTACGGTTATCTCTGCTCCTTTTTTGTTGATGCTATTTCGAATTTCATTAACTTTGTCAACTCTAGATTTACCTGAATATTTCAATTCAAGAATAAATGCTTCTTTTGCTGGCAATAAAGGTCTATTATTCCAAATATCTTTTATTAAATCTATATCAACAATATTTATATTTTTGCTTTTCAACTTGGAATATATATTTTTGTAACTGTCTTCAGAAAAATATTCAGCATTTAGACCAATAGTATTTCCATCTGAAATATTTTCTTCAATCCACTCATCATAATTTAAAACACCAGCTAAACCCTGTTTTTTTAATTTAAAACCAGTAGACTTAATTTGATTTTCAGCTTGAATATAGTATCTCCCATCTGCCCACAAAAATGCATCATCTTGTGTAACAACTGCAATACCTTGAGATCCAGTAAAACCAGTTACAAATTCTCTTTCTTTGAAGTAATCTGGCAGATATTCTGACCCGTGAGGATCATTAGTTGGTATTATATAAAAATCTATGTTATTATCTGCCATGCTTTTTCTCAATTTATCTAAAATCATATAATCACTTCCTTGTTTTAATATTATCACAATAAAACCCTTACTTAAACATAAAATAAGACTAAGAGCAAAACTCTTAGCCTAAAAAATTAAAATTCAATAATTGTCTTAAATAAGTCACCATCAACTTCTATTTTAAAATCTGCTCCATGTGCCTTTACAAAAGAAGAAGCAATTGAAAGACCAAGTCCTGAACCAGCAGTTGTTCGAGATTTTTCTCCTCTAGTAAATCTTTCTATTAATTCGTCTTCAGAAATACCAAGTTCATATTTTGATATATTTTTGATAATTAAACGCACATTTTCATCATTATATAAATTAATATATACTCTTGAATTTTCAAGTGCATATTTGCTTATATTTGAGAAAAGATTATCTAAAACTCTCGAAAATTTCTGCCCATCAAGTTCTAAAATAACTTTCTCCTCTGGAAGATTTGAAACTAATTTTATATTTTTTTCATTAATCTTATCTTCCCATTCTCCAATAGATTGTTCTACTAAGGACTTAAAATCTAATTTTTGTTTAGATAACTCTATATTATTGGAACTAGCTTTTGATACATCAAATAAATCTTCTATTAAAACTTTAAGTTTTAGAGATTTTTCATTAATTATTTTTGCATATTCTTTTTTGTCTTCCAAACTGCTATCCGAATTATTAATTAAATCTGAAAAATTAATAATTGAAGTTAAAGGAGTTTTTAAATCATGACTCACATTAGTTATAAGTTCAGTCTTCATTCTCTCTGATTTTATGGCATCTTCGACAGCTTCGTCTAAATTTGAAGATATATTGTTGAAGTTATCAATTATTCTATCAAACATATTGCCTTTTTTTTCAATTTTGTTTTTGTAATTTCCCATCACAATTTTATTCGATTCAAAATTAATTCTTGAAATTTCATTCATGAGTTTTATTGAAATATAATAAAATAAAACAGATAAAATTATTAAAAGTAAAGTCAATTCAGGCGAATTTACAATAAACATAATAATAAATAACAAAATTAAAGTCACAATTAAATATTTAATAGAAAAATCTCTTTTTAATTTTAAAAATTGGTCTTCATTTAAATCTTTATTAAAAGAATCATTATAAACATCGAAAGATTTTTTTATTCCTCGACCTATTAAAGAATAATTGACAACATAATTTTCTACATCTTTTATAAACATAGTTTTAAAATTAATTATTAGATAAAAGATAGTCAACGCTATGATAATATTGCCCAATACTGTTAGTAGTAAAAATAATTCTGGAATATTATTAAATAATTGCCATGATATAATATTTGAACTTGTAAAGGTGAATATTAAAAATAGTATGCCTACAAATTCTATAGGTAAAGTGAATATTGACTTCAATTTACGTGAACTATCTACTCCTTTAGTTTTAATAAACAAAGCAAATACAGTAGATAAAATCAAATTGCAGAGAATAGATAAAATCATAACAGTTTCTAGCGTGATATTAAACTTCTCAGTTTTAATATTTTCAAAAACAGGATCATCTAAATTGCCATAATAAACAAATTTAAGATTACCAATGTTGTATCTATTATTAATCCCGCTAAGCTCAGTTTTTATTAATTTCTTAAATTCTCGTGGTAAATTTTTATAATCAGATTTATTTAATCTTTCCGAAACTATGGTTTCCTTTATAATTACTTTGTCATTATTGACAATACCTCTTATCCCAAAATCTTTTTCAACTAAACTTAAAGTCTCGGGGTCAAATTGCTCTCCTATATCATCATTTGTCAAATAAAAGGTCTTATACTCACTGTTCAATTCATTATTATATTCATATTCATCAATATAATTATTGGGATTTAAACCCTTTTCTTTCAGTTTATCAATCTTTTTCTGAGTATCAATTAAATCCTGATCTCTTACTTCATCACCAAATGAATCATAATATTTTTTCTTATAAGATTTAACAGCGTAATTGAACAAACTGTCATCTTCATATACATCATCTTCCAAAGAAGAAGATATTGTCTTTGTAATAAAATAGTGAAAATGATTTTCAATTCTAGTATTATTTATATTAGCCTTATCTTGTAAATAAAAGCCTACAAAAACCGAAATAACAGCAATTAATAATAAAGATATTATCAAATTTCTTAAATTATATTTTTTATCCATGTTATAACCTCCTTGGATCTTCAAACTTATACCCTAGTCCCCACTGTACTTTCAAATACATTGGTTTTTTGGGGTTGACCTCAATTTTTTCACGAATTCTCCTTATGTGGACAGTTACAGTTTTGGCTTCAATCGCAGGCTCATTCCATACAGTTTCATAAATATTATCAATAGAAAAAATTTTATTTGGATTTTTCATTAAAAGTTCCAAAATCTTATATTCAATGGATGTTAAATTTACAGCCTCTTCATCTACGTATACTATTTTTTGATTTAAATCTAGTTTTATATTGCCAATCTCAATATAATTTTTGTCGGATTTCAAATCATATGAATAAAATCTTCGTAAATTACTCTTTACTCTTGCAATAAGTTCCATAGGGTTAAATGGTTTTTGTATATAATCATCTGCACCAATATTTAGACCAAATATTTTATCAGTATCTTCAGATTTGGCAGATAAAATCAAAATAGGAACCACAGAAATTTCTCTAAGCTTAATTATAGCTTCTTCCCCCGATAGATTAGGCATCATCAAATCCATAATAATTAAATCAATTTTTTCGTTTTTAAAAATATCCAGAGCTTCAAGACCATCATAAGCATAAAAAATTTTAAAATTTTCATTTTTTAAATAAATACCAATTGATCTTGCAATTTCCTTATCATCCTCAGCTATTAAAATATTATAAGTTCTCATAAATCCTCCTATGATTATATTAACAAATAGTTATTACAAAGAATTGTATTAATTATTAAGAAATTCTTAAATTATGTATTTTAAATATAGTTTATCAGAAGAAAGGAATTTAAATAAAGGATTATTGCTTATTATTCATCATTTAATATATTTACACAGAATAATTTATGATTTATTTTCGATAAAAAAACAGAGGCATATTTCAACCTCTGTTATATATATTTAGTTTCAATATATTCTCTTTATTTTATCCATTCATCAACTTTATCTTGATTATTGTCAATCCATTTTCTTGCAGCTTCTTCAGGTGACATCCCTTCAGAAATATCCAACATTACAGACTCAATATCATCAACACCCCAATGAAAATTATCTATAATATTAAATAATTCAGGTTTATCATCTTTCAAGCCTTTTCTAGCCATAGTTTTAATTTCTTCTTCTCCACCAAAAATACCTTTAGAATCTTCTAGATATTTTAGGTCATATGTTTGAAATTTCCAGTGCGGTGACCAACCAGTCACTACTATATCTTCTTCATTTGCATAAGCTTGCCCAAGTGCAGCCACCATTGCCCCTGAAGATGATGGTGTGAGTTTCCAATCAGATAAATTATCATATTCTTTAAGAGCTTTCTCTGTTGTAGCAACCACACCTGCACCAGCCTCAATACCTGTTATTTCTTTATTAGCTTCGTCACTTAAGTCTTCAATTGAATTTACATCCATATATTTTGGCACCACTAAACCTATTTTAGCACCTTCTAAATTTGCTCCCAAGTCATCAATTTTATCTTTATATTTATTATATTGATCTTTATGCGTAACTGGCAACCATGCTGATACCATTGCATCTATTTCCTTGTTAGCAAGTCCACTCCACATTATAGCATTATCTAAAGGTGTGATTTCAACTTCGTAACCTTCATCTTCTAAAACTAGCTTTAATATATTTGTAGAAGCTATTTCAGTATCCCATTCAACATATCCAAGTTCCACTACTTCTTTATCACTTTCTTTATTATCTAAAGAATCATTTGAACAGGAAACAATTCCCATCATCAAAATAAACAACGTACATATAAAAAATAATTTTTTAAAAAATTTCATAATTCTCCTTACTATTAATAAAAATTCAATCAATTATTAGAATTAAAAGATTGAGTAAATCTATCCATAATAATTGCTAATACAACTATACTTAAACCTGCAACAAAACCAGGCCCCACGCTTGCTCTTTGCAAAGCAGATACTACATTGCGACCTAAACCAGGAGCACCAATCATAGATGCAATTACCACCATCGATAAAGACAACATTACAGTTTGATTAACACCCGCCATAATTGTATTTCTAGCAAGAGGTAACTCAACTTTAAATAATTTTTGTAACGACGTGGCACCAAAAGATATGGCAGCTTCGTCAATTTCTTTGGGTATTTGTCTAAGTCCTAAAGAAGTAAATCTAACAGTTGGTGGAAGCGAAAATATTATTGATGACACCATACCAGGCACTACACCAATTCCAAAAAAAGCAACAGCCGGAATTAAATAAACAAAAGCAGGCATTGTTTGCATAAAATCTAAAATAGGTTTGATAATTGTTTGAGCAATTTCTTTTTTTCCTGTTAAAATTCCAAGAGGTATTCCAAGAACAATTGCAAAAAAACTAGAAACCAAAATTAAGCTTAAAGTACTCATAAATTCAGGCCATAAATCTTGGTTGTAAACAAAATTTAAACCCAAAAATACAAAAACTCCAAAACCCCACTTTTTATTTTTTCTATTAATATAAAAAGACAAGAAAGTTAAAACTATGATAAATATAAATGGATTAATTGAAAGTAATACAGAACTTAATTTTTCAATTATCCATTCTCCAGATGAACTAACACCATTAAAAAAACCACCCAAAGAATGTGTTGCCAATTCTGTCACAGACTCAATCCATTCTGAAACTTTAATTTTTTCTATGTGCATCATCTATTTTCACCCGTATTTTCATCAAGTATTTCAAATATATCTTTTCTAGTTACTATCCCAACTAATTGTCCATTATCGTCTTCAATTACCACTGGAGTAACTGAATCTTTTAAAATATTGTAGACATTATCTATTGTGGAATTTTTAGATTCTCTCGGTAAATCAGTATTTATAAAATCATTTATAGATTTAATGTCTTTATTATCTAAATATTTTTTCAAATCAGTCTGTTCTATGAAACCAATCGCTTTATTATTACTATTTTTCACTAAAATATTTGTATAATTATCTTCGACCATAATATTATATACTTCATTTAATTTTTTATTATCGTCATTTATATCAATAGTAAAATCAGGTTTAGACATAATTTTATCTATCTTTAAAACCTTAGTTCGATCTACATTTTTAACAAATTGTTTTACATATTCATTTTTTGGATTAGTAATAATTTCTTCTCCAGTGCCAACTTGAACAATTTCGCCATCTCGCATTATAGCAATTCTGTCTCCTAACTTTAGAGCCTCATCTAAATCATGAGTTATGAATACAATTGTCTTTTTGACCTTGTCTTGCAACAGCAACAATTCATTTTGCATATCTGATCTAATTAAAGGGTCAAGAGCGGAAAAAGCTTCATCCATTAATAATATCTCTGGATCATTAGCCAAAGCCCTTGCCAATCCAACTCTTTGCTGCATACCTCCAGATAATTGGTCAGGATATTGATCTTTATACGGAAGTAGTCCAGAACTTTCTAAAGCCATTTCTGCCTTTTTTTCTCTTTCATTTTTATCAATATTTTTAATCTCTAATCCGAATTCCGTATTTTCCAAAACAGTCCTATTTGGCAGTAAAGCAAAATTTTGAAAAACCATATTGATAATATTTCGTCTAAAATATAGTAGTTTATTTTTATCAGCATTAATTACTGATTCATTGTTAATTAATATATCGCCATCAGTAGGCTCAATTAACCTATTCATCAATCTTATTAATGTAGATTTACCACTACCACTGAGTCCCATTATTACAAAAAGTTCGTCTTCATATATATCAAAAGTGGCACCACTAACTCCTACTGTAGCACCTAGCTTACTAAAAATTTCTTCCTTACTTTTACCTTCCCTTAAAAGTTTTTTTGCATCTTTTTCTTTTCTTCCAAAAATTTTAGTAACATTCTTACAAGATATCTTTATTTTTCTACCGCTCAAATAAAATAATCCCTCCATTTAGTTTTTTTAAACAAAATTGCATTAAACTTTACATTAAAACCGTACCATATAAAAAACAACATTTCAAATTAGAAAAATATTGTACAACCTTTTCATACTGTCAACCACAAGGGATAAAAAATTTTGAAATTGTGGATATTATTATTTGAAATTTTTTAATTAAAACTCAATATATTTATATAAAAATCTATATCTTAAATATTATCTTCAAAATAAATTTCAATAAAAAATCATCAGAAAATACTTACAAAGTATTCTCCAATGGTTTGTATAATAATAAATTATTTAATTAACAAAGATTTTAAATATATTTTTTGCAATTTAGAAATTCTGTTACTTTCTCTACCCTTTTGAATTGTTTTATTATGCACCCAAGTATTTAATAGATTATTTTCTAAATAACTAATAGTATAGTTCCACTTTTTAGCAAGAGCTGTGGCATAAAACCATGCTATCATCATATTCAAATAGTATTCATCAGAACAAATGTTAGCTGGTATTTCTAAAATATTACTTTGAAAATCATTGTCTAAAAAATGTGTCATAAGCATTTTTAAGGCAAATCTTTGTGTATAAATATGATTATGATTTACCCATTCATTTATTTTTTTTAATAAAATCTCTTTATTATTTTTAAAAATCTTCGGACTAATCACATCACATACAGCCCAATTATCAACATAAGGCAGAAATCTTTCAATTTCAATAATAGTCTTATCAAAATCCTTAACATTAGAAATCAAAATGCTATGTAGCATATTTTCATCATAATAATAATGTGGCAATTCCTGAAGAAATAATGAAACATCCAAGTTTTTACTTAAATCTTTTGCTAATTGTCTTAGCTTTGGCACTCTAACCCCAATAACTTTCTCTCTTTCAATATTTGGTATTAACTTACTTTGAAAATTCGCATATCTTTCATCTTGAAATTCAAATAAAATATCTTGTATATTCATGTTGATAATAATTAAATAAAAAGACTCTTTGCATTATTGCTAGAACTTGTACGAATAAAACCTTGAATATATCTACTAATACCTAATTTATTATTAAAATTATATGGATGAAAATTGATCACAATTTCTCCTATATCTCCAGTGACAATTCTCTCGTTTGGGCTTAATAAATTGCCACTTTTATCCCTAAGAACAACACCAAAATTCTTCTCTTCATCTTCGCCAACTTTTACATTTCTCATCAAAATACCATTGCCGATAAACTCTGGAAGAAATTCTCTAACTTTATGTTTCTGAGAATTAATAAAATCATTTTTGTTGAGAAAGACACTTTCTTTCTTATTGGCAGTCAGATCATCATAAGAAAAATCAGCCGGGAACTTGCCAGTATTTTTACCCATTTCAAAAGCATGCATATAAGCTTTCTGAATTTCTTCTATTACCTCTTCATCATTTGGGATTACAACTAGAGTAGAAGGATCTACAGTTGATTTATCAATATCTACAGGTGAAATAGTAGGAAAAAGAAGCTTAACATCTTTTATTCTTACAGTAGAATTAATACTTTTGGCTTTTCTATTTCCCAAAACATTTAAATTATAACTATTATCATTTGAAAATAAATTTTCAATTTTAGATAATCTCTTGTCTAAATCTTTTAAAATTTCATCAATATTATTCATAAAATACTCCTTAAAATACGTGAAAATATATAATTAATAATTATTATATTAATCATAGCACAAAAAGACTTAAAAACCTTTAAAAAATAAAGATGGCTATGTACAAAATTATGATATTTATACATAACCATCAAATTTTTTTGTCCAATAATATTAAAACATCAAAAACATCAAAACAAAGTTTATTCATATGAATTTATATTTAGTTTAATTGCGACAATTAATTTTTAAGATTCTTTTATAATTTTTAATTCAGATAATTTTTTGATTTTTAACATGGTCCATATAAATCCAATCCCTAATAAAGTATGGCCTATACCTGATATTCCTGATAATGCTGCTATATTAATCGTATCTTGTCCCTCACCTACTACATCATAAATACCATAAACCGTCATTGTTGCAATAGTAGTTATTAATCCAATATTGTAAATATATAGTGTTCTTTTTAATTCTGACAATTTGTCTAATCTAAAATTTTTCACCATTAAATACATGAGTAATAAAACTATAAAACCTAATACTAAAGTATGCACATGAATTTTAGACAAATGGTTATCTAGTGTGTAATTAAAATATTTCGTAAATTCTCTATAAAAAACTCCACCTGCTAATCCCATCACTAAATATGTTAAAGACATATCAATTAAATTTGAAATTTTAAATTCTTTTATAAAATATTTAAATCCTTGAACTACAATTAGTACATATGCAATTGTCTTTGGAATCATAAGTGCACCAAGCGCTGGCATTTTATCTACCCATAAAACTACTGGTATATAGAATAAGAAACTTAAAAATATTAATAGACTCATTTTTTCAAGTCCAACTACATTCTTTTTATTATATGTCCAAATTATTAATAGTATTCCCATAATTAAAAATGGAATATTGCGAATTATACCCATTGTATAATTTTCATTTGCTCCCCAATTATTTTGAGGTGATAATATCAATATAATTCTAATAGCTGTCAATATAAATATTGTCCATTTTTTCTTACTATCATAATCTTCTGAAAGTAAACTATAATAGAAATAAAACAATAAATAAAAAACTGTCATAGTAATTCCTGTGATGAATTTACCCCACGAAAGAGCTGCTTGATATTCTATAAATCCTGAAGGACTTAAATGAGCCATTACTCTAGGTAATAAATGGAAAGCATCTCCAACACCTAATAGTATAGCCATCCAACCAAAAAGTTTAGCACCTTTTTTAGGACTTAATATCAGTCTTATTCCCAGACCAATTACCACAATCAAATAAGTTATATCAAATAAAGATTCAATTAATCCCATCAAAATTTATACCTCCCTTTAACCATTCAATATATTTATTAAAATGAATTAAAAATTCAGAACTGCTCCATGAGTTTAAATAATTTCGCTCAATTAAATTATGAATAATAGCCTTAATAAACTGCATTTCTTCACCCATTATAAAAGTATTTTCATTTGTTTGTGAATTTGTCCCTAAAATTGACACTTGATTTATTTTATATTTTTGCCAACCTTTTTCCAACTCTGGTGTCCAGTATAAAAATTTATTTTTGTAAATAGAATATGTTTCAGGGTCAAATAAAATTTTACTTAACTTCTTTCCATATTCATCTAAAGATAAAAATACATCATAGGCATTATTTTTTAATATTTTTAAAAACAATTTATGAATATCTACTGTTTCTAAATCTAAAATCATAAAATAAGAATCTTCTAAATTTTCAAAATATTGGTAAAAACTTCCTCTTGCAATATCTAATTTTTCTACAATTTCTTTTACATTGGCATCAAAAATCGTTTTATTGCTAAATGTTTCTTTCAAAACTTCAACTATTTTTTGTTTTTTATCTTCATTTAAGTTTAAAAATGTATCTTTAGGCACGAAATACCTCCTTAATTTGTTTTTTCTCTACAAAATATTTAAGTCCTGCTGCGAATAAAGCAACTCCAAGTCCAGTGTAAAATATAAATAAAAATAAAGCAGGTAAATTGGCAAATTTTCTCAACACGATCCCAAAAGTCATCATGAAAATCATAATTATATAACTTTTTTTGTCTAAAAATTTCCACAATTTTAATTCTTCATCTTGAAGAGACATTATTCTTTTCACATTCTTAGTTTGAAGTGGTGAAAATATCTTAAAATAGAACAAATAAAATATTAAAATAGATATTGGTATAAAAAATAAAGCATTTGCGTTTAACTCAATATATGCTTCTAAACCAATTTTTGTCACCATAAACCCTGTAAACATCCACAATAATCCAGCAATAACTATTAAAACTTTCTTCAATTTTCTTCCCCCTTATATGACACAGTGTCATTAGCTATATTATACATGACACAATGTCATTTTACAAATATAAAAAACTCCTATTATTAAATATTGGAGTTTTAAATCTTATTCTTCATATAATTCTTTCTTCAAATCCATAAGAACTGAAACTATTACAGAAACTATCGCACCTACTAATGCTCCAATTGCCGGAGTAAAAACAACCATACAAATTATTGTAATAATTAATGAATACATAGGTTTTAGACCTACACTTTTACCTAATATAATTGGTTCAAGTATTTGCTTTAATATAAATGTAATTATAAAAAGTAATAATAATATTAATACTAATTTCGTATCTCCATTAAAAAATGCTACGACTGACCAAGGTATTAGTACAATACCTGCTCCGATAACTGGCAATAAATCAATAATACTTATAACCAAGGATATTAAAATATAGTGGGGAATATTTGCAATTTTTAAACCAAATAGCAAAACTAAAAAATTTATTAAAGATGAAAAAATCATCGCTTTAATTAGTTGCTTAAATCCAATTCCAGTTTTTTCTATAAATTCTTTAATTATATTATTTTTCATTACTCCGCTCCTTGTTTCTAATAAATATTTATCCATTTGCCAAACATTAAAGATTCAACAACTTTATAATAACCCATATTTGTAAAACCCAATTTCTCTAATAGTTTTATGCTAAAAGTATTATCTGGATGACAAAAACATATAAACTCATGTTTTGGAAATTTAGAGTGAAGTATATCAATTAATTTAGAAACTGATTCAAATCCATATCCTTTATTCTGAAATTCAGGAGATATAGTATAACCTAGAGATATTGTCATGTCCTTTGGCATTATTAAAATTTCACCAATTATTTCATTGGTTTCTTTAATTGCTATTGCTAGCAATGTATTAGTTTCAAGGTTAATATTTTTATCCAAATTATTTAAAACTAGTTGGGTAATCTCTTTTTTGCTTTTTGCTTGACCTCTTTGGTATCTATAACATATTTTATTATTTCTATATTTATAAATTGAACTTACATCATCAATCATTACATTTCTTATTATCAAATTTTCAGTAGTGATTTTAAGCATAATCTCACCCTATATATTTAATTACTTCTTAAACTTTTCTAATATAATTAAACCCTCATCATCAGGTTTATGATTGTTATTTTTAAAATTATACCCAAATTTTTTATAAAAATTGACGGCTGTTCTAGAACAGTTTGATATTTCTAATTTTTGGCGTATATAATTTAAAGAATAATCTTTTATATTAGATAGAGTCAAAGTTTCAATAATTAATTTAGAAACCTCAGTTGCATAACTATTTTTAAATCTAATTATTTTCATACGTACCTCTTCGTTTTTTATTATAATCGAGTAGGGGCTAACCTGTAGCCCCTCTCACACCACCCGTACGTGCCGTTCGGCATATGGCGGTTCAATATTTCCTTGTATCATATTATATATTTCTGATGTATCTATTTAACTCTATTCTTTTTGTATCCGAACCTCGAGGACTGAATACGT